>FR887314.1:0-35378 GCA_000436755.1 Clostridium sp. CAG:253 | reverse complement strand
GGTTTGGAAGTTGCAACCGCCAAAACAAAACCTCTCTCTGATAATGTTTCAAGTACCTCTTTTATTCCCTCGTATGGCTCATTTTCAAAAAGTCCTGTCACATTATATCTCTCCCTGAATTTTGTCGTCGCTCTTTCAGCCTCTTCTCTGTTCATTCCTAAAATTGTCATAAAACCGTCAGTAAGAGGCGGACCTATAAATTCAAACAAATCGTCATCATTCTCAATAGTAACTCCAGCTGCATCCATTGCATACTTCACACAATTTATAATTCCCTTACTGGAATCTGTCAATGTTCCATCAAGGTCAAATAATATATATTTAAACATAATAATCCTCCTGCTGATTTTTTAACAGTACAAAAGCCACACTTTGCCCTTTTTTTGCTATGTTACAAGCATTTTCCTATATCATAGAATTCCTAATACCTAATATCGTAAAAAATAAAAAGAGCCCGGGAAGGCTCTTTTTATCGGATAACATACGTTATCCAGCGTATAATAGGGTGGGAGTAGAAAGTTTTCACTTTCTGAGATAAAAGTATAATGATAATATATGTCTAAAATATGTCAATTTTGTTAACATATCGTTCATATTTTATCTTTTCTTAAATTATTTTTATATTTAATTAAAAATTGTCTATAAAAATGATTATTTATTTCTACACTTTTCTACACTTTTTCTACATTTTAATTTTTTTATAGGTACTTTTCTACATTTTATAGGTAGAAAAAAAATTTATCTACAACTGATTTTAAAAATATTTTCATATATTATCACATATCTGATAATTTTTATATGATATATGACAATTTTTAATTGATTTTTGTAAAAAATTGTGCAATACTGTTTTAGGAATGTTTTACAATTTTTGTGTATATTAAACATATATATTTGGGATATATTTATATGAAAGATATACATATTGAATTGATTTTAAAAATGGGCATTTCAACAATACAATAAAACATATTATTCAGGAGGTTTTTTAAAATGGCGTTAAAAAATCAGTATCTTATTGACTTACTTGAAACAGTTAAAAAAAGAAATGCAGGGGAACCTGAATTTATTCAGGCAGTTATGGAAGTATTTACTTCTCTTGAGCCTGTTGTTGAAAAAAGACCTGACTTAGTAGAAGCAGGTGTATTTGAAAGAATCGTTGAGCCTGAAAGACAGATTATCTTCCGTGTACCTTGGGTAGATGATAACGGTAAAGTACAGGTAAACAGAGGTTTCCGTATCCAGTTTAACTCTGCTATCGGACCTTACAAGGGAGGTCTTAGACTTCACCCATCTGTATACAGCGGTATCATCAAATTCTTAGGTTTTGAGCAGATTTTCAAAAACTCACTTACTACACTTCCTATGGGCGGCGGTAAAGGTGGTTCTGATTTCGACCCTAAGGGTAAGAGCGACGGAGAAGTTATGCGTTTCTGCCAGAGCTTCATGACAGAGCTTTGCAAACATATCGGACCTGACTGTGACGTTCCTGCAGGTGATATAGGAACAGGTGCAAGAGAAATCGGATATATGTTCGGACAGTATAAGAGAATCCGCAATGAATGGTCTGGTGTTCTTACAGGAAAAGGACTTACATATGGTGGTTCATTAGCACGTACAGAAGCTACAGGATTTGGTCTCTGCTACTTTACAGACGAAATGCTTAAAGCTAACGGAAAGAGCTTCAAAGACCAGACAGTTGTTATTTCAGGTTCAGGTAATGTTGCTATTTATGCTACAAAGAAAGCTACTGAGCTTGGTGCTAAGGTTGTTGCTTTATCTGATTCAAACGGATATATCTATGATCCTGACGGAATTGACCTTGATGTTGTTAAGCAGATTAAGGAAGTTGAAAGAGGACGTATCAAAGAATATGTTGACAGAACTTCTCATTCAAATGCTACATACACAGAGGGATGCAAGGGAATTTGGAGCATCAAGTGTGATATCGCTCTTCCATGTGCAACTCAGAACGAAATCGATGGTGAAAGTGCTGCACTCTTAGCTAAAAACGGATGCTACGCTGTATCTGAGGGAGCTAACATGCCTTCTACACCGGAAGCTATTGATGTTTACTTCGCAAACAACATGCTTTATGGTCCAGCTAAGGCTGCAAATGCCGGTGGTGTTGCAACATCAGGTCTTGAGATGAGCCAGAACTCTGAAAGACTTTCATGGACATTTGAAGAGGTTGACGGAAAACTTCACAACATCATGAAAGAAATCTTCAAGTCATGTGACGAAGCTTCTAAAGAATTTGGTATGCCTGGAAACTATATGGCGGGTGCTAATATCGCCGGATTCCTTAAAGTTGCTGAAGCAATGAAGGCTCAGGGATGCTGCTAATTTTTAGCTGATTTCTTATAATAAATTATATAAATTTAAAAGTAGTTTTTAGCTATAAAAATTTATATAAAAAGGATGTCATATTTTGTATGGCATCCTTTTTTATGTTCTATCTTTAATTACAATATTCCTTTCAATAGCTATAGAGTTTTTTATTTTAACTATTATTCTATTTCCTGTCCTCTCTTATATGATTTAAATAGTGCATCTTGTCTTTCTCATACTGTCTTTTAGTTTCATTATCTCTGGTAAGTCTCGATTTTGCAAATTTTCTCCGCTGTGCCTCTTCATCTTTAAATATGTTCATAATCCCATTGCTGGTATTCTCAATACACTTTTGACAATACCTACCCACCGGAAAAAGTGCACCACATCTTTCACATCTTTTTACATCTTTAAATTCTTTAGGCATTTCAAGTCTTCCATCTTCTAATAACGCATCTATAATTTCCAAACTAATGCCTGTATTATTTGCTATTTCTACCGCCGGTGCCGGTCCATTTTCTTCAAGATATTCCTTTATAAAACCAAAATAATCGTAATATATTTTATGACATCTGGGACATGTATATTTTCCTGCTCCTTTAAAATATAATCTTTCAAAACAATCCGGGCACTCAGTTGGTATATTTTTCTCTATCTGTTCTAATATATTCTGTCTGTCAAACCCCATATCTCTTATCCTCCATTCCCCTGCTTCTCTATTCTTGATTTATTTATAAGGAATTTTTCATCAAGCAGTCTCTTTTTTATATATTCGACAGTATCATCAATAAATTTTATTATGCTCTTATAATCTAAAAATCTGCTTTCTTCAATCACATGTTCTTTCTCAAAGAAATGATTTAATATCCACATACGGCTTTTATCAAGGTCTATGCTGGTTATCATATCTTTTATATAATATCCGCTTGTCTCTTCCAATATATCCTTTGCCTCCAAAAGTTCAGGCATTTCTCTTACAAGTTTAAAATCAACCAAATCCGTATCCCTGTTAAAATAAACAAAAGTCTCTCTGTCATGGTCAGTCAGACCTATAACAGATATATTCTCAAAATATTTTGGTCGTTCATACAAAACAAATCGTTTGTCTGTCATCATATGAGTTATATATCCAAGATAAAGTCCTCTCACATACTTTTCATCCTCTAAATGTTTCTCCCAAAATCCTTTGAGCCTTCCTTCAAATATTTCAATAGTTCCATCTTTTCCAAAGTCACCATCAGGTATTCCATCCCTGAAATGTGTATGCAGTTTCATACTTCTTTCATAATTTTTATGGTTCATTATCCCATCAGGACAAATATTACCAACAACAAACATTTTTCTATTTAAATCCGTACCCTCTTCCTCTTCAATTGATGTTTTTATCAAATATCCATTCTTTTCAATAAAATCTGCCAGCCGTACAGCTATAACAAGGTGTATCATTGTCCCTGCCATTTTTCCCCTCTTTTCTTTTTTATTCTCTCCTTATCCATTATCTTCATTAAAAAATTAATATAATTAAAAATTAATATAATGAAATTTCAAACTATCGAAAACTTATTTCATGCGCTCAATCAGCATATTCCCATTTTGGCTAAGCCATTGCCTGTAAACTTTATAATCAGGCATGACTTTCTCTACTTCTGCCCAAAACATTTTTGAATGATTCATCTGCTTTAAGTGGCAAAGTTCATGAATAACTACATAATCCCTTACTTTGTCCGGTGTCATCATTAACAGACAGTTAAAGTTCAAATTTCCTTTACTGCTGCAGCTGCCCCATCTGGTTTTTTGATTTTTAATAGTAATTTTTCCAAACGTAACTCCCATAATACCAGCGTAATATTTTACTCTGTCAGGTATAACCCTTTTTGCCTCGTCTTTCATTTTTCTAATGTCATCATCTGTGAACTGTTTTTCTTTTGCTCTACGGGTTTCCTCATATCTGATTTGCATATGTGCAAGATGCTTCGCAATCCAATCCTGCTTTTGCTCAACGAACTTCATTATTTCTCTGTTAGACGCTCTTTTAGGTACTCTTACTATAACCCTTAAGTCCTGTCTTACTTCGATGGCAATTGTTTTTCTGTTACTTTTAATTATCTCTATTTCAATTTTCTCTTTGTTTTCCATAATATTATTATATTATATGTATGTTATGTTATCAACTTCTATATGTACGTTGTTATATATACATCAGCATCAAAACCATAAACACTTTTGGTACATTTTTAAACAAAAAAAGTACCGAATTCCTTTATTTAAGGCTTTCCGGTACTTTTATGACTAAGCTGAAAATGGGACTCGAACCCACGACCCCTTCATTACGAGTGAAGTGCTCTACCAACTGAGCTATTTCAGCACTGCCTTATTATTTTACCCTATTTCTAATTAACGGTCAAGATATTTCAACTAAATATTTTTATTTGTATTTTATATACTTCAAAATTCAAAGTTATTTTTCATTATCTCTGTATAATTTACATTATCGTCTTATCAATCTCAGTTATTTTATCAATCTCGGATTTTGTCAGTTCTCTGTATTCGCCTGTTTTCAAATCCTCGTCCAATACAAGACTTCCCATGCTTACTCTCTTAAGATATGTCACCGATTTTCCGAGTTTTTTCATCATTCTTTTAACCTGATGAAATTTGCCCTCATGTATTGTTAAAAAACAAGATGACACACCATTTTGCTCATCTGTGTTTATATTCGACATCTTTGCCGGAAGTGTCAGTTTTTCTTCTCCAATATCTAAACCTTCCTGTACAAGTTTTGCATCATTCTCATCAAGTATCCCCTGTACTTCAACATAATATTTCTTTTCAACATGTTTTTTGGGTGATAACAATTTATGCGCAAGTTCCCCGTTATTTGTGATTAACAAAAGTCCCTCTGTATCTATGTCAAGTCTGCCAACCGGAAATAAATCTTTTTTATTAGAAGATTTTATTATATCAATAACGGTTTTATGTTCTCTGTCATTTGTTGCTGATATGCAACCCTTCGGTTTGTTTAACATATAATATTCATATTTATTATAACAAATTTCACTGCCATCCACCATGACCTGTGATGCATTTTCATCAATCTTTGTTTCAGGCTTCACCACTTCTTTTCCATCTACATAAACTCTGCCGGATTTAATTATTTTTTTTACTGAACTTCTCGACCCTACAGACATTTCTGTAAGATATTTATCCAATCTCATCATTTTTATCCCCTTGTTTACTTTAAACGCCGTACTAAATATGATGCAAGAGTCAAAATCCCTCTTGAGCTCAACTTCATAAAAAAATCTAATATCACGGCAAAATTTATCTAAAATGAGCTGAACCGTTTAAATATAAAATTATATCTAATAGTTCAGCTCTGACTATATGTTATAAATAAACTTAATTTTATAATCTGTCATATAATTCTGCATATTTGAGTGCTGACTGTCCCCATGAGAAATCTTTTGCCATTCCTCTGTCAATTATCTTGTTCCACTCACGCTTACGATTGAAATATACATCTTTTGCATAACGAATAGTATTCAGCATTTCATGTGCGTTATAATTACAGAACGAAAATCCTGTTCCCTTACTCTCGTATTCATTGTATGGTTCTACGGTATCTTTAAGCCCTCCTGTTTCTCTTACAATAGGAACTGTTCCATATCTGAGACTCATCAACTGGCTAAGTCCACATGGCTCAAAAAGCGATGGCATAAGAAATGCATCACATGCCGCATAAATCTTATGAGAACGTTCATTTGAATAATAAATATTGGCAGATACTCTGTCATGATACTTCCACTCATAATGTCTGAATAAATGCTCATATTTTTCTTCACCTGTACCAAGTACAACAAGCTGTGTATCTTCGGCACATATCTCTTCAATGACGTAGTCAACTAAATCAAGACCTTTCTGGTCAGTAAGTCTTGAAACAATACCTATCATAAATTTTTTATCGTTTTCCTCAAGCCCCAGCTCTTTCTGAAGTGCTCTTTTATTTTTAATTTTTTCTCTTCTGAATGTCTTTGCCGAGTAATTTTTATAGATAAGAGGATCCGTCTCAGGATTATACTCATCATAATCTAATCCGTTTACTATTCCAAAAAGGGAATTGTCCCTTGCACGCATAAGACCGTCAAGTTTTTCTCCATAAAATGGCATCTTAATCTCTTCGGCATATGAATCACTAACTGTAGTAACTAAATCAGCATAAACTATACCACCCTTAAGGTAGTTCGCATCACCATAAGCCTCAAGCTTATCTGAGGTAAAAAATGATGAATTTATACCTGTAATATCTTTTACTTTCTGTAAATCCCACACACCTTGGAATTTAAGATTATGTATAGTCATGATTGTCTTAATATTTGTGTAGAATGGATTCTCCTGAAACATATCATGAAGATACACTGGAATAAGTCCCGTCTGCCAATCATGACAATGAATTACATCGGGGTGAAAATCAAGACTCGGAAGTGATGACAATGCTGCTTTACAGAAAAATGCAAATTTCTCTATATCCTCATGTATATAACCATATGGCTTTGGTCCTGCAAAGTAAAACTCATTATCCACGAAATAAAAGGTTACACCTTCATACTGCATCTCCATGATACCTACATACTGTTTACGCCAAGCCAAATCTATATAAAAATGAGTTTTGTAAACCATCTTATTTTTCCATTCATCAGGAATACATGCATACTTTGGTATCATAACCCTTACATCATATTTCTTCTTGTCAAAACACTTTGGCAGTGACCCTACTACATCCGCTAATCCTCCTGTTTTAATAAAAGGAACACACTCTGATGCTACAAATAAAATATTTTTCAATAAAACCAACCTCCTTCGCCAATGTTTATATACATTATACCCTAATTTGCCGGCTCTGAAAAGTATTTTTCTGTCAAACTATCATTTTCCTATTCATTTTATATTCAAGTCTTATCTTATCAGATATAAGTGCAACAAATTCCGAATTGGTTGGTTTTCCTTTCCCTGAACTTACAGTATATCCAAAAAGTTCTTCTATTGTATCTACCTTGCCTCTGCTCCATGCAACCTCAATAGCATGTCTTATAGCCCTCTCAACTCTGCTCGATGTCGTTTTATGATTTTTTGCTATGGTAGGATATAATCTTTTCGTAATCGCTCCAAGCATCTCGTCATCATTAACCGACATGATTATCGCATCTCTAAGATACTGATATCCTTTTATATGTGCAGGCACTCCTATTTCGTGTATTATATCTGTTACATCTGCTTCAAGATTATATGATTTTTTCAGCATTTTGTTTCCGTTCTCATATATTGTATTTATTACATGATTTTCAGCATTTTCTTCATTGACTGCTGTTCTTATTCTTGAAAGTACCATCTGTGTGTCAAAAGGCTTGAGAATGTAATATGCCGCACCAAGCATAAATGCATTTTCTGTAACACTCTCCTGACTGACAGCCGAAATAACTATTATCTTTGGAACTGAAGTTATCTTTTTCTTCTCTTTCAACCTCTCCATAACACCCAAACCGTCAATTCTCGGCATTATAAGGTCAAGCAAGACCACATCAGGATTGTAGACTTCTATTTTTTTCAATGCCTCCTCGCCATCGTTAGCTGTTGCTACTACATCCATATCCGTTTCTTTTGTGATTGCATCCTTTAGTAAATTTACAATTCTTCCGTTGTCGTCAACTACTAAAACTTTGATGTTGTCCATGTTTACCTCCAAATTCGACTTTCTGTTTTACTACTTCTTGATAATATTACCTTACTCATCATATTTCAACGGTAAACACTCTCTACATTTCGACTTATAATACCCTGTTACATCATCGTTCACTATGTTTCTCTACTATTTTCTACTTTTTGACAACACCGTTCTACTTTATTATAAAAATCAATTTGCTATTTTAACATCTTTTCAATAAATATTGCATAGCCTTTAGTCGGTTCATCTACAAAAACATGCGTAACTGCCCCTACTATTCTGCCATCCTGTACTATAGGCGAACCACTCATTCCCTGGACAATCCCCCCTGTCTTTTTCAGAAGTTTCTTATCAGTAACTTTAATAACCATATCTTTATTTTCTTTTGCATTTTGAATTATATTGCAGATTTCAATTTCATATTTTTTAACATCATCGTCCAATTGACACAATATATATGCTTTGCCTTTCTTTATATCCTGCTTAAGTGCGACAGGAACAGCATATTTATTGTCACAGTTTACTGCCTCACTTTTTAGGATTTCGCCCTTGATTCCTGAATCATTGTTTGAAATAATACTGCCTATGCGACACCTGTCAGATAATTCCACACTGCCTGATATCTGCCCCGGTACACCCCTCTTGCTCGGTATAACCTTATTTACTGCAGCCTCATACAAACCTCCTGCTGATATGTCAACAAGCAGTCCTGTATCTGCATCAGCTATACCATGTCCAAGTGCGGCATAAGTATTATCAGGTGATATATATGTTATGGTTCCTATTCCTTCTGTATCCTCCCGAAGCCATGTACCTATTTTCACTTTTCCATCCTCATTCTCTATAGCTTTAACCTTTACATCTATCTTTTCTTTTCCCCTGCGGATTTTCATCTTGATATTTCCACTTCCAAGTGTCTGTAAAATTTTTTCGATATCATCGATTGCAGATACTTCTTCGCCTGCAACATTATAAATGTAGTCTCCAGCCTGAAGAATATTTTTAGACGGACTGTAACTGTTCCCTCCCTTTCCCACAACCGATGATGTTCCAAGAACCATAACACCTTTTGCATTGACATAAATTCCCGCTGCTCTCCCTGACGGAATAAGTTTTTGCTTTTTTACAACATTAAATTTTATATTTCTGTAATGAAAAATCCCAAACAATTTAAGTTCAGCCTTGCAGCTTCCTGTACTTTCTCCTGCAACCACCTTTACTTTTCCACCATGTTGAGAATTATTGAAAACTTTTATAGTATCACTTGCGACATCATTGCACTGAACCGGAAGACTAAAATCAAATGATTCCTCTGTATTTTCAATAATATTTATATTTGCAGGTATTTTTCTGTCAAGATACCATACATAATATAAGATTGAAACTACAATATCTAATAACAGTAAACCTATAAGTATAAACTGATAACATTTTTTTCTCTGCATAATCATATCCCCCGGAAAAGCATTTATTTTTATAAATGTACACATGCACATTTTCTTTTCTGATAAATATAATCTGCAAATACTTCAAAAGTATTCATAATACTTTATGCTGTCAGCCTTTTTATCGACTCCTCTTTTTCTTTTCCTGCTAACTGTTTCATCTCTCTTGCACTTTCCATGACTGCTTCTGTTATCCTTGCACCTCCTAATATTCTCGCAAGTTCGTCAACAGACTCATCATCAGACAATCTTCTTATAACCGTACTTGTGTGATTGTCAGTATTGTTTTTTTCTATAAGATAATGACAATCTGCCATTGCTGCAATCTGCGCAAGATGTGATATACATATAACCTGATGTGACTTACCTATAAATGCCATTTTTTCGGCAACTTTTTGTGCTGTCCTGCCGCTTATGCCTACATCAATCTCATCAAAAATAAGTGTGCTTATAGAGTCATGCTCAGCTAATACAGCTTTTATGGCAAGCATAATTCGTGAAAGTTCACCGCCTGATGCTGCACTCCCTAAAGGCTTTAAATCTTCTCCCGGATTTGTCGATAACATAAATTCAATATCATCTTTTCCGTTTATATCAAATTCACTAAGTTCCGTAACAGCTATCTCAAATTTAACCTGTAAAAAATTCAAATCTATAAGTGCATCGATAATTTTCTTTTCAAGTTCCTTAGAACAGATTTTTCTGATTTTTGATATCTGTTTTGCAAGTTCTGATAATTTTTCTTTGTATAAATTTATTTTTTTCTCTAAATTTGCCTTATATTCCCCATATGCCTCATATTTTTCTAATTTTTTCGTAAGATTTTTGGCATAACTTTCAACCTGTTCCGTAGTAGCTCCATATTTTGCCTTAATTCCTCTTACAAGGTCAAGTCTCTGTTCCACATTTTCAAATTCTTCACCCGTATTCTCAATATCCGAAGCATATGCCTGCAAATCTCTGTTAAAATCCATAATAAGTTCATCTATTTCTGATATTTGACTGGCAAGATTTTTTAAACCGTCGTCATACTCACTAATCTTACCTAATATACGTGAACTTCTTCCAAGCATCTGAGACACATTTTCCACTCCTGTATCCGAACTTCCCATCATGGAATATATCTCTCCTATCCCACTTTCAATCTCATTTAAATTTGAAAGATAACGATACCTCTCCTGTAACTTTGCTTCTTCCCCCTTTACAAGATGAGCATCCTCAATCTGTTCCAATTCATATTTAATAAATGAAATTTCTCTAAGACGCTCATCTTCAGAAATCTCTTTCCCATTGTACTTTTCTGACATGTCCTTATATTCTTTGTACATCTTACTAAATTTGACATCTTTTCCGCACATCTTTTCTCCGACATATCTGTCAACAATCTCCATATGCTTGTGTTTGTGAAGAAGCGACTGCTGTTCGTTCTGTCCGTGAATATCAATAAGTATATCAGCAACACTTTTAAGCATGGAAACATTCACTGTCTCTCCATTTACCCTGTTTATAGTACGGCTTTTCGTAACTTTTCTCGATATAACAAGCATATTTTCCTCAAGGGAAATCCCCAATTTCTCCAGTTCGCATATCTGCTCATCTGTCTCTGCAAGAAATGTCAATTCTATCAATGCAAATTCTGTTCCTTTTCTGATAATATCTCTTGATACTTTTCCACCAAGGGCAATATTTATAGAACCTATAATAATAGATTTTCCGGCACCTGTCTCTCCTGTAAGTACGTTAAGTCCTTCTGAAAATTCAACTTCAATTTCATCTATAACAGCTAAGTTTTTTACATGAAGATTTAATAACATATCAATACCCCCTCAACAGTCTGTTTTTGCTCATTTATTTAATATGAATACTAACACACTGAACAGTTGTTTGTCAAGAACATATTTTCTGAACACATTTTCTTTATTTTAACAACGGATAAAAAACAAATAAAAATACCGACAAAAAAAAAAAAAAAACCCCGACCGCCAAAAGTCAGATTAAAAATCTAACAATTGACGGCCGGCTCATAAGACATTTATAGGCTTGACCCTTGCATCATAATTTACCGGTTCTTGTTATTTACCGATGTAACATTTATCTGGCATCCCAGCTTGCAGCCGTTTACATATGCATATATGTATGCGGTTCCTATTCCTTTGGCCACAACTTTTCCGTTCGTTACCACAGCTACTCTCGTATTAGATGAGTACCATGTTACGGCATTTGCAGTTCCATGAACTATCAATGTCTCCGAATCGTACTGTCTGAGATTAAGTTCAGATTTGTTAAGTGCAACAACATTTACATTAACTGTTGATGATACACCGCTTGTGGCAAGTATCGTAATAGTTGCATTACCTGTACCAACAGCCTTTACAACACCCTTTCTGTTTACTGTTGCAACTCTCTTGTTGTCACTTGAGAACTCAATATCATCTGAGTTGTCTGATGGCAGAACTGAGTATGACAATTTCAAACTGTCTCCACGTTTCATCGTCACATCCTGCTGCGCAATAACAATGCTTGTTATAGGAGTTGGCTCAACTACCTTGACAAAGCACCTTGCTCTCTTGTTGCTTCCGTCAGTAGTTGTCGCGGTGACATATGCATCACCCTCGGCAATGCCCCAGATTTTACCTGAACTGTTTACCTGAAGAATATTCTTATCTGAGCTTTGCCATTTAACTTTCTTAACAGATGCAGATTTTGGTTTAACAATTGCATGAAGCTGTTTACTTCTTCCTACATAACAAACTGTATAGTTAGTATTAAGCCTGATACTTGAAACACGTCTTATAACTCTTACCTTACAAGATGCCTTAGCATGTATTGCATCTTTTGTCATAACGGTAACTCTGGCAATACCAACCCGTTTAGCAGTAATCTTTCCTCCACTCGATACCTTTAATATTCGTGAGTTTGAACTCTTCCATTTAAGTTTAGGCGTCTTTGCTGCATTAGTTTTTACCGTTGCTTTCAGTCTGTATGACTGATTTAAACCAATCCTTATATTATGTTTATTAAGACTTACTTTTGAGTAAAGCTTTCCAACTTTTACTTTACATGTAGCTGACTGTCTATACTTTGTAAGAGTACATGTTATTGTACATGTTCCTTTCTTTTTAGCAGTAACCTTACCTGCTGAATTGACAGTTGCTATTTTTGTATTAGATGATTTCCATGTAGCTGTTTTTTTCGCATTAGCAGGTTTTATAACTTTCTTAGGAGTGAAACTCTGACCAATTGCGAGGTCTCTCTTCTGTGGTGAAAGTTTGAAATCAACCGCATTGTCAACATGAACTGCAACAGTTGCATTAAATCCTCCGTCTACAGAAGTACATTGTACAATTGCATCTCCAGGTCCAACACCTGTTACAACTCCATTTGAATTTACAGTAACAATCGTTTCATCAAGAGACTGATATATAACTGTTTGATTTGTAGTATCCTCAGGTGTAAATTTAGGCGTTATTGTAAATTCGTCACCACATATAATATTCTGTGTTGTCGGAGAAACCTCAAAACCTGTTGCGTATATAGGTGCTTTCTCAACTGTCACGATACATGTACTTGTCCATACTTTATTATCGTTTGTCGTATCCTTGTAAGTAGCCGTAATTACTGTTGTTCCCTCTGCAATACCTGAAACAACACCGTCAGCATCAACCGTAGCCTTTGCTTCATCAGAAGATGTCCATGTTACATCTCTTATCGTAGTATCTTCAGGCGTAAATACAGGCGTAAGCTGTATTGTACTTCCTATATAGACGGTATCTTCACTCGGTGTAATACTGAAATCAGTAGCCGAAACTTCCTGCGGAGTTACATATACCATACATGTTATGGCTCCACTTTGTCCCAAATCTTCAGCCACACAGCTAAGAACTGCTATACCCTCTTTCACACCGGTAATAACACCTTCCTGTGTTACTGTAAATATTGACGTATCTGACGATGAATATGTAACATTCTTGTTTACATTATCACTCGGAGTAAATCTCAAATCAACTGTTTTTGAACCACCAACAGCTATATATTCGGCATTTGAGCCAAAAGCGATAGATACAAGTCTTTCTCTTACAGTTACAAGTATAGTCGCTGTTGCAATAGTATGATTGTCATCTGACTGTGGCAGAACCGCCGATACCTTAATTGATGTTGTACCAGGTCCAACTGCTGTAATAACACCACTTGAATTTACAGTAGCAACCTTAGCATCATCAGATTTCCATGTCATTCTTGTATCTGACGCATTCTCAGGAAGATATGTTGTTTTAACCGTATATGTATCACCTTTTATCATACTAAGATTTGTTACATCTGTAGTAATACCTGTCATCGGCCTTGACTGAATGATAAGGTGGCATGTTGCATACATATTTGCACTTTGTACTTTGATATATACGTCACCCTCTCGCTTCATTGTCACCTTACCTGATGAATCAATCTCAGCAATATCTGTCGGCTTTACGTCTGAAAGTGATGTTCCTTCTACACTCCACTTAAAGTCAGACTCATTCTCAGTTGTATCTGACGGACCATATATGGCTTTCATAAATACATATTTCATCGCCAATGTCGTTGTATATGTATCATACTGCGTAACCTGTTTTGTGTCCTGATCCTCAACACCTATTGCAAGTTTCGTTACAGGCTGCGTAACAGTAACTTCACAAGTTGCATATACATTGTTGTCAGGGTTCAATGCAGTAATAACTGTTTTTCCTGCTTTTAAAGCGGTAAACATTGCAGACGGATTTGTAGTTCCTGAAATCTGCTCTATTGTACCCACTTTTGTATCTGATGAAAGCCAGATAAGATTTCTGCTCTCAGTGAGATCTGTCGCTATAATCTGCTGCTGCCCAACCTCGACCGATACCTTATTCGGTACAATATTAAATTTGTCCACACTCTTTCTTACGGTAATCTTACAGGTGGTCGTCAGGGTCAAACCATCCGAGTTCGTCCACGAAAGTGTTACCGTAACCGGACTGTTCGATGGTGTTTCTTTCTTTGCTGTAACCGTTGCATACTGTCCATTCGTTGAAATACTTATATATTCATTATTTGAATCGTCCGACGGATCCCACTTGAACTGGTCTGCTTCCGTAGGTGTATCCTCACCAAACATACCATATAACAACTGGGTCGAACCAACCGACATGTCTGCCGTCGAAACATTCATTGAAAATGTCTGCATTACGGTTATATTCACATATACAACACCTGTACCGGTTGTACCATCAGGCTGGTCACCAAGGTCATTAAACTCCGGTATATTTGTCTCAGCATTCTGATTAGCATTCCTCTTTACAATCAACTGTGCTTTACCTGTAGTTTTTGTATTGATATTCCATGTACCGTTGTCAAACTCAATTATGCTTGTACCATTATTTCCATCATAATTTGTATTAACTTCTGCAAAGAAATTCTTCTGCAATGCTGCCAATGATATATTAAATGCATTAGTCAAATCATAATGTCCGCCGATATTGATGGTTATATTTTTTGTCTCATAATTTGTTTTAACCTGTACACCACCTGCTATATTTACAGGATCACAATGATATTTCTTTCCTGACGAAACATCAAGATTTTCAAATCCCGGATATGTCTCCGCAACGAAGAACTGAACTATATATGTTTCTGCTTTAGCTTTCAACTGATATTTTTTCAAAGACGGAAGCCATACAAGTTCGGCATCATCCTTGTACTCTGCTGTTGAATTTCCAAGTGAATCTTTAATAAGTACTGTCTTACCACTCGCTCCACCTATTTCTTTCGAGATAACCCACACAAGCTTACTGCTGATAGATTCATTAGGATTATTCTCAAATTTAGCCTGACAATCGAGATAATCGCCTGTTCTTACAACAAGTGACTGAGTGTAAGTATCCGAATTGACTATCTGTCCGTTTGCAGTTCCGGAACCGTCAGCCGATTCATATTTAACTTCCGGTCTTACATATACCCAGATTTCATCTGTATATGATGCCGTATCCCCCGGTTTCTTATATGTAACAGTCAATTTAGCTCTACCTGGACCGGTAGCAACAATTCCACCATTATCAACTTGTACAACATCCTTGTTGCTGCTTGCCCAGTCACCCTTTGTAGCATCACCAAACATAAGATTAAGTTTTGTGAACTGTGAAGAATCACTTGCACTGGTACCAAATTCAAGTTTTGTAGCAGTCGCACTATGATAATCCATAATAATTGACTTACGGTCATCCGTATCAAAAATCTTTGTCATTTCGATACCTTTAGTTGATTCGAGGTACTCATTTATTGAGAACTGTACATTTATAGTAAATGTAAACGGCTGTGTTTTTTCTACACCATCTATTGTTTCCGTAACAGTAAGCATAAGACCTGCTGATCCCTGCGTGATTGCCTTAGTGGCAATACTTCCTGTCGTTCCTGTAGTAGTAACTGATGTTGCGCCATAAGTGTTCGTTCCTGCCTGTCCTATAAGAAGAACCTCTGGATTCATACTCTGCCATACATATTTCGTCTGTGAATCCTGCGCTCCCGTAACACTGAAAAGGTCATTAAGTCTACGCATAGTATATTCCTGACCTGATGTCAAAACTTTACCCGCACTATCGTAAATCGTGTATGTACGTTCATCCGCAGCTTTTGTCGTAAAATGAGCTTTCACCGCAAACCCTACTAAAAAGACGAGCATAAACATCACTGTCAGCCCTGTCATAACTTTCCATTTTTTCTTTATCTTTTCCTTTAATCGATTCATAATTCCTCCCCTGGCTCACTCAATCCGTCTTTTTGGTACTACCCTTATAATATATTATCGGCACAATATATTATTTATATAATGATGCAAATTGATTATATACAGAAACGGAAACGATATACACCTTTAATTATTCATCCCAGTTGTGATAAACATCCTGTACATCATCATCTTCATCAAGAAGATCAAGTGTACGATTAAGCTGTCTTATATCATTTTCATCTGTAAGTTCCACATAATTCTGTGGAATCATAGTAACTTCCGCACTTGCCATCGGATAGTTTTCCTTTTCAAGAGCCTCTCTTACTGCTGAAAAATCAGCCGGTGCTGTGATTATCTCATATGCTTCTTCTTCGTCAGAAAAATCTTCTGCGCCCGCATCAAGTGCAAGCATCATAAGTTCATCCGGATCCACTTCTATATCATTATCCTCAAGTTCTTCTTTTGAAATAATAATCTGACCTTTTTCATCAAACATATATGACACACATCCCTGTGTTCCGACACTTCCGCTTCCTTTTGTAAAAGCGTTGCGCACGTTGCTTGCAGTTCTGTTTTTATTGTCTGTAAGAGCTTTTACTATGATTGCGATACCGTTTGGACCATAACCTTCATATGTAACTTCTTCGTAGTTTACACCGTCACCATCGCCTGCTGCCTTTTTGATTCCTCTGTCGATAGTATCATTTGGCATATTGTTTGCTTTTGCCTTTGCTATAACATCACGAAGTTTGCTGTTATTTTCAGGATCTGCACCGCCTTCTTTAACAGCTACGGCTATCTCACGTCCGATAATTGTAAAAATCTTACCCTTTTTTGCGTCGTTTTTCTCCTTTTTATGTTTAATGTTTGCAAATTTTGAATGTCCTGACATCTCTCTATTTTCCTTTCTTTAAATAACATAATATAATACTTTCCCACCATAACTAATTTATTTTAGCATTTTTCCTTCATTCTTGCAAATTTATTTTTCTTCTTTAAGCAGCCTGTCTATTCTTGTCATAACCCCAGGCACCTCGCCTACTGAATGAATTGCACACATCACCGTATCATCACCTGCTATAGTCCCAACTACTCCGGGAACTTCGAGATTGTCAAGTGCCGCAGCTATAGCCATAGCCATGCCCGATATTGTCTTTATTACAAGTATGTTTTCAGCCTGATCCATCCACAGAAATCCGTCCTGCAGCACCCTCACATATTTGTGATAAAGATTTGTTTCTTTTTCCTGCAAAAGCGTATATTTCTGATGGACTCCGTCAACCGAAACTTTAGTCAGCTTCAGCTCTCTTATGTCCCTTGAAATTGTTGCCTGCGTTACCGCAAAGCCTTCCTGTTCAAGTCTTTCCCCAAGTTCCTCCTGAGTTTCTATCTGATATTTGCCTATAAGCTCAATGATTTTTGAACGTCTTTCAAGTTTCATATTTCCTCCCTTTTCCCTAACAGTCTTTTACAATTCACCGTTCAACTTCTCTCTCATTCTCTCATAAAATCCTATTTCTGACAACTTTATAAGTCTTGTTGTCGCATGCGGTACTTCAAGAACGAGTTTATCTCCCGTTGACAATTCTCCTATCGTTCTTCCGTCAGCAGTCACCATCGCAAGATCTATGCCGACATCTTTCGTCTGACCTATCTCAAGGGTTATTTTTTCTTTTGCATCAACAACAAGACTTCTTTTGTTGAGCGAATGTGCACATATCGGCGTAACTACCATAGCTTTAAGATTTGGCACCATAACAGGTCCGCCTGCTGACAGGTTATAGCCGGTTGAACCGGTCGGTGTAGAGATAATAAGTCCGTCTGCTCTGTAGACATCTGCAAGCTCATTCTCAAGATATACTTTCACTGTTATAAGTCTTCCACTGCCTCTCTTGCTAATAACAATATCGTTTAATGCATAACATGATGAACGGCTGTCAGGCTGTTTAAAATATGATATTTCTTTTAACATCATTCTTGATTCTATCGTATAATCACCACTTAACAGTTTATCAAGTGCAGAATATACATTCTGATATTCGACTTCCGTAAGGAAACCCAGATTTCCTGTATTTACACCAATAATAGGCAATTCCGTATGTACAAGATCTATTGCTGCCTGTATCATGGTTCCGTCACCACCGAGCACAATCGCACATTCCGTATCTTTATCTATATGAGCTATATCAGTAAAATGCCTTATGCCTGCTGACTGCGTCATCCTGTTTTCAAGTATCTCACATCTGCATTTCTTCTCTTCAAGATATTTTTTTATATTTAATGCTTTATCGTAATTATCCTTTTTATCACTGTTGGTTATAATACAAAAAAATGTCATTTTTTTGCCCATGCCTTTATATTCTCCTTTATGGCAAGATTGTCATTATCTGTCACACTTAATATATGAACAGATTTAATTTATTATATATCCAGTTTCTGATGAGCTTTCTCTACGATTTCTTCAGAAAGTACGGCATATTTTTCTTCGTAAATATCTGCTGCCTCCGCTGTCTTTTCTTCCGAAACTTCACACTCTGTATCTGTCATTTCAGTGTTTTTTTCTATATAAAGAAGATACTCTATATTTCCCTCCGGTCCTTTTATAGGTGAAAAACTAAGACCAATCACTTCAAATCCTATGGCAACGGCATATGTGATTATATTTCTCACTACCTCAAGATGAACCTTTTTATCTCTTACAACACCTTTTTTGCCCACCTTATCTTTTCCTGCCTCAAACTGCGGTTTTATAAGACAGACTACCTGTCCGTGGCTCTCAAGCAGATTTCTAACCGGAACAAGCACCTTTGTAAGTGATATAAATGCCACATCGATTGATGAGAAGCCTATTTCATCCGGTACATTTTCATGTGTCACATATCTGATATTTGTTTTTTCCATTGAAACAACACGTTCATCCTGTCTCAATTTCCAGGCAAGCTGGTTTGTTCCAACATCTATCGCATATACCTTATGTGCACCGTTTTGAAGCATACAGTCTGTAAATCCTCCTGTAGACGAACCTACATCCATACAAACTTTATCCTCAAGAGGAACCTGCCAGAGTTCCATTGCTTTTTCAAGCTTATAACCGCCCCTGCTCACATACTTCATAGGAGCACCTTTTACCTCTATGACAACGTCCTCGTCAAATGTACTTCCGGCTTTATCCTCTCTCTGCTCTTTCACGAAAACATTTCCTGTCATGATTATTGCTTTAGCTTTTTCTCTTGACTCGGCTAACCCTCTTTTTACAAGAAGTACATCTAGTCTTTCTTTTTTCTTATGCTCTTTCATTCTGCCTCCATTCAGCAATCTTCTTTGCTATGCTCAAAGCATCTATCTCATACTTTTTCTTTAATAAGTCAACACTTCCGTGTTCTATGAATTTGTCAGGCAATGCTATATTTTTGATAACAGGCATGTCCTTTGCATTCTCCTGACACCAATGAGACACAGACTGCCCAAATCCTCCCGTCAAAATTCCCTCTTCCATAGTCACAATAAAATGATGCCTGCTTACCGTTTCAGAAAGCATTGCTTCATCTATAGGTTTTATAAATCTGGCATTCACAACACTGACATCAACACCTTTATCTTCAAGCAGTTTTTTTACTTCCCATGCTGTCTCAACCATACTTCCGACAGCTATAAGTGCAATATCTCCACCTTTAGCGATAACTTCACTTTTTCCGTATTCTATGTTGTCTGTAAATTCATCAAGGCCTGTATACGCCTTTCCTCTCGGATACCTGACAGCTATCGGACCGTCAAAATTCACGGCAAATTCAAGCATCTTGTCAAGTTCCCAGACATTTTTTGGTGCCATGACTGTCATGTTCGGCATACTGTTAAAATAAGAAATGTCAAATATTCCCTGGTGTGTCTCTCCATCACTTCCTACAAGACCTGCTCTGTCAACAGCAAATACTACCGGAAGTTTTCCTATACACACATCATGTATTATCTGGTCGTAAGCTCTCTGAAAAAATGTCGAATATATTGCTACTACCGGTTTCATTCCCATTGCTGCCAGACCTGCTGCAAATGTAACCGCATGTTCTTCTGCTATACCTACATCAAAAAATCTGTCGGGGTATTTAGCTGCCATTGCACTGAGTCCTGTTCCTGACGGCATTGCAGCCGAAATAGCAGCTATATTTTCATCTCTGTCTGCAAGTTCAACAATTTTTTTGCTGAAAACAGAAGTATATGTCAGCTGTTTTTCCTTATTTTTAAGCGAACCGTCACTTGGCTTAAAAGGTGCAACTCCGTGAAATGCCGATGGATCATTTTCTGCCGGCAGATATCCTTTTCCTTTTTTTGTGCATACATGGACTATAACCGCCTTCTGCAGCTTTGAAGCATTTTCAAATGCATTAACCATCTGTCTGACGTCATGTCCATCTATAGGTCCGATGTAAGTTATCCCCATATCCTCAAAAAGCATTCCCGGCACAAACAGTCTCTTCACAATATCTTTTGCACCTTTTATGTGGTCTGCAAGAACATTGCCTATATGCGACATGCTTCTCAATCTGTTCTCTACATCTTCTTTAAGTCCTGTATAATTTGTATTCGTTCTTATATTTCCAAGATAATTTGACATTCCGCCTACATTTTTTGATATGGACATCTGGTTATCATTTAAAACTATCACAAGATTTGATTTTAATCTCGCCGCATTATTCAACGCCTCAAACGCCATACCTCCCGACAGTGCGCCATCACCTATAACAGCAAAAACTCTGCTTTTTTCATTTTTGAGGTCTCTTGCCTTTGCCATACCGAGAGCAAGGCTTATCGAAGTTGAACTGTGTCCGGTATCAAACGCATCACAATCGCTTTCACTTCTTTTTGGAAATCCACTCATTCCTCCAAACTGTCTCAATGTATCAAAACCCGCTTTTCTGCCTGTAAGCAGTTTATGCGTATAGCTCTGATGTCCCACATCCCATACTAAATGATCATTAGGAAAATCAAGGCAAAGATGAAGTGCCATGGTAAGCTCGACTGCACCGAGATTTGATGAAAGATGTCCGCCGGTCATACTTATTTTGTGCACCAAAAACTGTCTTATCTCTTTTGCCAGAATTTTGTAATCCTTAGAATCTATTTTTTTTATATCATTTGGTTCATTTATCTTATCAAGTAATTTTCCCAATTTATTTGCTCCATTCCACTGTCTGCATATAATAAACAGCAACTTTCTATTTTCTTCTGTTTATCAGTTTTTCTATCAATGTGTATAAAAACTGATTTTCATACGGCAGTTCTTCCATTATTGAAAGTGCCTTTTTTGAATATTTTTCTACATCCTCATGAGACTTTTCCAGTCCATAAAGTGATACATATGTCGTTTTGTCGTTTTTTTCATCACTGTGCACCGGTTTTCCAAGTTCCTCTGTTGTACTTGTTACATCCAGTATATCATCCTGAATCTGAAATGCCATTCCAATATTTAAGCCTGCCTGCTCCATAAGTTCTATATATTTTTCATCTGCTCCTGCAAGTGCTGCCCCCACCATAAGAGACGCTTCCAAAAGTGCGCCTGTTTTCAATTTAAAAATAAAATCAAGTCTTTCTTCATCAAGTTTTTTTCCGGTAAGTTCAACGTCTACAACCTGTCCGCCGACCATTCCCATTATGCCGGCTTTTTTAGATAATATAGCAAGAGCATTTATGGCATTTTTTGCAGCTTTGGCCGCCGATGCTCCCTTTATTGCCGTCTCATACGCAAAATTTAACAATGCATCACCAGCAAGTATTCCCATATCCTCTCCGTACACTACATGTGTAGTCTTTCTTCCTCTTCTGTAAGTATCGTTATCCATAGCCGGGAGGTCATCATGCACTAAAGAATATGTATGAATCATCTCAATGGCAGCCATAAATGGTTCTATAAGTTCTTTATCTTCTCCGCCAAACATCTTATATGCCTGATACATCATCATAGGACGAAGGCGTTTTCCGCCCGCCATAACACTGTATTCCATTGCATCATATATCGTTTTCTGAAAAGACGGATTTTTAGGAAGGTAGTTTTTAAGCACATCTTCTATATATGATATATTTTTTTCCTGTTCCTGTTTAAATACTGTATTTTCCATAAATTCCATATCCTTACCTTCCTTATTCCTGCTCATTTTCAACTACAATAAGCTTTTTCTCTACCTTGTCTATAGTTTCGGTACATTTTTTTATAAGTTTCATCCCCTCTTCATATTTTTTGAATGAATCTTCCAGCGAAAGTTCCCCACTTTGCAAGTCTACTATAATATCGTCCAAACCTTCAAAACATTCTTCCAATGACATCTTTTTTGCCGCCATTATCTGTCCTCCATATCTTTAAGCCTTTTTCTTTGATGATATAACTGCTTTCGCATATCCGTCTTTAAATGCGAGATTTATCTGCTCACCCTTTTTAAGTTCATCAACAGACTTTATATTTCTGCCTGACTCATCAGAGACATACGCATAACCTCCCTGAAGTTTATAAAGTGGTGAAAGTCCTTTCATCTCCTGAATATACAACTCCAATTGGTGCTTCGATGATACCAGTTTCTGTCTCATAAGATTTTCTATCTTTTCCTGCATGTCGGCTACAAACATTCTTCTGTCATTTATAAGATTTTTAGGGCTTTCATGCTGAATAACAGTTATATAACCTGCAAGTTTCAGCTTCTTAATTTTCAATATATTTTCCATCTGCCATCTTAAAGAATGCCCTGCCTCTCTCAATGCAATCACTGTTTCCCTGTATGAATATACCGCAAGTTCTGCTGCCGCCGACGGTGTCGGTGCTCTCAAATCAGCAGCATAGTCGGCAATAGTGGTATCTGTCTCATGTCCTACGGCACTTATTATCGGTTTTTTGCATCCTGCAATAACTCTCGCAAGTTTCTCGTCATTAAATGCCCACAAATCTTCAATAGAACCGCCGCCACGTCCTATTATTATCGTATCGACATCAGTTTTTTCAAAATACTTTATCCCTTTTATTATAGTCTCTGCTGCCCCTGTCCCCTGAACTTTTGCAGGATACAATATAATCTGTACATAAGGATTCCTTCTATTTGAAACATTGCATATATCCTGTATGACAGCTCCTGTTCTTGCGGTAACTACACCTATCTTTGCCGCATATGCAGGAATTTTTCTTTTTTTAGACTTATCAAAAAGCCCCTCCTCTAAGAGACGCTTTTTTAATTTCTCATATTCTTCATATAACTTTCCAAACCCCTCTTTTGTAATGTTTCTTGCATAAAGCTGATATTTTCCGTCACGCTCATACACGCTTATATTCCCATCAACAATAACGCTCTGCCCCTCTTCAAGTTTAAATTCCAGATTTTTTCTCATAGAGGCAAACATAACACACGAAAGCTGGGAGGTTTTATCTTTTATCGTAAAATAAATATGTCCTGACGAATGATACTTACAATTTGATATTTCTCCTTTTACGGAAATATCATTTAACCTGTAGTCTCTCATAAACATATTTTTTATATACATATTTACTTGAGATACCGAACTTATCTGTCCCATGCCAATCCCCATTCCTGTACAATATTCAAAATAGGCAAAAAGGCAAAACCATTGTTTTGCCTCTGCAAAATATTATTTAATTATTCTGATATTTCTTTGACAACAGATGCAAGTATTCCGTTGATAAAACCTGATGCCTTATCTGCACCATATGATTTTGCAAGTTCTACTGCCTCATTTATGGCAACTTTGTTTGGTACATCTTCCACATAAAGCAGCTCATAAATTCCAAGTCTTAAAATAGTAAGTTCAGACTTCGCTATTCTGTTTACCGTCCATCCGTCTGCCTTTTCCTCTATCTTTGCATCTATCTTTTCCAGGTTTTCTACGAGTTCGTTGAATTTATCCGTAAGCTCTTTTCTGTCTTTTTCATTTGCACCTTCTAAATCTTCAAGGTATATATTCATTTGATTCTTAAGTGAATCCTTGTCATGAAATTCCACCTGAAAAAGCATTTTATACAAATTTTCTCTTATCTGTCTTCTAGTCATATATAATAACTCCATCCTTATTTTTTACGCATCAAGATTCACGCCTGCAACTCTGACATTTACTCCTGATACTTTAAGCCCGGTCATAGTCTCTATCTGCTGACCTACTCTTGACTGCACCTGTTTTGAAATCTTAGGAATACTGTAACCGTATTTCACATTTATGACCATATCAACATGAACACGGCCTTCATTCATAATAACACGCACACCTTTTGTATTTTTTACACCAAATTTATTCATGCCTGCCATGGAACTTACTCCTTCTACTTCAGTAGCTGCCAAAGCAGCAATAACAGACACTACATCAGAAGCTATTTTTACTTCTCCAATATCCTTTTTTTCCATAACAATATCTTCTGCTCCCTGTTCTTTTGCCATAATGTTTACCTCCTTCGTCGCACAAAACAGCGCATTATGATATTATTATATCAAAATCACAGACTTTTGCAATATTATTTCATATTCACCGGCGTAATTACTATCTTATCTGCCGCAATCCCTGTCTTTCTCTTTACAATATCTTCTATCTGTGCTATCTGCTGGTTTGTAAGACCCTCAGAGCTTATTACCACATCCGCATTCCCGTCACTTATACTCACAATTGCATTTTCAAATCCCTTTGCCTGCAGCATAAGTTCAGCGGCATTTTCTTTTTCGGAAATTTTTGTCATGGCTGCAACCTGCTTTATCGCACTTTTCTTGTCGGCAGAAGCAATTTTGTCATCATTGATTATGTTCATGAGTGTTTCTTTGTTTTTGGCTCTTGTCTGCTCACGGTTTAACTTTGAAGAAGCAAAATAATCTGAGCCTATATTGTTTGATACCATAACTGCCTCACCCGGATTTTCTTCGGATGCAACAACCTCACCGCTGTCGGTAATTGTGTATTCGGAACCGTCATCCGACTCAATGTCTTTTTTTCCGTCGGAGTCTGCTTCTGAACTCACATCTGTATCCGAATCATTTCCTATATCCTCCGCCGAAATATCTGCCGTGTCCTCACTCACAACATCAGGTGATGCTGTCTGTCTTGCAGTTATTCCGTTTGTACTTATCTTCTGTCCCGTAAAATTAAGATACCCTGCTGCTATTATCATCAATGCAAGTGCAGTGATAACTATTCCGTTTTTGTGACTTGATTTTTTCATTTCAATAATACCTCCTTGTCAAAATAAGCATTAATCCATCTTCGTTACTTTGATTTTATGTGACTCTATGCCAAATAATGCCCCTACCATGTCAATTATTTCACTATCTTTTTTTCCACCGTCTGCTCCCTCACATACAATTGCCACCCCCGCTATCTTAGGAGATGTCACGCTCACAACATACGGCTTCTCATCACCGCCGTCTGTAAATATCACACTCTCGCTTTTTTCACTTATATCCGACGAATCTTTTCCTTTATTTTCACCGCGTTCCGTATCTTTAAGTGCAACTTTTTCCTCCGATTCCGCCAGCGTCACCATAACTTTCGCCTGCCCTACGCCATCCATGCTTTCAAGAAGTTTTGTAAGCTTTTTTTCCTGTCTTTTTGCATATATATTCATCACATTTAAAGCCTCATCTTCGCCAAGTTCATTGCCTGATGTACTGCTCACGTCATCTGATGATGAATTTTTACTTCCACTGCCGTCAAGAAAACTTCCGGCCAGAATAATTATCCCGCACACTATTATGATAATAATCTTACCCATACCAATTTCATGCATAAGACTTCCTTTTGTTTTTTCTTTTGAAACATTCTTTAACATATCTTTTATGTTTATTTCCAAATCTGTACTTCCTCCTTTTTTAACATGTAATTGCTGCATATATCCGTCCTAAGTTTCTTTTCATTTTTATTAAGCACGCTTACCTCCTCACCTGTATTTGAATAGGCAGCAACTGCCCCTGCTTTTGTATTTACTACAACACTGACTATCTCAAGTTCGTCACCTTTAGTTTTTGTTTTCACCTCAACACCACTGCACGTCACATTATTTTTTTCTGCCATACCCATAACTTGTTTTTCTATCTTTTTTTCACACTGGGATATAACACTCTTTTTTAAGTTTCCCTCCGCATTTTCGAGCTCACTTACAGAATTTTTTAATTCGCTGCTGTAAATATGTTTATTCAAAATATTGTAAAAGTCAGTATCTGCCTCAAAAAATTTTATCACAGGGGTAATAACTATCAATACCATTATCAAGCCGCAGAAAAATTGAAAATACTGCTTATATTCCTCCTTAATAATAAGACACTTCAATACCGATGTTACTATTGTAAATATAAGAATATTAAAAATCAGTTCCCTCATATATCTCTCCAAACACTAAATCACAATTGATGTTAATTGGTCATTGCACTTATAATCGCAATGGATACCGCAAAAAACATTCCTGCAAGTCCGACAGCATAGGCAAGCAGTTTTATCGCATCAGCAGTTATTGAAAGACAGTTTACTATCCTTTTGTCAGATACCGGCTGCAAAACTGCTGCCAGACCTTTATACGCAAATTCAGATACCCACAATTTTAACAGTGGTGCTGCACAAAGTATCACAAGCACGACTATTCCCGTTACACCCACCGCATTTTTTACAAGCCTTCCCGCAAGAAGAACCGAACTTGTGACATTGCTTATCGCATTTCCTATACCCGGAATCGAGCTCCCGATTTTCACCAGAAAAGAATTTTTTGCTTCAGCGGCAAGCGGTGCAACCATACCTTGTACAACATTTATTCCCATGAGAATTATTGACATTGTCTTCATTACAAAGCTGATAATATCTTTAACAAAATCTGCCATTTTAGAAAACAAATCCTCCTCAGACAAATGATTTGCTATCTGCAGCCAGAAATAAACCTTAATGCCCGGAATCACAAAATTTAAAAGAATACCGTCTGCAACTGTTATCATTACAAGTGCAAGCTGATAATAACCTGTACCAAGTCCTGCGCCTTTTGTAAAGGAAATACATATAAAATATGCCGGTGACAATACTTTCATGAAATCAAATATTTTTGACAGTGTATCTATTGCGATACTGCTTGTCTGAATAAATGCATTGGATAATATTGCAAAAAATAATATGTATATTGTATAAAATCCCATCTGTGCTACTTTTTTTCCCTGAAGAAGTTTTGAAAAATTTGTTATCAGGGCACCTGAGACAGCAATAAATATTATATTGATATACATTGCTTTTTCATTATTGAAATTTGAAACTATTCCATCAGTTATCCCTTTAAAAAAATCATCCGTAAATAATCCGTGTCCGGAATTTATTATCTTTCCTATGTACCCCTCAAAGTCAAACGTTTCACTGCCCAGTATATTATCAATTGTATTCTGTATATCATCTGATGATATTTCATCCATCAATTCACTGTAGATATCATCGTTTTCCGACACCTCACCTGACATATCCTTCCTCTACTTTCTCATAATACTGCTGATAGTCTCCAACAATGTTGTAATTATCGGCATACTTACCGAAAGAATCATTATTTTTCCAAAAAACTCTACCTGATTGCCTATCGCACTGTATCCCGAATCTCTGCATATAGCTGCCCCGAATTCTGCAATATATGTAATAGCTATTATTTTCATAAGTATACCCAGATAAACAGCTTCATCACCCATGTATTTTTTTACGCCTGCCACAACATCAATAATTCCGCCAATTTTAGTCACGGCACATCCAAGTATCAAAATACAGCCGCAAATTATTATAATCGTACCAAATTCGGGTTTACTGTTTTTTAATGGCAAAGCGAGAAATACAGCCATTACCGCTATAATTGCTATTTTTAACATTCTTCTACCACACTTTCAAATTTATATACTTTTATCTACCCAATAGTAAACAGTTTTTCGATAGTTTCAAACAACTGCTCTATATACGGAACTATCCACAGAAAAACAAGTATCAGACCCGCAAGGCTCACCAAAAATGCCTGTTCATCTCTTCCCGAATGTTTTAAAACAGTCCCCAGTACCGAAACAAGTATTCCAACCGCTGCAATCCTGAAAATTAAATTTATTGTCATCTATTTCTCCATTCCTATATCTCTAAATTCACATTCTCCTAAACATACTTTCGATTTTGCCGTTATCACCTAAAATATTATAAAAGACATATTCCGGTCATCATCCCTGAAATAACACCCATAACAATACATATTTTTTTCTGTTCAACCATTTTTTGTCTGGCATCAGACAAATTTTTTTCAAGTCTTTTTTCAAATAATTCTATTTCATTTATCTGCGAACAGATATCCAGCGTTCCAAAACTCTCGCCAAACTGACATATTATTTCTTTATCTTCATTGCTCAAAAGTTCTATGTACCTGTATTCCCTCAGATGTTCTCCCCAAAATTCACCCGGAAGCCCTGCATTTCTTTCCTCTGTCTTTTTTGCTATGCCGTCCCAGAATTTTTTTCCGTAAACACTTGTCTTTGACATCTGCCTGCATATCTGTGACATGCTTTGAGCCGAATAATTTATCTCACCGTTTATCTCAATAAGCATCCTCTGCCATTCTTCCAGCACTTTTACACGAAGCATATAACGCTCCCAAATATACCTTCCAAACATTGAGCCTCCTACCGTAACAAATAAAAAACCTATTATTTTTACTGTTAATATATAACATTCCCCCTGTCATCAAATACAGCACTTATCTTTCCCATCATGCCTTTTTTCAATAAAATATATCTTTTAAACATCCTCTTTCTGACCAATTCACCTATAACCGGTTTGTTAATCACTTCCTCCATATCAAGTCCGTGAACTGTCGCTATAATGTTAATCCCGCAGTTCATCACATAATCTATGGCAGCAGCATCCTCCCTTGAACCAATTTCATCAACTGCAACTATTTCAGGCGACATTGAGCGTACAAGCATCATCATCCCCTCTGATTTTGGGCATCCGTCAAGCACGTCTGTACGACAGCCTATATTATTCTGCGGACATCCTAAATGACAGGCACTTATCTCCGACCTCTCATCAACAATTCCAACTGTCCTTCCCCTACTCCCCGCATTCCCGTTTGCAATGCTTCTCACTATATCTCTCAAAAGCGTTGTCTTTCCGCATCTTGGCGGAGATATTATCAATGTATTATAAAAGCTGTCATCATTGTACAGATAACCTATAACACTGTCTGAGCAGCCTATTACCTCATGTGAAATTCTTATATTTATAAAAGAAATATATGTTATGCTTTTTATTTTTCCGCCATCCCATATTATCCTGCCTGCAACCCCTACTCTGTGTCCTCCCTCAACAGTAATAAATCCCTGCCTTATCTCGTCCTCAAATGCATATCTTGAATAACTGCTTATATAAACCATCGCTTCTTTTATCTGTTGACACGTCACCCTGTATGCCTCTTTTATTTCACTGACCGGCTTACCGGTACATGAAATAAAATATTCTTTTGCACCATAAACTACAATAAGAGGCATATTCACACGCAGTCTTATCTCCTGCAGCCTTGAAAAATCAATCTCCGACATCATAAATAACTTTCGTATCTCTTTCGGAAGAAGTTTTATGATTTCTTCTCTTTTCTTGTCCATCAAATCACCTCCCATTTCATTTATATGTATGCACATTTTAAATATGTTAAGTTTATTGCTTATATCAACTAAATGAGTTATTATTAAAAAGTAGAAACACATTTATGATGTTGGAAACAAAAGATATTATTTTTCCAACTGATACCACGGATTGTTTTGTAAATAATACTTTTTACACACAGGATTTGCGTATCCGCACACTTGACACAAACCTGATATCCGCAAAAAGTGAGCAGAAATGGAGATTAAAATGGAATACGGTTTAATAGGAGAAAAACTCGGACACAGCTACTCAAAAGAAATACATGAGAGTCTTGCAGACTATACATATGAAATACATCCTGTCAGCAAAGAAGATTTCGATGATTTTATGAGCAGACATGAATTTAAATCAATAAATGTTACAATCCCTTACAAAAAGGATGTAATCCCTTATCTTGATGAACTTGACGAAAATGCACAGGCAATCGGTGCCGTAAACACTATTGTTAATAAAGACGGCAAACTCTACGGTCATAATACAGACTTCTCAGGATTTATGTATATGCTTAAAAAACATAATATTTCTATAGAAGGAAAAAAATGCGTTGTGCTCGGTGACGGCGGTGCTTCAAAAGCTGTTGTTGCAGTTTTAAAGAAAATGGGGGCAAAAGAAGTTATCATTGTAGATATTATCAAAACAGACTCAGCCATCACTTATGATGAATGTTTTGAAAAACACACAGATGCAGAATTTATTGCAAATACAAGTCCTGTCGGCATGTTTCCTAAATGCGACGCTTCACCTGTCGATTTGACTAAATTTCCTAAATGTGAAGCAGTTGCAGATGTAATTTACAACCCACTTGAGACGAAACTTGTCGCTCAGGCAAAAGAACTTGGAATGACAGGTGTAAACGGACTTGAAATGCTCGTAGCACAGGCACTTTACGCAGTTGAATTTTTCCTTGAAACAAATCTTGATGAAGCAGAAATCGATAAAGTTTATAAAAAGATTTATGCAGATAAACTTGCAGAACAGAATAAATAAACAAATTTACACTATTTAAAATCACTTAGCAGAACAGCACATAATTAACAAAACTGCAAACCATGCAAAAAGCAGCAATGAACATTTACTTCATTACTGCTTTTTTAAGATTTTTTATTTATTGTAGTTAAACATATTCTCTGTATTTTTATATTTCCCGTATTTAATTATTTTGCGTATCCATGCGGATGATTTTTATGCCACTTCCATGCCGTTGCAATTATCTCCTCAAGGTCTGCATGTTCAGGTTTCCATCCGAGTATACTCTTTGCCTTTTCACTTGATGCGATAAGTTTTGCAGGGTCTCCGCCACGGCGTGGTGATACAACTGCCGGAATAGGATGACCTGTTACTTTTCTTGCTGTCTCTATTACCTCTTTTACAGTAAATCCTACACCGTTTCCGAGATTAAATACATCACTCTTTCCAACGTCCATAAGATACTTAACTGCAAGTATATGTGCCTGTGCAAGATCTGTTACATGAATGTAATCTCTTACGCATGTACCATCTTTTGTATCATAATCATCACCAAAAATACTTATTGACTCTCTCTGTCCGTTTGGAACCTGAAGTATAAGAGGAATAAGATGTGTCTCAGGATTGTGTGCCTCTCCTATCTCTCCGCTTACATGAGCTCCGCAGGCATTGAAATATCTGAGTGCAACATAGTGAACACCATGTGCAACATCTGTCCATTTCATCATCTTTTCCATTGAAAGTTTTGTTTCTCCATATGGATTTGTAGGTTCTGTCCTGTCTGATTCGAGAATCGGAATACTCTCAGGCTCCCCATAAGTTGCTGCTGTTGATGAAAATACAATCTTTTTTACATCATGTTCAACCATGCTCTGAAGAAGAACTTTTGTGCCATATAGATTGTTGTCATAATATTTCAATGGATTTGTCATACTCTCACCCACAAGTGAGTTTGCAGCGAAATGAATAACTGCATCTATTTTTTCATTATCAAATACACTATCTATAAATTTTTTATCTCTGATATCTCCCTGATAAAACTTTGCTTTTGGATTTACAGCTTCAATATGTCCTGTTTCAAGACTGTCTGCTATAACTACATCTTCCCCCGCATCTACAAGTTCACTAACTGTATGTGAACCGATATAGCCGGCTCCGCCTAATACCAATATTTTCATGAAAACCTCCCTTTCTACGGCATAAACCGCAATGCAACTTTTTTTTGATAATTCCTTAGGTCATAATTATATTCCAACAGCTTTATTATGTAAAGCCGTTACTATGTTTTATATTAACAAAATAATCTGTACCAGATATTATTGATACTGCCTTTTTTAAACGTCTCCATACCTTCGTTTTAAAATAGTAACTGACATTTTTAAAATTTATCAAGTTCATCCAATAGAACCTGTTCAGATAAAATTCTTACCGCCTTTATTCCAAATTTCATTGCTCCATCAACATTTTCTTCCCTGTCATCAAAGAAAATACTCTCACTTTTGTCAAGATTATACTTGTCACACAGAGCTTTATATATGGCTTCATCAGGCTTGGCTTTATGTATCATGTATGAAACCATCAATCCGTCAATATCATCCATAAAATCCGCATATTCTGTATGCTTTTTGAACAAAGACTCAGGATAATTTGACAATATATAAATTTTATATCCTTTCTCTTTCAATTCATGAATTCTTTTCCATACCTTTGGTCTCGCTACATGCATATACTCGCCATGTCTGATAAACCACCTTATCACTTCCTCATCATCAGTATATTTTTTACAAAATGTATCCGCAATTTCTTCATCAGTTTTTGTCCCGAGGTCAAAGATACTCCATGTTCTATCAGGATCATCAAACATCTGTGTTCCGACTCTTACGGCATCTGCTTCATCAAGACCATAATCCATAAGCATTTCTTTCCATCTGTAATCAAGAAGTACACCACCAACATCAAATATAAGATTTTTTATCATATTTTTAATATTCCTTTCATTATAATTCTATCTTTTCAATCTCAACACGGCTGTTTCTAATACCATTCTTCCATATCATTATATAGACATTAAATTCCACACCGTCACAATCATAAACAAACGGTTCTTCTCTATAAACTACTGCTTCTCTTTTATTATCTTCTAATTCCTTTTTTCTCTCAAATGCTTTTTTCATCAGCAGACTTTTATTTTCTTCAACATATATGTTAAATTTTCTGTCCGGATAAACAGACGCTGCTTTTTTTATGTACTCCATAAGCATCATCACAACTTTTCTGTGCTTTTTTAACCTGAAAATCTTTGCCAATCTCTTTGCATTCCTTACAGTTGGATTTTTTCCATAATCTAAAAGCATTCGTTTTAAATCATCATCCCCGGCATTTTCCGCCAGTTCTATCATAAATTCATTGGCATCCTCAGAAAGATGCCACTTATCTTCAAGCGGCACCTGATAAATATCTGAAACACACGGATAACTGCAATAATTCAACGGTGGAAACTGTTTTAACGATGCTATTTTAAGCTCCTCAGCAGTACATGCCCCCTCCCCTAAATAACACATCTTATCCCATACAATCGCAGTCTGATACTCTAAAACACGCAGATGTTCATATCTTTTTATCCAGAAATGACCTATACTTCCATAGTTATAATAATGATTTTCAATTTCAATGTCATCAAAAAAAATAAGAAAATACGTCTGCTCCTGCTTCACTATAAGCACATACCCATCATCTCTCTTTTCCAGCTCAATATCCGTAAATCCCTCAAACTTTTCGATATATTCACCTGTACATTTTGCATTTTTAAATACAAGGAAACTTTCAACTGTGTCATTCATAAGATAAATAATTTTGTAATCGCTTCTTTCATTTTCATCACTGTTTTGATTGACACTTATCGGCTCAAACATCCCCTGCTCAATAATAATGTTTAATTTATCTATGTTTGTCAGATTCAAAATTTTATGCTCCTCGTACTATAAAGTAGTATTGTTTATAGACCCTCTCCAAAGTCTTTTTATTATATTTCAAAAATTTCAGGTAATGTAACCCCGAAAGTATGCGACACTTTTTGGGTTTTTATTCCTATTTCTACAGATTTTCAATACAACAACATATCATAAAGCAACTTGCACAAAGGGCGCAATCCCTGAAAACACAAGGTTTTCATAGAATTACGCCCTTTTTTAAATTTGTTTAGATTATACTCTCTTTAATTATATATTACCTAAAACAACGTAATTCTAACACTTTGTTACCTATATGTTACTTTTAAATATTTATTGATATTGTATATTATTTCATTTTCATATGCAATATTGATACTTTTACCTTTTTGTTTAAGTAAATATATCAATGTTTCTTATTATAATTTAATATTGCCTGTACGATAGCTTTCGCAACATTGTCTCTGTTAGCTTTATAAAGCTTTGCATCATCAGGGTCAGATACAAAACACACCTCAATAAGAAGTGCCGGCTTTGATGTCTTATTTAAAACCCATAATCCTGATGTTGTTTTCACACCTCTGTTTCGGAAACCAAGCTTAGAAATCTGATTGCAAATTCTCCTTGACAAATCCCCTTTAATCCCTGTTGTATCTCTTACCCACACTTCAGTTCCCATTGTTTTCCCATCCTGTACTTTCTGATGGTCTGCGGAATTGAAATGTATGGAAATATCTATATCTCTAACCTTTGAATTACATTTTGCACATATTTTTCTAAGCACATCCAGCTGGCTTGTTCCGTTATTTACCGTACAATCATATGCTTTAATCCCATTCTTTTTCAGCAAATGTACTACCTTCTTAGTGACAATTCTGTCCTCTCTGCTCTCGTCAATATAGTCACTTGCACCACAGGCTATCTTACCGGCAGGATTGTGTCCTCCATGTACTGTAACTGCTTTTATCTTACTCATAGTCTTTGTCCTCGCTTTCCTCTTTATCTTTTAATATATCTGCTTTTTCCTCAACTGTACCTTTAAGTACAGCTATTATCTTTGTCAGAAATACTGGAACTGCTACACCCATTCGTCCGGCATTTTCCGTAATACTCAAACATTCATTTAAAATAAACCATGCTGTTACTAATGTTGAAAAGAATGTATTCATAGGCAAATGCATATCCAGATACCCTGATAACTCATAGATAATAAAATCAACTATCATTGCCGTAAATATCACCAGAATATATCCAACTTTCTTAAAAATTCCTATCATTCCTTTTTTGCTGTTCCATCCATATTCCTTGTCATTTGGATGCTCAACAGCTTCCTTTGCACTTGCCGCCATGCCCGCTGCAAAATCAATGACCATTGCAATGGTAACTGCTAAAAGCAGCCAGCCAAGCAGACCGCACTCTGATGATATTGCCGCAATAATTGTTGATAATCCTAACTGTGTTGCATAAATCTGTATTTTGTCCATTTCTTTGTCCTTTCCTGCCTTTTTAGGCATTAAAAAAGAAGCCTAAGCTTCTACATGCTGTTCGATATAATTTTTTACTTTTTCCCTTAA
>FR887313.1 GCA_000436755.1 Clostridium sp. CAG:253 | reverse complement strand
CCATTTACTAATCTGACTGTTTAATTCCCTTTCCACTTTCTTGCTCTCAGAAGCATTGCAGGCTTTTACCGCATCAGCAAGTGCTGAATCAAAATCTTTCTTCTGCCAGATTTCTTCGTATTTTGATGTAACTTCATATAATTTTATCATTTTATCATCAAAATCAGTTAAATCCGGTACAAACCCCATCAATGTAGATTTCTGCATTGCAGGTGTCCCAAGTAAACTTCGCTTTTCTTTTGCCCGGTTTCTTGGAAATTCTTCTTCTTCCCATGGATAAATGTAATCATAAATGCCAGTAATAAAAGTTTCTGCATATTCACTTTTTACATTTCCTTCCATATCATATGCATAACCATTTTTGAGTTGATATGTTTTTCCTTTTTTTCCATGAATCAATAAATTAGCGTACTTTGAATCCGTATACAGCAAAGACAACAACTGTAATGCCTCATTTTTCTTTTTACTTATCTTATTTACACCTGTGCTGCCACTTGTACGTGTAAAAAAGAGATATGGAAGCTGTACTATTTTTGTATTGTCTTTTACACGCTCAAACACCTCATCCCTTGTATATCCCATCCAAACAGCAAATTTCATGCTGCTAATCTCACTGTTTTCACCATCATCCAATGCTACAAGTTTTTTTTCCTGATACCATTTGTGCAGTAATTTAAGATACTCAACGATTTCAGAAGTTTCAAACGGACATGAAACCACACCTGTTTTAATATCAGTAACTACTCCATTTTCATATACATATCCCAATTGTTCACAAATATCTCTAAATGCTAACTGCCACAAAATACCGTTTGTTCCTTTTGGCAGCTTAACTTTATTAAGAATATCATTCAGTTCCTGTATTGAGCTGCCGTCAAAAGCTATATTTTTTCCAAATATTTTTTTATTAAAAGCTGCAAATGCAGTTCCATCCTGTGATGTCTGACTAGGTATTGCACATATCTCCCCATTGATTTTTACCGTATCCCATATCTTATCATGAAATGCACTATGCAATTTCTTTCCTTCGGCTGATTTTAGATAATTATTTAAATCGAGAAAAACACCGCTCTTAATAAGCTTTACAGATGGCTCTACCTTCTCTCCTTTCGCATCAAGTCCAAGAGAAGCAATATCTGCCGTATTATTTTTCATCTCTTTCATTACATCTTTATAATAATTATTTCCTGTCCCTGAAACACCTTTAAACGCCACCGAAAAATTATAACCGTCTTTTTTTAACTGCTGATTTAAATACACTGTATTATCCTGCAGTTTTGTAATCTTTATAAATTCTTCCGGCAAAACCCATACAATTTTATTTTCACTTATATTCTCATCTTTATTTTCATTTTTTTGTGTATCTACTTCATTTGATTTTCTAGAAGAATCCGATTTTGTAGCAGGACTGCCGCATGCTGTAAAAATAAACACAAAACAGAACAATAAAGTTAACAATATCTTTTTTTTCATATTCATCCCCCATTCTTATAATCTACATATATTTCTACTCTGCTTAAGCCTAAGTATAACTATATGTTAAAATATAGGTCTGATATTTTCCGAAGATATCTCTTACAAATTTCTTAATTTGGTTGGGGAGTTTTCTTTGCCTCATTTTTTCATAGCTCACTTGTTACTAGCAATTCCCGTCATTTTATCATTTACTGCGCCATTTACTAATCTGACTGTTTAATT
>FR887312.1:418-1097 GCA_000436755.1 Clostridium sp. CAG:253 | reverse complement strand
CTGTCTTTGTATTTGTTTGAGAAAAAACATTCAAGCATATTCAGGTTTAATGTTTTTCCAAAACGGCTGGGGCGTGTTATGAGTGTTACCGTATCATCGTTTTCCCACCATTCTTTTATAAAGGATGTTTTATCTATATAAAAATTATCCCTTTCACACATTGATTCAAAACTCTGATTCCCTATGCTTATAACCCTTGCCATATACACTCCTCCTTAAATATTATCAACCTGCGAAATAACATTATTATGATTTATTTTAGCATTTTGAATGGATTTATTCAAGTTCATTCCAACATAGTAGTTTCGGCATACGAACATCTTCTTCCCATCTCGGATGGAAGAATGACAAAATATCACTCTGCACATCCCAGTTGCTTTTGATAATACCTGGCAGGTTAGCGTGAACGGTGCTAATCATATCCTCATAAGAAGGTTTCTCTTGTCCTTCCTCAATTGTTAAATCAGGTGCCCTCAACGTAATATTTGCTAAAGCAGCTTTGTTAATCTTACACCATGCTTTACCAAAGGTTGATTCGCCCCAGTTGTTACTTCCCCATTCAGGATAATTATTGTTTAAAAGAACAAAATAATCCTTCAGCTGGAACAATGCTTTAGGCAGTGTACGACAATCGCCGTCACCGTCAAGCTCAGCTTTGTCACCACTCTGGCTATTAGGA
>FR887312.1:0-397 GCA_000436755.1 Clostridium sp. CAG:253 | reverse complement strand
AGGCATAGTTAAACACTTTGGCTTTCTCCGGTTTCCAGACCTCTGCACGTAACAATTCGAAATAAACTGTCTTTACATCAACATCAAAGAAACCATACTGAATTCCGTCATAAGTCCTGTAACTCTGATCAACACGGCTTCCACTCTCATCAGTACCCCAACGCTCATGATGCACATACACATCTCTGTAAGTCTTTACAGTAAATGTAGTTTTGTTATTGTGCTTCTTCACAGCCCCTTTGCTTAAATAAGCAGAAGTTTCCGCTTTACTCTTCAGCTTGTTCGGAACGTACTTTCCACCATTCTTCCAGTCCTTCTTACCATTAGGCAAAGTTAAATCGGCTGCACCCTCCAATTCTACTGACGAATTTGAAGAGCTGACTGTTGATACCTCATC
>FR887311.1:9220-13354 GCA_000436755.1 Clostridium sp. CAG:253 | reverse complement strand
TTAGCGAGTTTCGCAATTACCTATTTTACTTTTAAGTATGTGTCTGTAAAACGCTATAAGCCGTATAAATGTGGTATTATTTTTAATTTAAAGTTTATATTTTGAGATTTGTGTGTTGAGTGTTCGTGTCTGTGCAGAAAGTTCTTCACTTGCAGCAGCACATTCCTCACTTGTTGCCGAATTAGTCTGCGTTATCTGGGAAATCTGCATAAGGGCACTGTCAATCTGTGATGCAGAAGCAGCCTGTTCATCGGATGTCCTTGCTATAATATTGCCGGATACGGTTATTCTCTCAACTAATTCTGATATGATTTGTAAAGCGTTTCTTGTGTCATCAGCAAGTTTTGAGCCTTTTTGTACTCTCTGGATAGAATTTTCTATCATATTGGCGGTCTGCTTAGAAGCCTCAGCCGAACGTCCGGCAAGATTTCGTACTTCCTCTGCGACAACGACGAAACCTTTGCCGTGTTCGCCTGCACGGGAAGCTTCAACAGATGCGTTTAATGCAAGTATGTTTGTGTTAAATGCAATATCGTCAATTACTTTTATGATTTTTTGAATATCCTCAGAACCTGATTTAATTTCTTTCATGGCAGTCATCATTTCCTGCATTTTTTCATTTGCGGAACGGATAGCCGAATCAGCATCAATTATAAGTTTCTGGACATCGTTTACTTCAGCGGCATTATTTTTTGATTTGTCTGCAATCTTAGATACAGAAGCGGTTATCTGTTCAATGGCACTTGCCTGTGCTGTCGCACCGTCAGCGAGATTTTTGCTGGCATCTGCAATCTGGTAACTGCCCTGTGCAATCTGTTCTGCGGCAAGACTCATGTTCGCAAAAGCATTATGATTTTGGGTTACAAGAGTGTTGAGTGCATTGCCGACTACATCATCATCTGATTTTGGTGTGACGGTTATTGAAAAGTCACCGTTTGACAGTTTTTGGATTGAATCAGCCTGTCCCCTGAATGTTTCTAAAAGCTCACGGAAACTGTTTTGCAATGCGTTTATTTCACGGTGTCTTGAATTTTGTTGTATTTCATCGGATATTTTACCATGTGATATGTCTTTTCCAATATCGGCAAGTTTACGGATAGGATTGCATAGGTATGTACTGAAAATATTGCCGGATATGATAATTGCAATTATTATTATAAAAAATATAATAAATATGCTTCGCTGGAGTTTTGCAGAGTATGAATTAAGTTGTGATTTTGTTGAACGCATTTCTTTTTGCATATCATCAACATAATTTCCGGTGGAAACTATCCAGCCCCAGGGTTCAAAGAGTTCAGAATAAGCAAGTTTCGGTGCGACAGTCTTTCCGTCTGACTTTGTGTAGTAAAATTCATTGAATCCGTCAGCGTTTTTGTTTGTAGTAACTGAGTCTAATATTTTCTGTATTATTTTGACACCGTTCTTGTCTGTCTCATTTTTTCTGTTATCGCCTTCCTGCTCTGTGAGTATCGGATGCATAATGAGCGTATAGTTTGTATCGTCAATCCAAAAATATCCGCTGCCGTCCTCGCGGTAACGCATGTTTCGTATTGTTTCTTTTGCCATATTTTTGGCGGCAGCTTCGGTAATGGTACCGGATTTGTAACGGTCATATGCGGACTGCATTACGGTGATGGCTGTTTCAACTTCCGATTTGATTTCGGTTTTGTAGCCGTCATTCATGGCTGTGTTGTACTTTTCAGAAGCCTGTTTTGTGGATTTTTTGAGATTCGATACCGCTAAACTTCCAAGTATTGCGGATGTGATTAGAACGCTCGTAAGCAGATAGACGATTACGGACGTTTTGATACTTATCTTTTTCATTTGAGAGTCCTCCTGCTTTATATATCTATTTAATCTTTTTGGCTATGGTGCTTAGATTAGACATAAAGATATATAGACATAGTTTCTTCTTTTTTATCTATATTCTATTTAATGTTAACTGTTTTTTGCTGAATAAGCAAGAGCGTACCAAACAAATTGGTGAAAGATGACTATATTTGGCAGAAAAGCAAAAATATGTATGCAATAAATATGAAAATATGGTACAATGTCATAAATATAAACAGTTATACATTATTGTATTTGTGGAGAATGGATATATGCAGACAGATAACAGATTAATTCAAAAAGAAACGGTATTTTATTGTGATAAGGACTTTAAATTAAGTGATGAGAATTATAATGCCGTAAAAGAAGCGGTTAATTTTTATAATTTGGTAGGCTTTTTATCTGGCTACTAGGATGAAAAGCTTTCAATAGCATGCGTGAGTAGTTATTTTTTACAAAGCTTAGGATACGAATATGATGAGTTTATGGAGATATCATCAGGTTCGCTTAAAAATATATTTTATGGTGAAAATCAAAGTTTTCTTGATGTAGAACGTTTTAAAAAAATTCATGGAATAGGTGAGGGGCGGATGATAAACAAGGCGGACGCTCCTGTTTATGTAAGAATGTATAAGGCTGATTCTGTAGATGAATATGGAAATAGGCTATGGGTTTTGTCTGTCCAGACTGACTGGGTACAACAGAACCTGAAACTTATAAATAATGTCCTCAAATCTGGAATGTGGTATTTTGATTTTGATATGAAGGGCAATATTACCGATGTGTTCTGGAGTCATGAATTCAGGAGAATGTTAGGATACCATGATGTTCTTGATTTTCCTAACACTATTGAGATGTGGAAGGAAAATATTTATCCTGAAGACAGGGAAATGGTTATTTCAATGTTACAGGAAGCAGCGGCTGATATACATGATTGTAAGAAATATAATGCCGAGTACAGAATGAGGAAAATTGATGGCTCTTATCAGTGGTTCAGGACAAGCGCAGAAACTATAAGAAGACGTGATGGCTCACCGCTTAGAATGGTGGGGACCTTTATAAACATTGAGGAACAGAGATCACAGGAATTATTTGTAAAGAAAAGTGATGCTTTTCACAGAGCATATACTGAATCGAACATATGTGAGTATTATGTGAATCTTAAGGATAATACATTTGACTCTCTTAAGGTAGAGAATTCTCTGCTCGGACTTTTTGAAAAAAGTACAACTTGGGATGACTTTTTGAAAAAAGTACAACTTGGGATGAACTGATACAGGAGTATCTTGATAAATTTGTCTGTGAGGAGGATAAATCAGCCGTTGCCCTTATTTACAACAGGGCATATATGCTTGAAAAATTTAATGCCGGTAATCACGAGCTGAGTATTGAATGTCATATAAAAATAAATGGCAAGGAGCGTCTGGTAAGAAATGTTGTCATGCCGGGCGAAGAAAACAATACATCACGATATGCGATGATCTTTGTAAGAGATATTACTGAGGCTGAAAAAGAGGCAGATCAGATAAGGGAGATGACACGCCAGAATGCTGTTATGGATAAGCTTATTCAGGGAACGATAAGGCTTGTCGATCATTTTGCAATGTGCAATCCTAGAGAAAATACATACAAGGTTTACAGCATATTGCCGAATGATTCTACCTATGGCTCTATAGGAAATTATGATGAATTTATTAATGGAATATCATCACAATATAAGGTTATATCTGAGAAACAGACAATGAAAGAAATTCTTTCCTTAGAACACCTGAATAAGGTATTTGACAGCATTGAGGATATTTACAAATTTGAATACTGTTCGTTAGATGAAAGAATATTTAAAAATATGGCAGTAATCCCACTTTCAAAAACAAAGGATAATGATATTGAGAATATCATGCTTATTGTTCAGGATATAACAAATGAAAAGAAGATGGAGATAGAGTCAAGAAAGGCATTAAAGGATGCCTATGAGGCTGCAAACAGGGCAAATCATTCAAAGACAGAATTTTTATCTAATATGTCTCATGATATACGCACACCGATGAACGCTATTGTCGGGATGACAGCTATAGCGGGTGCTAATATAGATGACAAAGACAGGGTTATTGACTGCCTTGGCAAGATCACTAAGTCAAGCAGACATCTGCTCAGTCTCATAAATGAAGTGCTTGATATGTCACGCATAGAGAGTGGAAGATTGACTTTATCTGAAGAAGATTTTAATCTTCCTGAGCTTATTGATAATCTCATTGCAATGACAAAAAATGACATAGAAATACATAATCACAATTTTGAAGTGCG
>FR887311.1:660-9158 GCA_000436755.1 Clostridium sp. CAG:253 | reverse complement strand
TGCGTATACAGCAGATAATCATAAATGTCATGAGCAACTAGGTTGTTACAATATTTTAAAAAAGCTGCAACAAAACAAAAAAAGTTATGTGTATGAGAAGGCAGTGACAAAGGATTTATGATTGACCGGGTTCAAAATGATTGATGCATTTTAGCTTTAAGCCAGGGATATTAGATATGAAAAAGAAAAAGTAATTGACCGTAGATAAATATCTTAGTAAAATATTAGGGACAATTATCAAAAAAAACAGGAGGATAATATTAGCAATGAAAGAGACAAATGAAAAAAAGTCAGCCGGATATTCAAGTCCTTATGAATTTGAGGGAAGAATTCCACTCTCACAGGCAATCCCACTCGGACTTCAGCATGTAATGGCGATGTTTATTGGAAACCTTACACCACTCATTATCGTTATGGGTGTCTGTGGACTTACGGCAGATGCAGGTTTTTCTGAACTTAGAACGGCACTTTTACAGAATGCCATGATAATAGCCGGAATAGTAACACTTGTGCAGATGTTTTCGATAGGACCTGTCGGAGGAAAAGTGCCTATCGTCATGGGAACATCTTCGGGATTTTTAGGTGTGTTAAATAATACCGTGGCAGCTTGCGGTGGAGGTATTATTGCATACGGGGCAATTATGGGAGCCTGTCTTATAGGAGGTATTTTCGAGGGGATATTAGGAGTATTTTTAAAACCACTCAGAAAGTTCTTTCCGCCTATTGTTACCGGCTCTGTCGTAATAGCGATAGGACTTTCACTTCTAGGTGTCGGAATAAATTATTTCTGCGGAGGAAACGGTAAGGCTGATTACGGCTCACTTCCAAATCTTTTCCTGGGATTTGTTGTTTTGATAGTTATCGTACTCTTAAAACATTTTGCACCACAAAATAGTATCTTTTCTTCTTCGGCAATCCTTTTTGGAATACTTGCAGGATATATAGTTGCGGTCATAATGACATTTGTACTTCCAAATACAGGTGTTGATGCTGACGGGGTTAAATATACATATTCATGGGTAGTAAATTTCTCGCAGGTAAAAGATGCAGCATGGATAGCAATTCCTAGTTTTATGGGATTTGGTGCACTTTCAGATGTTAAGATGTCATTTCAGGCAAGTGCAATTATTCCGATAGGCATCATGTTTATAGTTACTGCGATAGAGACAGTTGGAGATATATCTGCCTGTATCGAGGGAGGAATGGACAGAGAAGCAACAGATACCGAACTTTCGGGCGGTGTTATATGTGACGGTCTTGGCTCAGCATTTGCAGCATTTTTCGGTGTACTTCCCAATACATCATTTTCACAGAATGTCGGACTTGTTTCAATGACTAAAGTTGTAAATCGTTTTGCAATATCTATGGGAGCAATATTCCTTATACTCTGCGGCTTTTGCCCTAAGATAGGAGCTATCATGTCAATAATGCCACAGTCTGTTTTAGGCGGTGCGGCAGTTATGATGTTTGCATCAATCCTTATTTCAGGTATCCAGCTTATCACAAAAGAGCCTATAGGCAGCCGTGAGATAACAATTATCTCAGTGGCGATAGGACTTGGTTATGGTCTTGGAGCAACTACAGGTGCGACAGCACATCTTCCATATTATATACAGCTGATATTTGGTGGTTCAGGAATAGTACCATGTTCGCTTGCAGCGATAATATTAAACATCTTATTGCCAAAGGAATCAAAGTCCGTGCGTAAGATGTGGGATATAGATGAGGAAGACTAAAAAATACTGCTGATACATTTCATGTCACGATTTGCTTCTGAGCAAAATAAGTTTCCTGACTAAAAGCAAATAAGATGAAGTTTTAGAAGAAGTGTAAAAGAAACAAATTGCTCAGAAAAGAGGATTAAAGTGAAAAAAATAATATCAGTGATAGGAGCAGGCGGTAAGACAAGCCTGCTCCATAAAATGTCAGATTATTATCTTGGAAAAAAAGAGACAGTACTTCTGACAACTACAACACATATGATGCTTGAAAGAGATACCGATATTTCATGTGATATTTTTAGCATCATTGAGAGAATAAAAAACGATAAATACTGCATGGCAGGAAAAATATGTGATGGCAGCAATAAAAAAATTCAAGCACTTCCGCTTGAAATACTTAAGTGGATAATGCCGTATGCAGACAATATTCTGATAGAAGCCGATGGAGCAAAGCATTATTCACTTAAATATCCGCTAGAAAGTGAACCTGTTATTTTTGAGTTTACTACGGATGTTTATCTTGTTTTAGGGTTGTGGGATATAGGAAAATATTGCAAAGATGTTATTTTCAGATTTGAGGATATGAGTTTTGAATTAGGGACAAAAGCTGATGAAAAGGTTACTTTTGAACATATAAAACAAATTCAGAAAGTATATGAAAAAAGGCTTAGAAAATTGGGATTTAAAGGAAAACTACATTATATTTATTCAAAAAAGACAGATGATGGAATTATATTTTTAAAGGAATAGATTATGATTAAAGATATACTTATAATATGCCGTGGTGCAGGTGACCTTGCGACAGGCATTATTCACAGACTTCACAGGGCAGGGTTTAAAGTGCTGGCACTTGAAACTAAAAAGCCAGCAGCAATACGAAGGCAGGTTTCATTCTGCGAGGCAGTCTACGACAAAGAGATAACCATAGAGGGAGTTAAGGCTAGACTTATAACATCATTAGATGAGATGGATGAGGTTATTAAACATGGAGTTGTGCCAGTTATCGTTGACCCTAAAGGAGAGTCGATTGCAAAATTAAGACCTGACATCGTAGTAGATGCGATAATCGCAAAGAAAAATCTTGGAACTTTTATGGACATGGCACCGCTTGTTATAGGAGTTGGTCCGGGATTTACGGCTGGTGAAGATGTTGACATAGTTGTGGAAACTATGAGAGGTCACAATCTCGCAAGGATAATAGATAAAGGGCAGGCTCTTGTAAATACCGGAATTCCCGGAAATATAGGCGGTTATACAAGTGAGCGTGTCATTCATGCGGAGGCTTATGGTTTTATAAAAAATATCTGCCACATAGGTGATGTTGTAAAAAAAGGTGATGAGATAGCAAGAATATACGAGAAATATGATAATAATACTTCCGAGTCAGGATTTCAAGGAGAGTATGTACCTGTAAATGCAACAATATCAGGAATTATCAGAGGACTTATCAGAGACGGCTTTGAGGTGACTGAGGGATTTAAGATAGCAGATATAGATCCGAGAGAGGGTGAGTTAAAAAACTGCTTTACAATATCGGACAAATCGAGAAGTATAGGCGGCAGTGTGCTTGAAGCGGTATGCAGCTATGTGTCGGGTATAAATTAGCAAATGGAGTTATTTATGCAAACAGCTCTGTCTGTAACTGATTTTTCAAATGAGTGATAATAATAACGAGGGTAAAAATGGATAAGAAAGAACTTACACATTTTAATGAAGCAGGCGAAGCACATATGGTAGATGTTCACGAAAAAGATGATACATACCGTGTAGCAAAAGCCTGTGGTGAGATAAGAATGAATGAGGATGCATTTAATGCCGTGGCAAACGGAACTGCCAAAAAAGGGGATGTGCTTGGAATAGCACGCATTGCAGGGATAATGGGGGCAAAAAATAACTCAATGCTTATTCCTCTCTGCCATCCTATTGCCATGACGAAATGCGATGTGGATTTTGGACTTGACGAGGATAATATGACAATAACGGCAGTATGTACAACCGCCTGCGTTGGAAAAACGGGTGTTGAGATGGAGGCTCTTACAGGTGTGAGCATGGCACTTTTGACTATATATGATATGTGCAAGGCGGTCTGTCGTTCAATGGAGATAAAAAATATTCATCTGCTCGAAAAAGTAGGCGGAAAAAGTGGTCATTATGTTGCTGGCCGCAATACAGATGTGAACTGATAACAACGATTAGTATTAGACGAGGTGAGATAATCTTATGTTGTATAGCGTAGGTATAATTACATTAAGTGATAAAGGCTCAGAGGGGCTTAGGGAGGATATGAGCGGACCCAAAATAAAAGAACTTCTCCCAAAAGATAAGTACGAGGTTGTATCATATAAACTACTGCCTGATGATGAACAGATGCTTAAGAGTGAGCTTATAAGACTTTGCGATGAAGTAAAATGCAATCTTGTACTAACAACAGGCGGGACTGGTTTTTCAAAAAGAGATATAACACCTGAGGTGACGCTTAGTGTGGCAGAAAAAAATGCACCGGGGATAGCAGAAAGACTTCGTGCCTATAGTATGCAGTTTACAAAAAGAGCAATTCTTTCAAGAGGAGCATCAGTTATAAGAAACAGGACACTTATAATAAATCTTCCGGGAAGTGTTAAAGCAGTATCAGAGAGTATGGAGTTTCTGATTGGAAATATAGAGCATGGGCTTGATATTCTGCTCGGATATGACAGTGAGTGCGGAGGGAAACTTAAATGAAACTTGTAAAAACAACTGAAGCGGTCGGACAGGTGTTGTGCCATGACATAACACAGATAATTCCCGGTGTGAAAAAGGATGCCGTATTCCGCAAGGGACATATTATAACAGAAAAAGATATACCAGTGCTTTTAAGCGTTGGTAAAGATATGATATATATATGGGAAAATGATGAGACAATACTTCATGAGAACGATGCGGCAGAGATACTTTATCGCATGACGGCAGGAGAAAATATGCATCCGTCCGAGGTAAAAGAGGGAAAAATAGAAGTAATCGCAGATAGTGACGGACTCCTTAAGGTTGACAGAGAAAGATTAAACAAAGTCAATTCTTTTGGGGAGCTTATGATAGCGACAAGGCATGGAAATACCGTTGTAAAAAAAGGTGATAAACTTGCGGGAACAAGGATAATACCTCTTGTTATAAAAAAAGAGAAAATTAAAAAGGCTTCTGAGATATGTTCGGATGCTCCAATATTAAAGATACTTCCGTTTACGATGAAAAAAGCGGCTGTTATTACGACAGGCAATGAGGTATTTTATGGCAGGATAAAAGACGGATTTACACCTGTTATCGAAAAAAAAATAAATGAATTTGGTGTAGAAATGGTATTCCATGAGACTTTTAATGATGATGATAAAAAGATAACTAAGGGATGCCTTGATGCCGTCAATGCAGGCGTTGACATAATATTTTGTACTGGGGGTATGAGTGTTGACCCCGACGATAAAACGCCTCTTGCCATAAAAAATACTGGATCGGATATAATATCATATGGTTCACCTGTTTTGCCGGGTGCAATGTTTTTATTGTCTTATTATAAAAAAAATGACAGGATAATACCGATATGCGGACTTCCGGGGTGTGCCATGTATAATAAAAGGACTATCTTTGATCTGGTTTTGCCGAGACTTCTTGCAAATGATATGATAACACCGGATGAACTCTCATCATTAGGTGAAGGTGGATTTTGCTTAAATTGTGATGTATGCACATTTCCAAATTGCGGCTTTGGAAAAGGGTGGTAATGTGCTTTATACAAACTTGATATTTAAATCGTACAGGGGTGGTGAAAAGTATGACGGACGGCTATGGAAGAAAGATTGATTATATGAGGATTTCGCTGACTGATAATTGCAATCTCAGATGCAGTTATTGTATGCCTGAGGGAAAGATTTCCGATATACATTATCTCACTGCGGAAACCGTATTAAAGTGTGTTGAGAGTGCTGTTTGTCTTGGAATAACAAATTTCAGGCTGACAGGGGGGGAGCCACTTATCTATCCGGATATTGAAAAACTTATTGCAAAAATGAGAAACATGAGCGGAGTAAATTTTATCGGAATTACCACAAACGGAGTTTTTCTAAGTGAAAAGGCTGATGTATTAAAAACAGCAGGGACAGACAGCATAAATGTGAGTCTTGATACCATAGATTCTGATGAGTTTAGGAAAATCACGGGGCACAGCTGCCTTAGGAATGTTATTGATGGGATAGATGCCGCTTTAGATAGCAGAATTAAGCTTAAAATAAATACTGTTCTAAGAAGTGAAGTTGATGTGCTGAAGATGATAGAGTTTGCAAATGACAAAAATATTGATATAAGATTTATCGAGCTGATGCCTGTAGGAATAGGAGAGAAAAATGATATTATTCCGAGAAAGGCTGTTATTGAAAAACTTGAAAAGAAATACGGAAAAGTGTGTGGCGTATCAAAAATGCATGATGAAAATGGACCGGCAGAGTATTACGCTTTCCGAAAATTAGGTGTGCGGGTAGGTCTTATTCAGGCGGTTCACGGTAAATTTTGTGACAGATGCAACCGCATAAGAATAACATCAGATGCAGGTTTAAAACCATGCCTCGCTGATAGCAGAATTATAGATTTGAAAGAAGCGCTTGATATTGGAAAAGATGAACTTACAAAAATTATGAGAAAGGCAATATATGAAAAGCCAAAATCCCATCATTTTGAAGATATTTTATGTGAAAAAGAAACTAAACCATGAATATGATAGGAGGTTAAAAAGTTTGGGAAAACTTATTGCAATAAACATAAGCAGGGAGCGTGGAACTGAAAAAAAGCAGATTCCACAGGTCAGACTTATCAGAAATTATGGGCTTGATGGAGATGCACACGCTGGAAGATGGCACAGGCAGGTGAGTCTTTTGTCATATGAAAAAATAGAGGAGTTCAGAAAAAAAGGTGCCAAAGTAGAAAATGGTGCATTTGGAGAAAATCTGATAATCTCAGGATTTGATTTTAGAAGTCTGCCGCTTGGAACACGCTTTAAAATAGGTGATGCCGTTCTTGAAATGACGCAGATAGGTAAGGAGTGTCATTCACATTGCAAGATATATGAGCGTATGGGTGAATGTATTATGCCTAAAGAGGGTGTGTTTGCAGTTGTCATAAATGGAGGTATGATAAATGAGGGTGATGAAGTAAAAATGCTTGAAGCTGATATGTATTTAAGTATAAGAGACAGGGATCGAGCTGAAAAGTCATTTATTGCTACAGTTGTATCAGGTGAGGCAACAGGACAGAAAGCCTACATTACAGACGGCAGAATAAGGGTAAGCTACGGTGACTATTTTGCCGGTGATATAGTAAAAAAATTGTGTAAGACTTTCTGCGGTATTGATGATAATGGAAGTAACGATGGCAGCAGTCTGATTAAGATAGGGGACAATACACTATTTATTCAAAACATCACCGGTAGACCTAATCTTGTAATATGCGGTGGAGGTCATGTGGCAGAGGCACTTGTAAAGATGGCTGTTCTTGTGGATTTCGACATTACCGTGATAGAGGACAGACCCATATTTGCTCAGAAAATACGCAGTCTTGGTGTAGGAAATGTTATATGTGATGACTATGTAAATGCACTGAAAACCATAGACAAAAACCGTGACAACTATTTTGTGTGCATGACCAGAGGACACAGATTTGACGAGCAGTGCATTTTCGAGATTTTTAAGATACCATATGCATATGTAGGGATGATGGGTTCAAAAAGGAGGTCGGCAATGGTAAGAAAAGACCTTAAAGAACATGGTATTGAGATTGAAAAAATAAATGAACTTCATTCACCAATAGGTCTTTCAATATGTGCGGCTACACCACAGGAGATAGCGTTGTCAGTTATGAGTGAGATAGTATATTGTAAAAATAAACATTGCAATAACGGCTCCGTTGACGATAATATTATTGATGAACTTGCAAAACAGTCTGATGAGCAGAGGATTTTATGTACCATTATAAGAAAAAGCGGCAGTGCTCCAAGAAATGTCGGAACGCAGATGATAGTAACTTCGGACAACCGAATTATAGGAACTATCGGAGGAGGATGTGCGGAGGCTGAAATTATCACGAGATGCAGGGACATTTTTAACGGCTTTGCAATGCCAATGCAGGAAACAGCATCAAAAAATGATGAGAATAAAAATAGGGCTGTTTGTCAGAAAGACAATTTTGAAAATAAACATTTTATAGGCAGACCTGAGATAATGGAAGTAAGTATGAATACTGATGATGCCGAAAAAGAGGGTATGGTGTGTGGCGGAAATATAAGTGTTATGCTAGAGAGAATGTAGATTGCTCAAAAGAGAAAATGAGTGTATGGAATAGAAAAGAGGTTTTTATGTTTAATGTAAAGAAGATAATTAAAAAAATAAGCGTATGCTGTGTTATGGCGGCACTTATTACAGGGATGCTCTCAGGCTGCGGAAAGAAAAACGAGAACAGCAAAAAAACAGATATAACCATATTTGCTGCAAAAAGTCTTAATAATGTTATGGATGAACTTTGTAAAGAATACAACAAAGGGCACCCTGATATAAATTTCCACACAAATTATGACAGTTCAGGAACACTTATGACACAGATAAAAGAGGGAGCAAAGTGCAATGTATTCTTTTCGGCAGGTGTAGAGCAGATGGACGAGCTTGAAAAGGGATATGATTGCGGCAGTGTAAATAAGGATAACCGCAAAGACCTTTTAAACAATCAGGTGTGCCTTGTAACATGGAAAGGAAGTAATACAAAAGT
>FR887311.1:0-652 GCA_000436755.1 Clostridium sp. CAG:253 | reverse complement strand
TACAAAAGTTAAGAGCTTTAAAGATATGTCAAAAGCAAAAAACATGGCACTTGCAGATGAAACTGTTCCTGTAGGACAGTACACAAGAAAGGCTTTGATAAATGCAGGTCTGGTGTCAGGCGATAAGGAAAAGGCTAATGACTTAAAAGATACAGATATATCAAAGGCACTCGGAGGTCTTGAGATAAACAGTTGTGCAAATGTAGGTGCTGTTGCGGCAGCAGTTGCAGAGGCTGCAGACGAGATTGGAACTGTTTATTATTCAGATACCTTTGGATATGAAGACAATTTAGAGATAATCGAAAAACTTCCAAACAGCCTTACAGGTGATGTTATCTACCCTGTTGCACCACTTAAAAGTGATGATATATCTGATGTTGAATTTAATGCTTCAAACGAATTTATAAAGTTTATGAGTGAAGAAAAGGCTGTAAAATTATTTGAAAAATACCATTTTTCTATGTCTTAGAAAAGAGGTTTATTATGGATTACTCCCAGATTGATTTTAGTCCGCTTTGGATAAGTCTTAAAACTGGTATTGTAGCTTCACTGGTATCTTTTGTGCTTGGCATACTGGCAGCTTGGTTTGTCGTGAGCAGGCGTGGAAGAACAAGAGGTATATGGGATGGTATTCTTACAATGCCTCTTGTAC
>FR887310.1:23906-33578 GCA_000436755.1 Clostridium sp. CAG:253 | reverse complement strand
AATTCCTGCACACTTTTATCTTTATAATCTTGAAGTTTCTTATTCAATATTGGAGCCGTTTACTACAACATTACAAAAAGTGAGGAGAAAATATATGGCAGATAAAAAGTTATACTATGATAAAATTTATGGTCTTGTCATGCAGTGCCGTAAGAGCGGTTTGTCAGTAAACAGCAGAACATACGTACCTTGACAAATAAGGATGGTCACTTTTTTGACCATCCTATTTGTCAGTTCCTTTAACAGACTTTCGGATATGTTCCGGCAATGTTTCTGACCATGGCAACAAGGCTTTCAAAAAATCTGTGTTTGTATCTTCCTCATGCTTTTGAATCTCTATAAGCAGATATTCAAAATAATCATACGGTTTCAGATTATTCGCTTTGGCTGTTTCTGCAATACTATAGATGATTGCTGAACTCGTTGCACCGTTAATTGTATCAATCATTTCCCAATTCTTCTTTCCGATACAGAATCCACGGATTGCCCGTTCACTGGCATTATTATCTATTGGGACATCACCGTCTTCCAAAAAGACTCTTAAATATCTCTCCTGATTTAGCGCATGTTCTACCGTTTACTTTAAATGTGCTATCCGTGGGAATATTTTGTGCTTACCTTCTTTTGATTTTCTATAATCTTAATTGCAGGTGTTCCATCCAAAGTAATCATATACACATGATGTAATGAAGGAATCTTATTATGAAATTCTCCGTTATCATCCATCTGGCCGCATAATCAGAATGAAGTAAAGAGCCTTACATGGAAACAGTTTGAATGACTTATGGATGGTCTTGAAATAGAACATCGAGAATATAAAATTATATTTTACAAATTTCTATTGGTATATTAGTAACTGCCTCTAACTCTTTTTTGTACTGCTCGAGCAAAGAATCATCCACACCAAGGTATACAGGAATTGCTCTACCCAACGATTCATATTTTGAAACACCAAGATGGTGTTCCTTGATTAATTCAACTTTAATAATGGATGTCTCGTATTTCTTAATCTCAGCAATAATTAACTTTCTATTTTCTCGCAAATCTGTGTATCCACCAATAACTGGTACTCTTACAACTATCTGTTTTTCATCAGTTAATAATTTAAGATTTAATTTATACAAATCTAAATTACCACCAAGGACTTGCTTACACTGAGCTTTATCCATAATTTTCATATCAACATAAAAATAATCAATATATGGGATAACCAATTTTAGACTTTCGGACGGCACAAACAAACACGTCTCAACCGCAATTGTAATTCTTTCATCTTTGAATTTTCTAAGAAGACCCACTATTTCTTTTGCTTGTAATAAAGCCTCTCCTCCAGAAAAAGTCACCCCTCCATCTAAGTTATAAAAGTTTTTATCTTTCATCACTTCTTCAAAGATTTCATCATCAGTGTACTCTTTTCCATATATTCCTTCTACACCATTTTTTATGTATGATTCATAAAATGGCTTCAAATTTTCTGGATTCGAGCACCAAGGACAAGAAAGGGAGCACCCCTTCAAGAATACTGTAGTTCTTATTCCCGGTCCATCGTGCAATGAGAACCTTTGAATATTTGTTGCCAGTATCATAAGATGCCCCCTCTATACTATCTTTTTATAATTTTTTTACCAATTGAAACTACATTGTCGAAGAAGAACTGATCTCTAATTACTAATAAAACTGCAAAATAAGTTAAAGCTCCACATACGACTAATATCAAAGTGTTAATAATCGATGAACTTAAATGAACTCCAACTAAATAGAGAACTACAGCCATCGCAAATCCGGCAATATAATAATGTATGCCAGATTTTATAATTTCCCAAGGTGATAATTCTTTTCTAACAATCCAAATCTGAACAAATGCAATAACCGTTTCAGCAGTAACAGAAGCAATTGCGGCTCCATAAGACTGAAATTTTTTAATTAAAATGATATTTAGGATAAAGTTAGTAACCGCACCATAAACTACTGTTCTAGTAAACACATTTTGCCTTTTGGTTGGAATAAGATATTGCATGCCTGTTACATTATTAATTCCAATTGCTAGAATCAAGAATGATAAAATTCCAATCAAAAGTACTACTTTATCATACCCTTCTCCAAAGAACCACGGAACAAAATTGCTCGATACCATAATTAATCCTATGCAAAGTGGTATCCCTAAAAACCAGACAAATCGATATCCTCTATACATATATGATTTAACGATATCTTTTTCCTTACGCTCAAAATGGTATCCAATACGAGGAATCATTACTGTACCAAGAGATGTAATTACAGTTAATACCATCCTTGAAATCTTCAATGCTTGTTCGTAATAACCATTCTCAAATGAACTATTTGTAATAACACCTATCATAGTTTTATCTAAAACAGTATAGACTTGCATTGCAATTGTAGGTAAAAACAATGATAAAACTGTTTTATAATGTCTGCTTGGATTTAGTTTCTTAAAACCAGGAAAATCTACGTACTTCTTAATAGAAATCCAATATGAAGCATTATTTAAAAACGTAAAAAAAGATGTCCCCAATAAATACCATATAATATCTTCTGGTGACTTTATCACTACAAATATAAATACAATATTTATCATTTTAAAAATTATATTACGTAAAACTATTTTTCCAAATTCTTCAAGACCTTGGAAGAACCAAGAGATATTAACAATTACTGCAAACAGGTTGAAAACAAGTACAATATATAATTGCCAATTGGAATGAATAAAAGAAAAAATAGCATAGGCAATTATACTCAATAATGAAGCAAAAAGTTCAATAATATTAGTTTCCCAAAATATAATTGATCTTTTTTCTCTATCCTGTTGAACATAAGATATTTCTCTTTGCCCAAATGTTGTAATGCCCAAAGTAGCAAATAAAACAAAATATGAGCATACAGATTCTATGTAACTATATGTTCCAACTCCACTTGGTCCCAATACTCTTGAAAGATATGGAGCTGTAAGTAACGGTGTTAAAATAGTTAATATTTGGTATGTAAGATTATAGATATAATTCTTTTTTATACTCTTTTTGCCCATTAGGCACACATCTCCATTTCCTTTGCTCTCCGAATCAAATTATCCTTATATTCTTCTGGCAAATCATTAAAATATGCACTAAAGCCCCAAACTCTAACAATCAAGTTAGGATATTTTTCTGGATGAGCTTTAGCATCTACTAACTGTTGATACGACAACACATTCATTTGAAGTTGGAACATTCCCTGTTTGATTCCACCCATAAGATAGCTAACAAACTTATCCATATTATCTTTAATTAATGTTGACTGAACCATGACATCTAGTACATTTGCATTGCAACTTATACCAGAAAACTCTAATTTAGATTCAAAATTCATTATTTGGGTTATCGATGAGTTTGAATCGCAAGAAATGTGTGTTCTGAATGGCTCTCCAAACTTTCTTCCATCCAAAGTCGCTCCTACATTCTCCGCCCCCAAAATATAGGACGGAGAACTCAATCCAAATTTAACCTTTCCACCGAACTTATTTCGATATGTTTTTAATTCATCTTCAGCCATTCTAATAATTCTATTCGTTAATTCAATAGCCTCATTAGATTCAGTTCCAAAACCATTTGTGTTTAATCCGAATTCACTGACATTATCATTGGAAATTAAACCTTGAATTTCTTTCAATGTGAACTTTGCACTTTCAAAAACATATTTTTTAATGTTTAAAAGAGAATCAATCGCTGAGGACATGCCAATCGACAGAATTCCATAGTTATTGTATTTAGCACCACCCATAGATAAATCTTCTTCTAACCCCATCATACAAGATTGCAATGGGTCATAAGTCCACTCATAAGCCTCTAGTCGAGTTTTTATTTCTGAACAATTGTGATGTAACTTGTTCTTATAAAGAGTTAATACTTCTTCAAAACTAGTACAATTTACAAATTTTTCATCTAGGATTGTTTCATTTATACATTTTCCAAATTCAATATTATCGAGATTATTCTGTTCTAATGAATTTCCAATAGACAACGGTTCCCAACATGCAGAAACCCCATAATTATACGCATCTGTTCTATCGTATCCAAAATCTAATAAATGTGGAACTATCACATCATCATTAGAAAATAACGGACTCCCAATACCGGTAGAAGCACAATCAACAGATAACTCTAAAAGATCTTTAGGCATATTTGCACTACAGCGAACTAAAATTTTAGGATCTGGTAGATTTATTTTTTTCAAACATTTAATAAATAAGTATGTATATTCATTAGAATAATATGAACCATCTTCTTCCAAACCACCTAAGAGGATTATCTGACCAGTATCGCCTTTTAAACAACTACTTTTATATGTGTATTCTTTATGCAATGTAAGTAAAAAACTAGTTATCAAATTTTCTGAATCAGTATCAAGTTTGTACTTTGCTAACACCTTATCTAATCTTCCTAATCCAACAAGCGAGTGTCCCGTTTGCCAAAGCAATGAATTCCAAAATAAAATAGATTGTAAGGCTTCTTTTAAATTGGTAGGTTTACATAAATTTATACGAGGATCATTTGCTCGTTCAACATAACCTGTGACCAATTTACCCACTTCAGAATCTGGATTGAAATTATCCATAATATAAGAATAATCAACTGGCATGTTATCAACAACTCTTGTTCCATTATGTTCCACGATAATACTATTATCAAGAGAATACCAAAACGGAGCTTCCCCTATATTCTTAATTGAGGCAGTGTTAAGTATCTTTTCCAAAGAAGCATCTACAAATTTTATACTTGAGACCGCTTTAAAAATACTAACATTATAATCACTTGCGTACTGCTTAATACATTTAAGTCGTCTATATAATGCGGTTTGTTTAATTCCCATATTACAACTCCTTCTTACACATTTCTAATACAGAAGCTACTGTCGCATCCATATCGTAATATTTGTATTCCCCTAAAGTCCTAATCCTACTACTAAGTAATCATACATTCTTTGTTTTCCTCTTACTTGTTTGGTTTCCATCCCGGTTTGTACTTGTCGTCTTTACCTAGATTTCCTCTAATTGAGTCCTTTAAAGCCTTTTTGTATAAGTGATAATATTCTCTATCATGCCCAAACAACAGATAAATACTTTTAAAGAAACGAGTTATTGCTTTGAACCAATAACATCTTTTAGGAAAATGATTCTTGTACATATCCATTTCATTTCTTAATCCATAGTACTCTCGCCAATCATAAGCAGCACTACCAAGTTCATTTTCATGATTAACCTTGATTGCTGGCACACAAACAATATCTCCGTGCTCGCTAATTCTTAAACTATGTTCAGTATCATCAAACCAAATAAAGTAATCAGATTTTGTAGTACCATATTTTACTAAAGCGGTTTTTTTAATGATTGCACCAACATAAGAGAAAGCATTTAGTTTAAATATTTCCTTTTCATATTCGGCTACAGGTACAATATTTATTGAAATTTTTAAAAGACTATTTTCGACTCGTTTTCTATGACCATATGCAATATTATTATCCATATCCAATACAGATGCACATATAGCGAGTAATTTCTCGTTAGTATTATTTATAATGAAGTCATTTGCCACTTTGATAGTATTCTTTTGTGGATAAGCATCATCATCTGATACCCAAATCCATTCCGCATCCATTTCTTTAGCTTTTTCTAGCCCAACATGGAACCCCCCACTACCACCTAAGTTTTCCTTTTCATGTATTACTATTTTTTGAAATTGGTAATTGTCATCTTTTGTCCATGTTTCCAAAAACTCTTTTGTCCCATCACTACTATTGTTATTTACAACAATAACATATTTCGGTAATAAATCTTGTTCTTTAAAACAAGTTAATGTTTTTTTTAATTTTTCTAATCTATTAAATGTAACAATTACAACACCAATGTTAGAATGCATTAGTAAACCTCCCTTTCAATCTATTCTAAATATTCATTAATTAATTCCTTCATTTTCTTTTCTTTTACATCAATTTTCTCATTACTCCAATTCGAAGCATTCAAATAGTGAATCCATGCCTCATCAATACACTCATACTGTGAAGCTTGTGCAGTGCCATCTATTCCATCTATAAGCAATCTTTTTACATTTGCAAAAGTATATTCCAGATACTCATCTGTTTTAATTATAGGATAATATACCGAATAATAATTTGCAGCACCAGTGTCTCCTAAATTCCTTTTAGGTAAAAAATTTATTTCATTAACATTTTGAATGTATGACATATCAAAAAAACAAAAACCAGCCCAAAGATAATTACAAGTCAATTTACCATACTTGTTGCTAGGCATGCATCGCAATACACCCCAAAACTTTTGTTTTAACATCTTGTCAGTAAGAGAAATGCTTTTAATAGGAAATATGTCATGATCTAAAAATCCAAAATATTTCACATCGCACGAATGTATCAAATTAGTAAAAACATAATTCATTGCAGCACCATTCGAAAATGAGGGCATTCCATTTTTACCATTATATGGATTAGAGGGTAGCCGTAAATAATTAACATTATATTTATGACAAATAGTTTCAATTCTCTTGGCTTTGTCAATATCTAATGAATTATCTGCAATAAAATAATAAAAATCATCTTTCAGATTCTTGCGTAATAGCTTAATTTGGAGTTCAATCACCTCAGGATTTTGAAAAGCAATAGAACATAACAAAAGACTTTTATTTTTACATTCTTTACGTATTATTGATAGATTTTCTTCTATTGAAAAATCCTTTAAACATATATATTCTTTGTAATCAAGGTGCATTCTCAAATGCACTAATTTATTAACCACAGACATAAAAGTTCACCTAATCCTCTTTATTATTTTTACCCGCAAATCTTTTACGATACATAACAATTAGTATAAGTCCAATTATAAAAATGCTATATTCTATATTAGAAACAAATTCATTAAACGCTCTACGTGGAAATGTTAATAGAGCCAAGAATAATACAGTTTCAACAAATCTATCCCATTTACTTACCGCATTTTTTCCGTCAACATATAAAGAAGTTACAATTATTGCAATAACACAAGATACTAATACTCCACCCCAACCAAAGTTCATATAACTTTCTCCAATCGCAGAAAAACCTGATCCAAAATCTAGAAGTGATCCAAATCTCATATGATTTTGATCGTTTAACCATTGACAGCCTATAGTATTTTCAATATTACTAAATATACCTAAAAAATCTAATGAATTTGGATACATGGCCAAAATTGATTTTAAATAGGTACCACCTATTTGAAATTTAGTTGAACTTGGGATGTACATCATTACAAAGCAAATAGTTGTAAAATTAAATCCCATTTCTTCTACCACTTTAACTAAAACATCGCCAACAGAAGAACCTATGGTTGACCCTACTCTACTTTGTCCAACATATATTGCTACCATAACAATTCCCACTAATAATACCAAGTATTTTATATTAAGCTTCTTTTTATTTCCTTTTTTTACAGAAGTATATAGATATGTAAGTAACCAAAGTATTCCATCTGTTCTAATACCACTTAAAAGAGACGCAACGCACATATAAAAAAACACCAGTTTTGAAAACTTAGTAAATTTCTTATCTTCCCCATAAATAATAAGTAAAAAAAACGCTGGAATAAAAAGGGCCCTAGCAAGATTAAACAAACCATTAGCCGCTACCAAGGAACGTGTAACTTGAGAGAATCCTGTTTTTAAAGTCAAATAAGCCACTACGGTATATAGAGGTACGGTTACCATACCAGTACATATAAACAATGCCTTAGCTATTGTATACACATATCGTTCATCATTTACAGCCTTCTTTTTGGTAAATACCACACGACTGCTATAGTACCTTTTCCCGGACCGCAAAAAAATAAATATAGTCAACCCAAATATTTCAAGTGATAACAAAGTATACTCTATAGCATTTACCAAAATATCTTCAGAAAAAAAAGACATATATGGATTACTGTACTCAGGAACTACAGCGTATAATAACGGAACACCTATTTGAAACAACACATAAACACAATAGAAACAATTGATCGCAGTAAAAATTTTTTTTTGATAACAGACAAGTGAGCAAATTGTACATAAAAAATATATTAGGGCAATAAAACTAACAAAAGTAAATTCTATTGAACTCTCTATTAGGACAAAAGATATCACACTCATCAATAGAAAGACAATCTGGATAAATATATACTTGATTTTCCTTATTTCAATCTTCAAAATTTACACCTCGCAATCCATTTATTCCTATAACAAGTCTAAATACTTTCTATTTTTTTATTTACAATTGTATCAAAAAGATAATATATTATTCCCTCTCTTTTTATCCTACGAATTATGCGCCTAACGAGAAGTCGAAATCCATCATTTTCTTCTAAAGTACCTTTAAACGTTTGAACATCAAACTTCGCTTGCTTACTTACACCTGAAATTTTTCTTTCTACCGGTAATTCAAACCCAACCGGATAACAATAACCAGGTGAAAGAAGTTTATAATTTGTTTTTCCAACAATATATCTATTTAGCTGAGATTCATCATGCCATCTTGCAATAACATTTCTCTTTAAATCATCTTCAATTCGATCATTTAACACATGTGTCATTCTAAGAAATGCATTCGTTCTTCCCGCAAACATAGCCCCAATAACATAGTCTTTTCCACAATTGTATGGAATATATGCATTTGATTTTTTGTTTCTGTCATACGGCTTATTGTATTTTGGGGTCTTCCAATAACCTGGATGTTGACAATAAGACATTTCCTGTCCATCAAATTCATTTGGTAAAAACTCTTCTGCAGTCACAACTGTATCACAAACTATATTAGCATTTGAAAACATTAAATAATTGTGCTTCTTCAATTTATCTTCAACCATCAGAAAGTATCTAAATCTTAATAATGTAATTAAAGGCCAAGGCATGGCATCAATATGAATTAGAGTAACATTCTCAACATCCTTGTATTTTTCTAGACCCTGATCAAATGCTTCTGCATAAACATAGTAATGTTTTTCATAATCTAACAAAAAATTTTTTTCAAAAGAATTGTAATAATCTTCCCAAAACAATTTATATGGTCCAGTACACAAATATAACATTCCTATACTTTTCTTCACTTTTTACACCTCCACTAAATGCCAGCCTTCCTCGTAAATATCAATTGGCATTTCAATCTTCATCCACTTTGATGGTGCTACAACAATTTTCTTATCATAATCACATAGATATTCAGCCCACCATCCAAAAGTAGTATTTCCAATCACAAAATGTTTACACTGTGCCATAATAGATAACGAAACATTGACTGGAATTGAAGAATCCTGATATACAACATCATATTTACTGCAATCTATTAAATTCTCTCTCACATAATCAACATCATCCGAGCAAATAAAAAATAATGGCTTTTCAACAGTTTCGCAGATATATTTAATTGCATTCTGCCAATATCCATCATTACAAACGTCATACATTGAATTACCAACATTATGCTGAACCTTAATGCTAATACAAACTGTATTTCGCTTTTTTATTTTTTCAACATCAGGATAGTATTTTTTTAATATAGCATAATCTAAATTCAAATCTTCCAAAACTTCTTCTCGCACATCTTCAAAATATTTTGCAGATTGAAAATAACCATTAATAAAAATATTCTTTGCTTTTGGAA
>FR887310.1:13642-23898 GCA_000436755.1 Clostridium sp. CAG:253 | reverse complement strand
TCTTTGCTTTTGGAAGATTATATTCAAGGTAGCCATTTTCGCACAAAATAAGTCCATTTCTATTGAAAAATCTTTGTAAAAATTTTTCCATTTTAAATCGTGTATTAAAGTTCATCTTTTTCCTTAGTACTCTATAAAAAAAGAAAATAATATTTTGTTTGATAAATCCTGGCTTGTTTAACATTTTGTGATCGTGAACATATTGAACATTCTTCAAATCATAATCCACCAATGAATTCTTGTAATCTCTCTTTATCGCTTCATAATCATCTATAACAATCAATTCGTCTCCACGCTTTTTGCTCACTGATTTAGCAAAAGCATACATAAATAACTGGTTTCCTATTCTTCCATCCATTCTAAGATAAATCACGATTTCACCTCTTTATATACGATCCATTTATGCTGATTGACATCATATTTTTTTATAATTTTTGCAGGACTTCCAACAGCAATACAATAATCAGGTATTGATTTAGTTACTATACTACCTGCCCCAATTACACATTTCTTTCCGATTTTTACGCCTGGAAGAATTTTACAATTTTCGCCAAGCCAACTTCCTTCACCAACTACTACAGACTCACATTCTAATTTCTGATCCATATAATATTTATCATCTTCTGGATTAACAGAATGATTTTCGCTAGAAATAAGTATATTACTCGCCATTAAAACGCCATCCTCAATAATGATATCGCCTCCGGCTAAAAAAGTATTATTATAACCAATATAACAATCATTACCTATCTCTAATTTTGAATCTCTTCTAGTCAAGTCATTATAGACCTGCATTCTTACACCATTTAATATAGTTGTATTATCACCTATACTAATATCTGAATGAGCCCTTATAATTAAAGGTTTATACAAAACAGAATTATTCCCAAATTTTTTAAATCTTTTCGTATATAAAACTGACTTCACTTCTCGTTTCACAAGGATATGGTAGATTCTTTTTATAGCATTCATTTATCTAGCCCTATTCATAATCTTTTCAATCTTAGTGCTGTCGCCCCAAATAGCCTTTGAATCATAAGGTCTATCAGGGAACACACCGTATTGAAGCTTAATGTCGTAATTGTTTTCTTTGATAAATCTTTCTACTCTATCAGCTAATTTCTCAGGCCTGCCAGAACAAATGTTGATAATTCCCTGTTCCTGGTTCTGACCTACAACAGCTGCAACTTGAGTGCAGAAATCCGGATAGTCAATAAAATCATACTGATTCTGTCCTAAAGTAAATGGGAAATCTTTCTTTCCTTCTTCTACCGCTGCAGCAATCTTCGAGAAGATAGAAGAACCGAACTTAGAATTACCAACGATGTAATATCCTCTCATCCACTGAAATACACAGTTATTTTGCTTACATAACATATCAGTTAAATCTCTAAGAGCATTCTTTCCTATTCCGTATGGAGTTGTAGGATGGCATGGAGTTGATTCGTTGATAGAACCTTCAAAGAATCCAATTTCATGCATACTTCCCATTGCTGCGATATGTTTGCATCCTGCTTCTACCATGTTCTTAATGAAGTTGAAATGAGCCGGAAGATCATTGATATGTGCATTAGAGTAATGCACAAATCCATCTCTCCAAGCAAAGTGGCAAAGTACATCTGGCTTACCAAAGTACTCGTATGGATTTTCAATTTCAAAAAGATTACAAGCTACTTTCTCAGCTCGATCATCAACACGGTCCAATTTAAAATCTACTGCGACAACTTCATTACCGTTATTTAAAATATCCTCAACAATTCCTGAACCTAGATATCCATTTGCACCTGTTACTAAAATTTTCATTTTCTAATCTCTCCTAATTAATATCTGCTTTTCTTTATCTGATATAAAATCCTCTTAGGAATTAAACCAACTAAAATAGGCTTAATCACATACGGAATACCACCAAGTAAATTTCCCATAGCTTTATATCCTTTGTACTTTACTATTGCTTCGTCTACCCTATATTTCATTGGACGATATTTAACATTAGGGTCATTAATCATTCTATATGCGTATAATTTTTCTTGGAGATTATACCCTTTATAACTTTTTGCGTACATTCTCATAAACAAGTCGATATCTTCGCATCTTCTTGTTTCCTTTGAAATTCTATATCCTCCAACAGCTTCATATGCCTCTTTACGAATCATAATAGTTGGATGCATAAAAGGACTGTTCCAATAGAAGTCATTTTTTATTGGCTTTTCTGGGTTTTTATACTCGCCCCATACACCAGAGTCATCGAACACATCGGCTAAAGTGCCTACGATTGCATACTCTTGATTTTGTTCTAAAAAACACAATTCTTTTCTCAGTCTATCTGAATAAGAAATATCATCATCATCCTGTCTAGCAATGTACTCACCACTTGCTTCCTGTAAACATCTATTTAAGGCGTAGTTTAGCCCTTGATTTTTTTCATAAGATACGATTTTAATTCTCCTATCCTTTTTTTCTTGCTCTTTCAAAAATCCAAGTGTGTCATTTGTAGATCCGTCGTTACATATAATGAATTCAAAATCATCAAAAGTTTGATTTAGTATTGAATCAATACTTTTATTTAATAAATCAAAATTTTTACAATTATAAATTCCCATTATTACCGAGACTTTAGGCATTATTTTCACCTACTTTTTTTCTATATATTTCTTCCAATTTAAGAACAGCTTTAGTTATGTCATAACTATTACTTCGCGCATCTAAAACAACTTGTTTATTAGCAATACTTAAAATTGTATCACACCACTCTTCACTAGTAAGATCTAGTCTAACACAACAATTGCTAATAACCGCTTCCTCCGGAATCGCCGTAGATACTACAACTGGAACACCAGCAATTTGACTCTCAATTGTACTGAGTGAGAGACCTTCAAAAACAGAAGGCAATACCATTACGTTCGCTAACCGATAATACAATTCAGGATTAGTCACTTGACCCACGAATACTACTTTATCCTCAATTTCAGCATCTTTAACCCATGAATGAATTTGTTCGTTCATCTCCCCATCACCAACTAACATAAGTACTGCATTTTCTTTTCTTATTACAATATTCTTAAATATATCTATCAAAAATCTATGATTCTTAGCAAAGGTGAATCGTCCAACATGTCCTATCACAAACTTACCATCTAGTTCGTATTTTTCTTTAAGAGGTTTAATTACCTCATCATCTGGTCTAAATCGTTCAAAATCTATGGCATTTTTTATTACCGTAACTTTTCCAACTTCGAAATTTTTATCGCCAAACAGCCATCTACCAGCCTTTTCTGAACAAGCGAAATAATCAGTAGGAAACATTTTTGATGTTACTCTTAATACATATTTCAACGCAGTTCTTTTTATACTCTCGCCGCCTGGAACGCTATGGTTATGAGCTATTCTTACAGGCACTTTACATCTCCATGCCATATATAATGGAAATACGCTAAGTGTATTAATATGCGAATGAACAATTGTATAATTATTTTCTTTAAAATGCTTTTTCAGAGTTTTAAGATAGATTGGTAGTTTTTGATATGGTGGAATTTGAATAAATCTAGCTCCCATAGCAACTAAATCCTGTGGTGGGGCTACTGTTGAATCCTCATCGTAATAAAAATCAAATTGAACTTTATTTTTGTCAATTGCTCTATAGTAGTTGAAAACAACCATTTCAACTCCACCAGCCCAAAGCTTACCCATAATTTGAGCAACTCTAATAGATTCTGACATCTTCTTACTCCCTTTCTCTATCATAGTCTCTCGGAATCTCTAAGCCTGTATTTCTGTTGCTCCTGAAATTCCATTTTTATTTTTTCTCCACCTTTTTTCAAAAAAGTCCTTGACTTTCATCTCTAAAAATGCAGCACTTTGCGCCTCTTAATTAACAAGGTATGTCGTTTCAGCTCAGCTGAAACAGACTTTTTGATTTGGAGATGTGTTTGAAACCTGTTAAAATCGGCGGTCATTCTGCCTATCAGAATCGCATCCTGACGCAACTTCGTAAATATTATCTAAACGCTACAACTTCCATATCTTCTTCTAACTGGTAGATTCTTGATAAGTTTTGGAATCTTGAACTGTCACAAGTTGATGAACTTATACAAGATCGGTATTCTGTCTTTGTTCTTGAACCAAAACTTCCTTCTGACATGCTTCGCGCTATCCTTGTTTCTGTTGAATTTAAGTTAGCATTAGCAACCCCAAAAAGCCTGTGCTTCGCCATCCGCGCCCATTCCCTAAAAAAAATGGGCGTAGTTAATTGCTTCGCATTACACGCTCTTTTTGTCCACAGCCTAGCAGTATGCGTCACTCGTCATACTGTCAGTGCTGCTTCATATACAAACACCTAATATTTTCAAACAATACATTTTGTCATTTTTTAAAATTACCAAGTGTTTACTACTACAACATCCTTATTTCTTCTTTTTTAAATATTACTTTATTTAAAACACCAAACAGCTCCAATTCAACAGTCCATTCATCTTTATCGGGGTCTGCATATAAAAACTTTCCCGTCATGCCGTCAAATACACCTGTTAGTATTTTTACCATGTTTTTTTGAAGTTTTGTTTCTTCTTCATACTTCTTTGCGTTTTCATTTTTCATTTGCTCAAACTCATCTTCACTGATGCGGGCTATTGCTCCAAATCCAACCTCGACAGGTGTTCTCCTACCAAACATTGGGACATCCATTTGAGCTGTTCGCCGGTGTCTGTCGATTTTCTTTATCCAGCCGTGGCATTTTTGAAGCGGTCCGGATATAATACAAACTTCCTGACCAATCAAAAAGCCTTCTGAATACTGAACAATATGTTTATCATCCATCATCATCGACAGAAATTCCTGCTCTTTTTCAGTGATTGGCGATATCACATCGCCATCCCTTAATACTTTTGTATATTGATTGACTTTTTTAAGTCCTTCGACTATAGGTTCCGGCTCTTTTGCATCAACAAAAATATACCCTGGAAACAATACCTTTTTTACATCATGCCATTCTTTTTTAAAGTGTTTCTTTTCTATATACTGTGGGACAAAAATTTCAACATAATCTTTCTTATCAATGTATTGTATACATTGCTGCATACATTTCTCTTCCAATTCCGATTTTGTCTGAATTACATACCACAATATTTTCACTTCCTTTTCCCAAGCTACTCCGCGCCTTCTCCGTGAATCACCTTTTTCACTGTTCTCCACAAAATCCTTATGTCTTCACTCAATGACCAGTTAGATATATATCTTATATCCAGTTCCACAATCTTTTCAAAATCTGTCATGTCACTTCTGCCACTCACCTGCCAAAGTCCTGTTATTCCCGGCTTTGAGCTAAGTCTTCCCATATGGTGAAGCTGATACTGCTCGTATTCATCGACCGTTGGCGGCCTTGTTCCTACAAGACTCATATCTCCTTTTATGACATTTAAAAACTGTGGAAGCTCGTCTATCGAATATTTTCTGATAAATTTTCCTATCGGTGTTATTCTTGGGTCATTATCCATCTTAAACATAAGTCCATCCATCTTGTTTTGGGACATAAGTTCTTTTTTTCTTTCTTCTGCATCCATATACATTGAGCGGAATTTGTATAATTTAAATATTCTTCCGTTCTTTCCAACCCTGTCCTGTTTAAAAAATACAGGTCCGGGTGATTGGATATATATTATCGGAGCAAATATGACAAATGCAATCGCTGTTATAATAAGACCTGTCAGACCGCCTGCTATATCCATCAGCCTTTTTTCTATAAGCTGTCTTTTTGTTGCCACTCTCATCCCGGCAGTAAGAACAGTAAATTCACCAATCTGTTCTACAGATTTATCTAAGAGTTCATGCGGAAGATTTATAAGATTCATATGTACCGTTACTCCTGATGACATCAGATAATTGATTAACAAACTCTTTGCATATTCTGTCATTTCCATATCAACAAATATGCTGTCAATTACATTGTTCAGAAGGTAATCTTCCAGTTCATCAAATTTACAAACTTCCATGATGTCTGATGTATCTGCCGTTATGCCATCAAATGTAGCTGCAACTTCCTCCATTGCTTCTAAAAAATCATCTTTTTTTACACTTTCTTCTTTTTTCGATAATTTTTCGTATTGTACCTTATATTTCTTTACAATGTCTTCCTGCTCCGCTATTACTACTCCGACAATCTTATAATTTCTGTACTTGTCCTCTGATAATTTATTAACACATGTATCCTTATGTTTTTTGTCTGTCAATATCAGCATATGTTCAACATACGGATTGTTTATCATTTTTTTCCGTAAAGAATGCTTTCTTAAACACCTTAATGTATACATCAAAAGAATATGCACTATGAAATATACAGACATGGTCTTTCTTGAATATAATGATAATTCTTTACTTATAAACAGAGTAACCATAACAAACATATCTGTTATACAGCCATGCTTGACTGCTTTTTTCAGCTCATCTAAATATCCACGTCTTAGTATTCCCGTATAGCTTTCAAACAAAAAGCCTACACACATGTCAAAAATCAACAATATAATCCATAGTCTTATGTATATGGTCGGGAATATATTTTTACGAGTAAGATCCAAACCATGTCTTACTACATAACCCAAAAATAATGCAATTGTTATGGATAGTTTATCAAGCAGAATAAAATCAATATGTTTATCCCATTTCTTTTGTCTCTTTTCATACATTATCTTTCAGGCTCCTCGTACCTTAACAAAAATTACTAATACTCACCATAATTGCCGTATCCATAATTTCCATAACCGTATTTCCCTGTTTTTACCGGAACTTTGTTTAGTACGGTTCCAAGTATTCTTACTCCACTTTTATCAAGCTGTTTTTTTACATCCTGCACAAAATGATAATTTATGGCATCTGCTTCTATGACTATAACTGCTCCATCCGCATATTTAGCTGCTATGGCACTGTCTATAACCGAGCCAAGCGGCGGTGTGTCAACTATGACATAATCATATTTTTCCCTGCAGAATTTCATAAGCGTTTCAAAATTCTCACTGCCAAGAAGTTCCGCCGGATTTGGCACATAATTGCCGGAAAATATTATGTCCATTCCCTCAATATCTGTTTCCATGCAAACTTCATCAAATGTATTCTGACCTGTGAGATAATGAGCAAGTCCCTTTTCAACACTTCCTACCTTATATCTTCCGACAAGAACCGATTTTCTCATATCTGCATCTATCATAATTACTTTTTTCCCGGCCTCAGCAAGCGATACCGAAAGATTAAATGTAACACTTGATTTTCCCTCATTTGGTGTACAGCTTGTAAAATCTATTACTTTGACATTGTCACCGCAAAAGGCTATATTTGTCCTCAATGCCTTATAAGCTTCATTTGTCCTGTAGTCAAGTTCTTTTCTGGTTTCAAACTTTATCTTATTCATGTTTTACACCTGCCTTTTGCTTCTGACGTTTTTTTCTCTTCTTCTTATCTCTCATCATCTGTTCAACTGAACCTTCTTCAATTGGAATTATTCCAAGATTATTAAGTCCAAGATACTTTTCTACATCATCTTCTGATGAAATCGTATTGTTCAAAAGATAAAGAGCTATTATGATAAATGAGCTTACAAATATTCCTGCCAAAAATCCTAACGCCGTATTTTTCACAAGGCTTGGACTTGATTTTTCGTCTGCCACATGTCCGTATTCAACTGTTGTAGGAGGCTGAACTCCCATTATTGATTTGATTCTGTCAGCAGACACCTTTCCGATTTCATCTACTATTTCTTTTGCCACATAAGGGTCATCCGTGTTTGCTGTCACTTCAAGTATTCTTGTGTCTGACGGATTATTAAGTGTGATTATGTCAAGCAAATCATCATATTCCATATCCAGATTTAAATTTGATATAACCTTTTCCAATACAGGCCTGCTCTGAACTATATGTATGTAATCCTGTGCGAGCTGTGAACCTGCCTGTAATGATGTAAGTGACATTATTGAGTTTGTTTCACCTACTATATAGAGTTTTGATGTTGATTCATATTTTGGTTTTATGAGAAACAATGTTCCAATACCTATCAATGCCGCAAGTATTACACCGATTCCAAATATTTTTATTATCTTTTCCTTAAGCAGAGTAAAAATCTCAACTAAGTCAATCTCAACTTCATCATTCTGTTCTTTTTCCATAAGATTACTCCTCAAATGTATTTTCCTTCCAACATTTTTATTGGATTTTCAAATAGTATTTTTTCTGCAAGACTGCTGTTAACAAATTCCAGTTTTAACTTCTCAATTGCGTCTTTCATGAGTGGTTTTCTCCTGTTTGCACCGTGACAGTCACTTCCAAGAAAATGTACATAACCATTCATCAAAAGCTTGCGGCAATACGCAGCATGCCTGTCAAACAAACCTCCTACAATACTTTCCGTATTCATCTGAATATACGCACCCATATTTATGAGTTCATCTAAAAAATCATAATTTTTATATAATTTTTCATATCTCTCAATATGTGCGACAATCGGAATATACCCTTCCATAATATATTCTCTTAATGCGGCATATATTTTTTTTGCCGAATCCCCCGGAAGAAATTCTACAAGGATATATTTTGTATCAGCTATAGTCAATGCATTTTTATTTTTTAATGCATCTATAATACCCGGACCATTCAAAAGTTCATTTCCAAGATACAGTTTCATATCAGGATACAATTCATTTACTTTTTCTTTGAGTAATATAAACACATCATTTATTTTTTCACTTTGCCCATCCGGATAGTGAGGTGTTGCAACTATATTTAGAACTCCCTGTTCACGCATCTGTCTTATCATTTCCAATGATTCTTCAAGACTGTCTGAGCCATCATCCACACCGGGAATTATATGGGTATGCAAATCATAATAGTACGACCCATTGCGATTCGATTTATCATAATTTGCTTTATCGTTATTTGAGCTTTCATTATGCGGCTGCATTTTACCTCACCTCCTGACCGGTTATTCTACATAAAGTCTGTGCAGATAATTCTTGACAAAAAATAAACTTATACCTATAAGCAGACTTATAAGTCCCATATAAATACATATATTTATATTCCATCCAAGATATTTGGTAAGAAAATCCTGATAATATACCGGAGATATTTTAACTTTTGATACCACCCCGGCTATCTTTAAAAATACTCCTGCTGCTATCGCCGGTACAGATGCTATTGTTATAGCAAATGCATACACTCTTACCGCTTTATGCTTATATTCGTACATCTGGAATATCATAACAAACATAATCACAAAAATGAGTACCATTGATATAAGCATTCCGATAAATACTGCATTAAATTCTTTATTGCATTTGTATACAGCATCTCCATATTTAAATGAAAATGCAGACTTATAATCTGACTCCAATTTTTCAGTCAATTTCTGATTTTCTTTTTCAGAGCCGTTTGTTATTTTTTCTTTTAGCAGTTCATTAATCTTTTGATTTGAAAAGTTCTGCTTATTTACACCCTTTTTAAGTACATCCTTAATACATTGCTTTTGCGTAATATAAATATTTGATAGCTTAAATATGTCCTCAGCCAGACTTTCATCATATCCTGCCGCTTTTAAGTCTTTTTTTGCCATCTCTCTTACAGTCTGTACAGTTCCCGAAAAATAATCGCTCTCCATAAGTTCCCTGTCTACCGTACTTGTGTTTAAGAATCCACATCTGACTACAAGCGATGCTATCATCAATATCGTAATGCAAGCTATAACTGCTCCTGAATATGCTGCTATCGCACATCTTAATTTTCTTTTCTTATGACCTCTTTTTTTAACAGTAAATATATATACTATCTGTAAGACAAGTGCCAATATTGCTGCCGCTAAAACGCAGAACCACAATGTTTTTATTTCCTTGATATGCAGAATATCTTTCAGAAAATCATATTCAGAGTCATACTGTCTGCTGCCATACGAAATATCAACTTTGTCTGCATATGTATAGTCAACATCATCTGCCGTTATAGTTGAAACTGTATTAAGCTTGTCTTCCTCATCAACCCAGACATTTTCAGTAGCCGATGTTTCCTGCGGATTTGCTGTTGCTGTATTTTCCGGCTGCTGTTCATTTGTGGTATCAGTCTGCTGTTTACCCGCACCTAAAAACTTTTTCAAAAAGATTCTGTTTAAGCTGGATGTTTTAGTCGAATGTTCACTTTCGGTATCATCTGATTTTTTACTGCTGCCATCCGTATTTTTTTTGTCTTTTTTATTATCTTTCTTGCTGTCGGATTTTTTTTCTGAAGCATCA
>FR887310.1:12452-13621 GCA_000436755.1 Clostridium sp. CAG:253 | reverse complement strand
CAGTTCCGTCATTTCCACCGCCTGATGACACCTCATTACAGTATCCCTCTTCCACAAGTTCCTGATGACTGCCACCAAACTGTGCAATATACTGATTCGCCTCAGCATCCGACATATCCACATTATCAGCAGATAACTTGGCTGTCGCCTGTGATATATATGACGAATTTACAACATATGTTTTTCCATTGTATTCAAACGGCTGCTGCGCAGCAAACGGCTGCTGCGCAGCCGCTATTGCTCTTTGCTCAGCGGCATTAAGACCTCCCGCAGCACTTGCACCTGTCGTTCCAAATGCAAATGTACCTGCAATCACCACCATAACAATGCATATCTTTTGAATTAATGTTTTCATTTAATTAAGACTCCCATACTATTAATCAATATACTGATACTACGTCAGATACATCTCCTATAAAGTAAATTGCTCCACAATTTGTATAAGATGTATCATATGTATTTCTTCTTTCAACATAGAAATAATAGTCTTTATTATCTACAAGGTCAGATATTGTCCAAACTGTATCAGGACTTTTCCTTGATACTTTTATCGTTCCTGCCGAATTTGTTTTTGTCACATACAATGTGTCAAGCATAACCAAGCCGTCTTTTACACTTCCGCTCTGCTCATAAACATTTCCTTTGAAACCAATTTTAAGACTTCCGTCATAATCTCTGTTTACAAGATAAACAGTTCTTACTTCTCCGTTGATTTTGACAACACCATATGCTGCCACCGCACCATTGCCTGAAACAGGAGTAAGCTTTCCTTTGCCTGCATCTGGCGTCTGTGTTGGCTGTGTACTCTGTTCCGGTGCTGCCGTCGGTGCCGCACTTTCTGTCGGAACCGGTGTGCTACTCTCCGTTGGTGCTGCACTTTCTGTCGGTTTTGTGCTCTCTACAGGTGTTTTAGTTTCAGAAGGCTTGCTGCTCTCTGTTGGTACTGAACTTTCTGTCGGTGTACTGCTTTCTGCAGGCACTGCTGTTGGAGCCGGTGTTGCTGTTGTATCAGGCTTAACCGTCGGCTTTACTGTTGTTGCTTTTTTCTTTACAGTAACGGTACACTTAGCTGTTGTCCCATAAAACTTCGCCTTAATCACTGTTTTACCTGTTTTCTTTGCTGTAACCACGCCTTTTTTATTTACAACTGCCACTTTTTTATTTGAAGA
>FR887310.1:12157-12444 GCA_000436755.1 Clostridium sp. CAG:253 | reverse complement strand
CCCCTGCCACTTTTTTATTTGAAGAACTCCATTTTATTTTTGAAGTCTGTTTCTTATATTTTTTTGGCACGCTTATTTTCAAAGTTAATTTTTTTCCTACATAAACTGTCTGCTTGCTCTTTACAAATTTTATATTTTTTGTGGCTGCTGATACTGAAATACCTGTTAATAAAATTGCAGCCGATGTCAATATTGCTATACTTTTCTTTATTCTTGTCTTATTCATATTCGATACTCTTTTCAATATACTTATCCGTTTTTATCAGATTTGTTAATTTATGGCTGGC
>FR887310.1:1500-12135 GCA_000436755.1 Clostridium sp. CAG:253 | reverse complement strand
GGCTGCCGCAAAATTTACGGCAGCCATCATATAATATTTAACAAAGGGGTTTTTAAACAATGCTATTTAGCATAAACTTTTAAGTTGCTGAGTTTGTCAGACTTTGGAACTGTAACTCTTACATATGGGTCGCTAAGTTCTACTGTTGCTGATGCAATATCAACTACTTTTGTATCTTTAGTAACCTTAATATCTTTAGCAACAATCTTCTTAGCTGTAATGCTTGTTATTGTTCCTGTAACTGTCTTGTTTGTTGAATCAGTTGTTTCAACCTTAACATTGTCACCTAAAACTGTAACTTTTACATCATATTCTCCATTTGCTGAAGTATTTGCTTTTCCTGCAACTGTTATATGATATGTGTCATTACCTGTAAGTTTTACTGTTACTTTTCCTGCATCAAGATTGTCTAAGCTTGCACTCTGTCCTTCAGCAGTTTTAATCTTTGCATTAAATTTCTCATATGCTGATGCAACAGTATTATATGTATTTGCCTGTCCTGCATATGTTTTAACATATGTCATAATAGTTTCAACATCTCTTGCTGTAATCTCAGCGCTCTCACTACCATATATAACTTTGTAAGTCTTATCTGTATTAAGAGGGTATGTAACAGTGCCATTACCATTGTCAATAGCCTTTACTTCTGAATATACAGGTGTTGTATCTCCACTTGATGATGAACCGCCGCCATTGTTGCCAGGTGTTGCACTTGGACTTGGTGAAATACTTGGTGATGTTGCTGGTTTTGCACTTGGCTCTGTTGTAGGAGCTATACTTGGTGCTGTACTTGGCTCTGTTGTAGGAGCTGTACTTGGTTTTGCAGCCTTTTTCTTAACTGTAACTGTAACTGTAGTTTTCTTTTTACTTCCGTCAACTGCTGCAACTGTTATCTTTGCTGTTCCGGCTTTTACACCTTTAATAACACCCTTTGCTGTTACTGTAGCAACTTTCTTATTGCTTGTTGTATATTTAACTTTTTTAATTGTTGCTTTTGCTGGAGTTACTGTTGCAGAAATTTTGCTTGTCTTGCCAACATAAACTGTTACTTTAGATTTCTTTACTGTTACTTTCTTGACTTTCTTAGATACTTTTTTTACTGTTACCTTACATACAGCTTTCTTGCTTCCGGCTTTTGCAGTAATTGTAACTTTTCCTGCCTTTTTAGCTTTTACAACACCCTTTGCTGTTACTGTAGCAATCTTTTTATTGCTTGTTGTAAATTTAACCTTTGCGGCCTTGCTAGGTTTTACTGTAGCTTTCAATGTAATTGAAGAATATGCCTTATCAGCTCCCTGATATAATGTAGCACTCTTCTTGTTTAAAGTTAACTTTGTAACTTTCTTAGCTGCTGATATGTCACTACTCTGAAATGCGATTCCAGATGTAATTAAAGCAGCTGATAATACAGTCGAAATGACCTTTCTTCCCACTTTTCTTCTCATGTGTCTGCCTCCATTTTTTCTTTTTGGTAACGAATACACAGATATATGATGTTTCTGTACTCTATGTAAACGTAACTTATTAATACAGCTATCATTATAGTGGTGAGATATTTTATTGTCAAGGTCAAGTTGGACTTTTTTTTATGATACTTTTATGTCAAATAATATTTTTCGACAACTTTAGATTAAGTAACACCTCTTTATACAAGGACTCCAATTATATCGTTTATGCCGGAAATGCATATATCAAAATCAAAAAACTATCACTGGAAGGTATAGAATTTTTAACACTTTTGACACTTATTTATAGACTTCCATCTAACGACAAAAAGACAGGAAGATTATTTTCTTTCTGTCTTTTTGTCTATCTGTCATTATATACATTTAGAATTTCACAAAAACACATGCACTGCCTTTACGCTTCAAGTGCCTGTGCAATATCCGCTATAAGGTCCTCTTTATCTTCAAGACCGCAAGATATTCTTATAAGACCGGCAGATATTCCTGCTTCTTTTAACTGCTCATCTGTCATCTGTCTGTGTGTAGATGTCGCCGGATTAAGACAACATGTTCTCGCATCTGCTACATGTGTTTCTATAGCTGCAAGTTTCAAATTCTTCATAAATTTCTCTGCCGCTTTTCTTCCGCCTTTTATCTCAAATGAGACAACACCACAACCACCGTTCGGAAGGTATTTTTTTGCCATTTCATAGTATTTGTTTGACGGAAGTGTAGGATAATTCACATATTCCACCTTTTCATGCTTTTCAAGAAACTCGGCAACAGCCTGCCCATTTTCTACATGCCTTGGCATGCGTACATGAAGAGACTCAAGTCCGAGATTGAGGATAAATGCACTCTGAGGTGACTGAATACATCCCAAATCTCTCATAAGCTGTGATGTACATTTTGTGATAAATGCACCCTCTTTTCCGAATTTCTCTGCATATGTAATGCCATGATATGATTCATCAGGTGTACAAAGTCCCGGAAACTTATCTGCGTGTGCCATCCAGTCGAATTTTCCACTGTCAACAATTGCTCCGCCAACAGCAGCTCCGTGTCCATCCATATATTTTGTTGTCGAATGTGTAACAATATCTGCGCCCCACTCTATCGGTCTTAAATTTACCGGTGTCGGAAATGTATTATCTACAATAAGAGGTACTCCGTGTTCGTGTGCCGCCTCTGCAAATTTTTCAATATCAAGTACGGTCAGTGCCGGATTTGCAATCGACTCACCAAATACCGCTCTTGTATTTTCCTTAAATGCAGCATTCAGCTCTTCTTTTGTACAATCCGGGTCAACAAATGTAACATCTATTCCCATTTTCTTCATCGTAACTGCAAGAAGATTAAATGTTCCTCCGTATATAGATGAAGATGACACTATATGGCTTCCTGTCTCACAGATATTAAACATTGCAAAAAAGTTTGCCGCCTGTCCGGATGATGTAAGCATTCCTGCACTTCCTCCTTCAAGTTTTGCAATTTTGGCAGCCACAAGATCGTTTGTAGGATTTTGAAGTCTTGAATAAAAATATCCTTCTGCTTCAAGGTCGAACAATTTTCCCATGTCCTCACTTGTATCGTATTTAAACGTTGTAGACTGATAAATCGGTATCTGTCTTGGCTCACCGTTTCCCGGAGTATATCCTGCCTGAACACAGTTAGTGTTAATCGTATAATCTTTCATAGTATTTTAAATCCTCTCCTATCATTTTTTCTGCTGTTCATACTTTCAATATAAACAGCGCCATTAAATTTCTACAAATGCTACAGATTTAGTAGTATTTGTATCATTATACCATGATTATAAAAAAATCGCAAAAAATACTGCCGTAACAATCGTCACAGCAGCTATTGTAAACAATACTATATTGTTCTTATTTAAATTTCACCTCGAAAGTATAAGGCTCTGAAATATCTTTAAATGATGACAGCAGATTTTCAACTGCTTCTTTTGCATAACCGTCCGCTGTTTCAATCATTGTTTTTTCATCAATTTTCTTTTTGCAGTCTTCCTCAGCTCTAACAAGTGCTTTTGTGCCCGCCTCCAGACTATCTGATTTTATCCAGGAAGTATCATAGAACTGATAATTGTTTCCTATGTTAGGCTCACCGACAGTTGCATGCGGCAGTGTGATACTTATCTTTCTTTTTCTGTCATCTATCTTAATATCTGCTTTCGACATATCTACATAAGATTTAACCTCACCGGTGTATTTAACATAAAATTTTTTCTTAAATATACCGCTGTCATCTTCCATTTCAACAACCCCATCATATATGACTTTCGAGGTGGCAAGTTCGTTTAATTCCTGAAGCTGTCCGCTTATAAAATCTTCAGTCACAACAGAACTTCGTGCATCTTTATTGTCAATATTAATTTTTACCAAAAGTATTATAAATGCCACGCACATAACCGCCACAACAGTTATTATGCTGCGAACAAGTCTGTTGTCCAAAACCTTTTCTTTTAAGCTTTTATCCGTTATTTTATTGTCTGCCATTTTACCTCACTTCATCTTTTTAACAGTACACCAAATGTATCACAGATTTAATTCTCATTTCACTATCTGACACTGACATTTTCACTGATGTCTCCGCTTTGCTTTACCGATACATTTACCGTATATGGATTTTCGCACTTTTTTGCGCTCTCAAACATATCCTCGACAAGTACCTTTGCTCTCATATTTGCTTTTTCGACCATATCCGTTTTATCTATTTTTTCCCTGCATTCAAGTTCCGCCTGGGCTTGTCCCTGCTTTAAAAACTGCTTTCCCTCGAGTTTGTTCCATGAAACCTGATCCCATTTTATACTGCTTTTTAATATATTTATATCAATCATATCCGCTGACGGCAATTTAATATCAATCTTTCTTTTCTTATCATCAACTTTTACTTCTGCTTTTGAAAGTTCAACTCCGACTTTTACTTCCGCCTTATATTCCATAAGTGCAACTTCGTCAAGCACATCTAAAAACCACTCATTTCTAACCTCGGTAATCCCATTGTACGTTGTACCCAATACCGCAAGTTCACTTATCCCCTCAATCCTTTCGGAATAAACATTAGAATATGAAACTTTTGGTACTGCTTTCTTTGAAAAATGAACTTTCACCAAAATCGTGCCAAAAATCAGAATAAGTATCAGCGCAGTAATCAAAATACTCTTAATACGTGTTCCAAGCCCCAAAAACCATCTTACAACAAACATAAAACCTCACTTTCAGACTTCGCCTATTTATAATCCCTATCCTAACCTACAACAATACATTTGTCAATCTTATACAATTTTCCATTAAACAAATAGAAATACGACAAAGAACGATATAAATTCCCCTAAAAAATTTATATCGTTCCAAAGTCATATCATATTAAAATTATTTGGCAACAGAGGCAACTATCTGCATTTTTCCGTCAAGTTCAAGGATAAGCGTTTCTCCCTTTATTGCATGATTTATTTAAAGATTAAAATTCATTTTTAATCGGCATATGGTATGCTCCCATCTATGGTTTTCACACTATCACGCTCTATTATTTTTCCCTGTATAGAAAAAACTCCTGCAGAATAAGATGCATTCTGCATTTTATGAATCATAATGTGGACAGCCCTCGTTGCCATCTCACCTATATTTATCTCATATGTAGTAATTCCTATATCCGCTTCCTGATCATATTCAAAATTGTCAAATCCGACAACCGATACATCATTTGGCACTGAGTACCCTGCTTCTTCAAGTTTTCTGATAATGAGACTTGCAGCTTTATCGCAGTTACAGAAAAATGCCGTTGGAACTTCCTTTGGCAGAATAAATTGTCTGTCATAGTCCATTTTTCCATACACATTGTCTCTGTCATCGATAATCCAGTCCTTGCGGTACTCAATACCTCTTTCCATAAGAGCTTTAAGATATCCAAAAAATCTGTCATCAATACTCGGTATCATAAGTCTTGTGCCTACAAATCCTATCTTTTTGTGTCCTCTGTCAAGAAGATAATTTGTCATATTATATCCACCGTAAAGATTGTTGCTCACAATATAATCTCCTGCCTCATCACCTATAGTGGTATCGAAATAAAGAACCGGAAAATCTTTCGTCCATCTCTCTACTGCTTTCATATATTTTTTTCCGAATGCTCCCATTACGATAATGCCGTCAACCTTATTTTCAGATAAAAGTATTGGCATAACACATCCGTTTTCCGCTGCGTATTCTACAATCTCAATCATTGTAAAACATCTCTTTTTGATTGCTCTCTGGGAAATTTCCTGATATATATTCCAATAAAAAGACTGTTTTTCAACTATATATCTCTCGGCAACTATAACACCCAAATTAAAACTTCTGCCTGTTTCTTTTTCTTTATTTTGTACTCTCTTGACATAACCCATCTCATCAGCAAGGGCAACTATACGCTCTCTCAACTCATCACTCATGCCTTTTTGACCTGATAAAGCCTTTGAAACCGTAACTGTACTTACCCCGATTTTCGCAGCAATATCTGATAATTTTACTGCTTTTGCCATATTTTCTTCCTCCAATTGCTATGATTTTACCTTAAGTTCTTCCATAACGCCTCCGAGCAAATATGATGATACATATGCAACAGCCGAACCTTTCATGCCTCCTCTGTAAGCACATGAACATATTAACTTTTACTTAAAAATTATCATAATTTAAGTAAATTGTCAGTAATCCATAACTTAATCGTTAATTTTTTCAATATGGAACAATTCTGCCTGAAAATCTCCCCAAGGTCTCTTAATAATAAATCCACCGTTCATAAGCGCATCTGCATCATATACGGTTCCGTTTATCTTGTATTTTGCTTCATTATCAAGACCTTTAAGTTTAACTCTTATGCTATGCATATTAGGCTGTGCAATCACCTGTACAAACACAAAGATTGCTTCTTTTTTATCCTTTGACACTATCTCATAGCAGTCAAAATAATGATTATTCTGATAAGACGCTATGCGGTAATAGTCACCACTTTGAATGAGCGGACAGTATTTTTTGTATGTCTCAACCTGTGAAGCTATCATATCTCTGTCCTCTTCAGGTATCTTTGTAACATCTAACTCATACCCAAAAGTTCCCGCCATAGCAATAATTCCTCTTGTCTTAAACGGAGTAACTCTGCCTACCGTATGATTTGGGCAGTCAGACACATGCGCTCCTATTACAGACAGCGGATACATAAGTGCCGTACTCTCCTGGATAGCAAGCCTTTCAATCGCATCCGTATCATCCGAGCACCATATCTGAGGACTGAAATAAAGCATTCCGGGATCAAATCTCGCTCCGCCGCTTGAGCAGTTTTCAAGAAGAAGATAAGGAAATTCTTTTAAGAGTCTTCCCTGCAGTTCATAAACCGCAAGTGTATGTCTGTGCATTATCTCTCCCTGTCTGTCAGCATCAAGCTCACTGCTTCCTATATCGGTAAACGGACGATTCATATCCCATTTTACATACTCAATGTTTGCCTGTCTTAAAATAGACGCTACTGATTCATATACATATTCTATAACTTCCCTGCGGCTCAAATCGAGCACAAGCTGATTTCTGACCTGTCCCGGCTCTCTTCCCTCAATATGTACTGCCCAGTCAGGATGTTTTTTGTAAAGCTCCGATTCGGGCGAAATCATTTCAGGCTCAAACCATATTCCAAACTTCATTCCCAAAGAATTTACATTATCTACAAGTTTCTTTAAGCCACCTTTTAATTTTTCTTCGTTTACGAACCAGTCTCCGAGACTTGTTCTGTCATCGTTTCTTTTTCCAAACCAGCCGTCATCCATGACTAACATCTCTATTCCGTGTTTTGAGGCTTCTTTGGCTATATCAAATATCTTCTTCTCGTCAAAATCAAAATATGTGCCTTCCCAGTTGTTTATAAGCACAGGTCTTTTACTGTAAACCCATGACTTTCTTATAAGATGTTCCCTGTAAAGGTCATGGAATGTTGAAGTCATTTTGTCAAGACCTGAATCGGAATATACCATTACAACTTCAGGTGCGGCAAATTTTTCTCCTGCACCAAGTTTCCAGCAAAATCCTCTGGGATTTATTCCCATTGCAAAACGCTGTGAACCGAACTGGCTCTTTTCAATAAATGAGACAAAATTTCCCGAATACACAAAATTCATCGCATATACATCGCCTGTTTCCTGAGTTGCCCCCTCAGAGACAACTGCCATAAAAGGATGTTCCTGATGGCTTGATATTCCACGTGACGATTCTACACTGTGGTATCCAAATCCCACTCTCTGTCTGTCAATTCTTCTCTCTCTTGCCCATGAACCGTGAAGAGTAATATATTCATTCTGCCCGTAGCCAAGTTCAACACAAGCAGATAATACTTTGTCAAGGTATAACGGCTTATCTCCATAATTCGAGATAACAGCACTTCTCATAACTGCATCATTTCCGGCGAAAACAGAGTATCTGAGCTCAACTTCCAGTTTCAGGATATCGTCTTTTAAATTTATACAAAGCGTCTGTACATCATCACCAAATGTCGAAGGCAGTCCTTCAAGTTCAGGTTTTCCGTCAATAATCTCATACGACTCATAGTAAAGCTCTACACCGTATTTTCCTATATCTTCTGCCACTTCTATACAGCTCTGTCTAAAATCACCCATTCCCGATGTCGGATATTCCATAGGAAGTCTGTCAAGAAATGATGACTTCTCTCCGTAATTTATATGAATTTCTGAAAGTTCCTCCTTATCCATATCAAAAAGATAGGCAAGATGAGTACCAGTAAGTTTCTTTCCATAATAAATATGTACAAGATATTTCTCGTCGATAACTCCCATCACATAGCTTGTATTTTCCGTGTCAATTTTAAATATCTTTTCTTTTTCGTCAAAAATAATCATATCATTCTCCATTCTTGCCCGCTTTTCAGGGCATCTCAAGTTTGTGCGCAAGTACAATTCATAGTATAACACATTTGATTTAGGAAGTCCTGTAGAACTTTTTTCACCTGTATCTTGAAACCTCTATTATGCGGCAAAAATGCCCTATAAACAGCAAAAATGTTTATAGGGCATTTAAATATTAAAGTATATGAAATTTAAAATTATTTTTTCTTAGATCTGAAAACCATAACGCCGCCGATTGCAACTACTACCACAACTACTATAACAATAGGTACAACAGGAACTTCTGAACTGTCACTGTCTGTTTCACTGCCTGAAGTTGAACTCGAAACACTGCTGCTATCTGCTGCCTGTGTAGGTTCCGGTGTTTCCTCCACAGCATCCGGATTGTCATAATTGAATCCTGAAACAGTAAATGTAATCTCTACGCTTTCATCAGTAGTACCTTTGAGCAAATCGTATCCGCTCTCAGCACTCTCTGAAAGTCCGTCCTCCTCAAGCTGTTTAACAAGTTCAGGACGCCAATGGTTCATAAGAAGGATAACTGTTCCTCCCTGTAAGTATGGCTCTTCATTCTCAGGAACTCCTTCATCAAATGAAGTAACTTCTCTGCCATCCACTTTTGCCTTTACATTTGTAAATTTAATCTTGTCATTTAAAGGAATGTCAGTAGCAATATGAAGCTGTGAAATCGCTGTCTCTCCCTGGAAGTCTGCTCCTTCAAGTTTCAAAGTATATGTTCCGTTTCCTGCTATCTCTGCATCAGTAAATGTACCTGTTGCAGTTGTTTCTTCCTGTGTATCAGGGTTTGTATATACTATCTTGTCCGCCTTATCAGTCTTATAATACTTATTCTGAGTTTTCTCATAATATCCCAAATGGTTATACCAAAGCTTTGTCGATGTCTGGATGCCCATTGTGGCATGATACTTTCCATTAAGATCAAGTTTTTTCTTCTTTGCTGCATCAGCCTGTGCTCCTGTTGAGAGTGACAATACCATTGCTCCTGCAAGCGTAAGTGCTGCTGCCTTTTTAAAGTTCTTTGCTATTTTCATTTTAGTACCATTCCTTCCTTATTTTATATGGTCAGACGGATATTCACAATCCGCTTTGCAACCTGATAGTGATAAATTATTTCACTGTTACTTTTTTCCCTTTGCCTGCAAATAATTTCTTATATGCTGCCTTTTTGTTTTTCGGAGCTTTAATTACACACTTTGCTGATACTCCTTTTATTGCATTTTTTCCAACACTTTTCAGTGATGTATTTGAAGATAAATCAATAGTGTCAAGTTTACTGCATCCGCTAAATGTTTTATCGGCTATTTTTACAACATTCTTTCCAAGCTTTATGCTTGTAATTTTTTTGCTTCCGGCAAATGCCGAAGCTCTGACTTCTGTGACTTTATATGAATAATCTCCTATTTTGACGGCACCCGGTATTGTAACTTTTGCAGCTGTTTTCTTTCCTGCAACAAGTGCTACAGTTCCTGTTTTTTTATCAGACTTTGTAACTACATATGTATTCCCTGATACTTTCTTTTTTGTACCGACTTTTGCTGCCGGTGAAACATCAATTATTATTGGCTCTCCGTCAGGAGTTTCACCCTTATTATAATTGAATCCTGATACTGTAAATGTTACTGATATATTCTCTTTGCCTTTGCCGTTCAAAAGATTGTATCCGTTGCTTGAATCCTCTAAAACACCTTTATCTTTAAGTGCTGCAACAACATTTGTTCTCCAATGATTTGCAATAAGTATAACTGCTCCGTTTTTATTATATTTTTCATTTTCAAGTATTGCATTGTCATAAGAAACAAACTCTTTGTCGTTTACCGTAACCTTTACATCCGTAAATTTAATCAGGTCATCTTTATCTTTGACCGGTATATCCGTTGCAATATGCAACTGTGATATTGCTGTTTCACCCTGAAATTCTGCATTTGTCAGTGATACTTCATACGTTCCGTTCCCTGCAATCTCAACATCATTGAAAGTTCCCTTTGCAGTTTTATCATTTCCTACAAGTTTTGCAAATTTATCTGTACCATAATATTTGTTGTCATCTTTTCCATAATATCCAAAACGTGAAAACCACTCCACATTACATGTCTGGATTCCAAGTGCCGCATGGTACTTTCCATTTAAGTTAAGCTCTGTACTGTCTGCTTTTGCTTTCTGTGCAAAGCCTCCTATCCCAAACCCGGAAATAACAAGTGCACCCGTAAGCATTCCTGTCATTACTTTTTTCAACCTTCTTTTTTTCATTACAATCTCTCCTTTATTTTT
>FR887310.1:0-1489 GCA_000436755.1 Clostridium sp. CAG:253 | reverse complement strand
CTCCTTTATTTTTAAGCTGTTAAATTATAACTCTGTAAATTATTTTTAATTAACTTTATCATTCATTATATTTAAAATTTTATATTATTGTTTATAATTTAACTACCCTTAAAATACCAATGCAATTGCATGTAATTTAAGACAATTTTATGAGCGAAATTTATCTGTTTTTAGTGCATATATAACAAAAAAGAAAGGAAATCCAAAACAGATTTTCTTTCTTTTTTAAGAAACAGGCTTTAATCTTTAATTAACATTATTACTACATCTGAATAAGCAGACAACTATTTTTCATTTATAAGTGGTCTTATAACTGCAACAACCAAAATAAATCCTGCCGCTGTAACTACAGCTGCCACTATAAATACTGCATTTACACCATTTTTTATAAATGCGGTATTCGTAGGATCAGATGCCGTGCACGCATTGTAAGCAACCGCAAAAGCTGCTGCCGAGATAGTCTGTGCCAGCGAATTTGCAAAATTCACAAGTGATGTTCCTACACCCATGTCATGCGGTTCCAAAGTTGCCTGTGCCGTCGGCGTAATTGAAACTGCTCTGAAACTTTCGGCAATTCCCGTAACAGTAAGTGCAATAAAATATAACATTATTGATGTAGATGGTGTGGTAAATGCCATCATAGCCATAGGTATCACAACAAAAACAGTTGCCACAACCATAGCTTTCCATGCATTTGCAGTCTTCTTGCCAACCCATACTCCGGCAATTGTAGGAAGTATTATTGTAAGCAAGGTTCTAGGCATCTGTAACGCTCCCGTAAGACTTGTAGATGCTTTCATAACCTGCAATGCCCCTATAGGCGCATATACATTCATAGCATTCTGATAAAAATAACATATAAAGCCTATCACAAGAAGAACAGTATATTTTTTGTTTTTAAATAAGTACATCGGTATAAGCGGTTCATCCGTTTTGTTTTCAATTTTGACAAACATAATCAACGCTACAATACCGATAATAAAGCCGGCTATAATTGCAGGATGTGTAAATCCTACAGAAGAACCAAAATTAAGTGCAAGCAATATGCCGCAAAGTGCAATAACAAGTGTTATTATTCCCGGTACATCGAGTTTTACGCTTTCCTCGTTCTTCTGGTTTGGAAGGTTTAAACCGATAAGAAGCACTCCTGCTATAAGAGGTACTGCCGGCATAATTATCGCTGCCTGAAGCATTCCCATATCTGTGAGAATTCCTGCTAAAATACTTCCGCCAAAACCACCTACCGCTATCGATGTCGCAAGCATTCCCATCGCCTTTGGCACTTTTTTTCTCTCATTTATAAGTCCTGTTATAATGTAAGGTGCTGCTGTAAATGCTCCCTGTGCAAGACTTATCAAAAGTCTTAATACCATAAGTGGAACAAGCGAACGCACAAATGCAAATGCGATACCGCATACTGCACATATAATTCCCGGAATCACTACTATGTTTCTGCGTCCAATCAAATCACCGAGTTTACCGCCGATTG
>FR887309.1:27144-33808 GCA_000436755.1 Clostridium sp. CAG:253 | reverse complement strand
ACTCCACCACTCTTTTTGCCATCTTCTGTTTTTCCCTCTTTCTCTATGGTTGCGTCGTCAAGTGCTATCTGTGAGTCATATTCAAAGAAACGTATTATCATACTGTTATCTATCGTAGCCTGACATTCCAGATGATATTTCTTTTCTCCCCATTTACTTATTACCTTGAAACTCGAATCTGTGATTATTTTTTCTTCTGCTCCGTCCTGCATATTTTTGAAATGATAGTCATTTGCAAACACTATTTTTTCCGTGCCGTCGTAATGCTCACCAAATATCTCATTTAAAAGCGGCAATATAAATCTGGTGCAATCGTTTAACATTGTACGAAACACATCATCATACGGTGTACTGCTGATATTGCTATTGTTATATTCTTTCTCTCTATAGTTTTTACTCATTCTTTTTCCTCCATTATACCTAGTTTTTATGGTGTTTTCAATCGTGAATGTGTTTGAATGTTACTTTGATTTTGTCTTTGTGAATGTTTCTGAAATAAGATTTATAAGACTTTATAATATCAAATTAATATGATGTATTAATAAAATAAACTGCACCTCAACACAATAAATTCTCCAACACAATATATCCCCTCACTACAAAAAAATAAGGGTACACCAGTCTTTTAACTAATGTACCCTTTATAAAAAGTAGTCATATTTTTATTACCATAATATCTATCCGTTGGCTTTCACTTTTTCGCCGATTATTTCTCTCACTTTTTCGCCGACATGTTTTTTCTCTGCTCTTTCCATATCCTCCATATAAATCGGCTCACAATACTCTATAGTTACATGTGCGCTGTGAATCCAAGGAAGATGTTTTTCAAATACTTCATCCGTATTGTTTATGGCAACCGGAATTATAGGACATTTTGCTTTGTCTGCAAGCTTGAAGCTGGCTTCATGAAATTCAAGCAGTTCCTCGCCCTTATTTCTTGTGCCTTCCGGTGCGATATATATAGATGTTCCGTTTTTCAAAAGTTCAATTCCCTGAAGAATAGTTTTCATTCCCTCTTTTATATTTTCTCTGTCGAGGAATAAACAGTTCATCTGTTTCATCCACCACGAAATCATCGGTACCTTTTCAATCTCTTTTTTTGAGATAAACGCTGTCGGCATAGGTGCTGTTGTATATCCAACTAAGATGTCAAAAAAACCTCTGTGATTGTAGGCATATAATGCCGCCCCGTCTCTCACAATATTTTCTTTTCCCTTAACCGTCAGTCTGACACCCGACAGGAACAGTATTGCCTTAAAACCGCCTTTTACACATACCTGTGCAACAACCTCTTTCTTTCTCTCATCAAACTTTCCGATTATCCACAGCACAAGAGCCATCGGAATAGTAAATATCGTATACAATATCAAAAAAATCGCAACTAATACAAGTCTCATAGCTAATCCTCATTTCCTTTTTCTTTAAGTAACAGTTCCCATATTTTATGCAAAATATTAAATATAAAGAACTTTTTTCGTCACTGTCCACTCTTATAGTGCAGCTGACAACAAATTTTCCAATAAATAAGTTTATCATGTGAGACTGATGATTGCAATAAATCACAAATATTTTTCATTTTACTTTTTTGATGTACACTATTACGCCAAATACCGCTATTATCGCTATGCCTGTCGCAAATATAATATATCTTGCTGAATTTCCCGTATTTTTTTCTTTCACTTGAGACACTTTCTTCTTTGGCTCCAAAGCACCTCCCAGAGTCATTTCCTCTTTATTCTTTTGTACTGTCTTTTCTAATTCTTCTTCCGTATATTCTTGATATACATTCTCCATATCCGATATAAACTTTGAAACAGAATACATAGTCCCGCTTTTTTCACCAATATTATCCAATGTGTCTGCTCCATCTGCCTGATATGGAATAACCATTTCTTCTCCGTCAGACTGTTTTATATATATAAGGTTAATTTTATAAAAAGGCACTGAAACATTCATTACATGTTCAATCTCCGTGTCAGGCAATTTTTTCTTAATCTTTTCCTTTATTTCACTTGCGTTATCTGCAATGTAATTATCATCTTTATCAAAATACTGCCCGTAAATATGATAGCCATCCTTTTCTCTCTGCAATAATATCGATGCATATGTACCTGTAATAGTTTCTGCGGGAATATACCATCTGTTATCCCATTTAATCAATTTTGAAAAGTCATTATTGTTTTTATGATAATCAGAAAGCATTGTCAAATCAGAATACAATGTCCACATTGGAATTGCATTACTTACATCAAAATTTTTTATTGTCGTTGATTTTTCTTCACTGCTTAAGTCCTCTTTCTCAGATGTTATTTCTTTTTCCAACAGCTTTTTTGCATCCTGTTCCATCCCGTAACAAAGACTGTCCCATTCTTTCTGCCATTTATCGGCATTAGATGCTTTTGCTTTAATCGGTACTATGCATAGCATTCCGATTAACAACATCAGAAATATTCTTTTTTTATAAATTGTTCTTTTATAAACCATTCTTTTAATAATACCTCCAAATCTGATGCTGCATATCTCTACACTACTATCTTCTTTCTGCCCTTTGCTTTCTATAACGAAAGCCATAACGATTTTGTTGCATAAAACCTCAAAAAACGGAAAGTTTTTAACCAAGTTTTACGATTTCATAGTTTCCGCAATTCTTAAAAGCATAATTCCATATTCTTAAATTATTCTTCGCATACACTTTTATATTTTTATTTCCGCAAAATGCTCCTACCGGTATTTCTTCGATATTATCATTTAATACTATGGACTTTATTGAAAAGTTTTGAACTGTTGCGTCCGATAATGAGTTAAAAGCGTTCTCACATATATACTTTACATTATTGGGAATTGTTATTTCAACGTTTTCACTCTCTCCTATATAACCGCACAATCCTCCATCTTCAAGAATCACCATGTTATCTTTTATCGTAACACATCCTATCCTTTCCAATTCAGCCGCCAGCGATTTTCTCCAGAGCTGGTTTGAATTCCAAAATAACTTTACGCAGTCCTCGTCAATATAGTTCGTATTTAACTCAATCTGAATATCCGTATATTTCTGCTGTCTTTTACCTGCATAAACAGAAATATTATCATCTGTTGAGAGTGTCTTAAATGTTGATGGGAATGTTATTTTTCTCAACTGTCCGCAGCCGTTATAGCCTCTATACACCGCTTTCGAATTGACATAACGGTATGAAGCATAGCTGTAACTGCTTACTCTTACTTCCTCACATCCCTCTGCAATTTTTACCTCGCTTTTTCCGTAAGGTATTGCTACGAGTGTCTTTCCATCTTTTGTATATATACATCCGTCTATGCTTTTATACTTTGAATCTGTTGATAAAACTTCAAAATTTTTGCAGTCTCCTATATCTGTCAATCCATCAGCATTAAAATCAGTTGAAAACTTAACTTTATTTACAATATTTGAGTTTCCTTCTCCCAACAACAACGTACAAACAAGATTTTCTTTATTTTTTTTGACACCTATTGAATTAAAGTGTCCCGGCATTGTAACTTCCTGTAACTTCTTACAATTCTGAAGTACCGCTTGTCCTATAGACTCAGTTGTTTTAGGTATTGTTATCTTTTTTACTCCGGTATTAAAGAATGCCCTCGCTCCAATAACTCTTACGGTAGAAGCTATTGTTATATTCGATGCCTTACTGCAATCTTTAAAAGCATCTTCCGGTATGCTTGTGACACCTTTTTTTACAACTATTTTTTTAATTTTCTTTTTCTGTGCCGCTTTTGGTGCGGCATATGATAACATGTCTCCATCCCCTGAAACCGTGAATACTCCGTTTTTTAATTTTGAACTTATTTGCTTTGCCGATGCTGTCTTAGGCATCAAAAAATTTAAGCTGCAAAACAACCCCGTCAATATTCCAAACATTATAATTATATTTCTTATTTTTACACTTTTTTTATTATATTTTTTTATACTCATAACAGCCTCCATTTCCGCACACATAACCATTATTTTATATGCGTCTGTATACATAAAAAACAAAATTAACCATCAGTCATATAATCTTTTTTAATACATAATTATTTCATAATTCTGATATGTCCCAAATACCTTTTCTGCCATCAAAATATTATTTCCTTTCACATACACTTTTGTATTTGAAACTTTACTATCCGGCGAATAATCTGCATTAAAAGCGTTATTTTCTATCTTCTGTACACTACTGCTAAGTATTACCGACCTCGTATAATAATCTTTAAATGCCTGCATTCCAATTGTTTTTACATTATCCGGTATAAGCAGATTTTGAAGCACTGTACTTGTTCCCTCGGGTGCATCATTCAAAATATAAGTGCAAAGATAGCCGTCAGCAAGCATCATCATATGTTCATCTTTTTCATTTAATTTTGCAAATTCTCTTCTGAACAATTCGTCTTTCAATGAATTTTTCCAATATTCATTTGATATCCACAATCTCTGTATTGACTCATTATCAAGATAATCTGAATTCAATGTCACTTTTATATCTTTACATTCATAATAGTCCTCACGTCTTTCATCATTATAATCAAACTTTTTGTCATATTGGTCTTCTATTACACTTGAAACCGACTTCGGAAATACAATTTCACTTAAAAATTTGTGCGAAAAATCAATAAGCTCATGGCTGTAACTTCCCATAGAAACTGTGGTGCATTTGTCTGATATAACAGCTTTTTTTCTTCCAAGCGGTATCCTCACAAGTGTTTTTCCGTCTTTTGTATAAATCATTCCGTCAATACTCTTGAATCTTGAATCCTTCTGTGAAATCTCATAATTTTCACATGCTCCAACTCTAGGTAAAATGTCTGTATTTAATGCTGTTGTAAACTTAACTTTTTTTAGCGGCTGCGATGAAACATAATCGCCTTTCAGATAAAACAACCCTGTTATGTAATCTTTTCTCGGATTTATCTTAATCACGTCAATGTCACCGGGCATTGTCACTGTCTCAAGTTTAGTACAGCCATCGCATACACCTGAGCCAAGCTTTTTAACAGACTTAGGAATAGTGATGCTCTTTATTCCTGTATTTGCAAACGCATGAATTCCTATTCTCTTAACTGTAGATGCTATTTTTATACTGATAACTTTCTTACAGTCCTTAAATACATCTCTCGGAAGTGATTCAACACCTTCTTTAACTACAATTTTCTTAATGTTATTCTTTTTGTACGCTGTCCGGCTGACTGTATCCCACATCGCACCTTTTCCTTTTACGGTAAGAACACCATTTTTCAGGCTCATATTCACGCCGCCTTCTGCCTGTTTCGATTTTTTCTGTGCCGCCGCTGCGCCTTGTGGTTTAACAAATATAACAACTGCTGTCACCGCCGCTAAAATTAATGTTATAACTCTCATAACAAAGTTTTTGTCCGTAATACTGCGTCCTAAATTATTTTTATTATTGTATACTCCCATAGACTTTCCCTCCTAAAATAATTTTGTTATACTAAAAACTCCTCTTATATTATAAGACATTTTTTGTATGTAAATGTTGCAAAAAAATTTAAATTTGTTTAGTATAAGTAAGATATTAAATACGATTGTACTACAAAAAACGAGGTATTATATGACTTTAGATTACTATAGAATTTTCTTTTATGTTGCAAGATACAAAAGTTTTTCAAAAGCCGCTGAAGCTTTAAATAATAACCAGCCAAATATTACACGATATATGAATATACTTGAGAGTGAACTCGGATGTAAATTACTTATCCGCTCCCATAAAGGAGTCAAACTCACTCCTGAAGGAAAACAGCTTTATGACCATGTGGCTGTTGCGATGGCTCAGCTCACTACAGGCGAAAACGAACTTATACGAAACAAAAGTCTCGAAACGGGTATGGTTTCAATCGGTGTCAGCGAAACTGCATTAAGACTTTATCTGCTGCCCAAACTGGAAAAATTCCACAAGCAATACCCTCATGTAAGACTTAGGATTTCAAATCATTCCGCGCCACAGGCAGTTTCGGCTCTCGAAAAAGGTCTTGTTGATTTTGCTGTTATCACAACTCCTGTTGAATATAAAAAACCACTGCATATGACTACTCTTTACCCTTTTAAAGAAGTGCTCATCTGCGGTAGAGATTTTAATGAAATCGCACAAAAAAGACAAAGCCTGCACGACCTTTTAAATATCCCGTTTATTTCACTTACTGACGGAACCGCTACCCACGACTCACATCACCAGTATTTTTTCGATAATCATCTTAAATTTACTCCTGATATAGAGGCAGCAACAACAGACCAGATAATTCCAATGGTAAAACACAATCTTGGAATCGGTTTCTGCCCTGAGGAACTTGCAAGACCTTTCATTGAAACTGGTGATATTCTTCAGATACCGCTTATTGAACATGAACCTGAAAGAGAGATATGTCTTATTCAGGATATGAGCCGTGGTACAAGTATCGCCGTATCGAAACTGATAAATATGCTTGTTGAAAATTAAATTTGGACAGTTCATGACTGAAAAAGAGATGTCTCCCTCAATGAAATCATATCATTGTTCAGGATAACATCTCTTTTTATTTATTCATATTTATGTTATTTTGTCCACCTATTTATTATCTTTTGGCACTTGCTGCCTTGATACGAGCCATTGCTCTTGCAAGAGAAGCTCTGGAATGATAGTATTCATGAATACTCTGCTTC
>FR887309.1:0-27100 GCA_000436755.1 Clostridium sp. CAG:253 | reverse complement strand
CTCCTTCGCCTCTTGAGCTCTGGCTATATCTATTTCCTCCGGACGCTCTGCTGTTTCTACAAGCAAAGTTACACGGTTATTCATTATCTCAACAAGTCCCATTCCCACAACAGCTTCCTGCCACTCATTCTCACCTTCCGGTTTAAAACGCATATCACCACGGTTAATTGCAATTACCATGTTTTCATGATGAGCAAGAATTTCTTTTTCTCCGTCAAATTCAGGTACTACTATAGATTCGCATCTTCCTGAGAAAAATATTCTGTTTGCAGATATAACTTTTAAATAAAACGAATTAGCCATATTCCCTCATTTCCGGTTATAGTCATTTATGCACAGCCTGACAGAAAGTGTCCGGCATACAAATGAACAGTAACTTAATACTTCTGTTTACTCTGCGTCCTTCATAGTTTCTGCTTTCTTGCGGACATCATCAATTGTTCCGACATTGAAGAAAGCATTTTCCGGGTACTCATCCATCTCTCCGGAAAGAATTGCCTTAAATCCACGGATTGTCTCTTCAATTGGCACATAAACACCTTTAATGCCTGTAAAGTTCTCAGCTACATGGAATGGCTGTGAAAGGAATTTCTGTATCTTTCTTGCTCTGAATACTACTATCTTATCCTCGTCTGCAAGCTCTTCCATACCGAGAATTGCGATAATATCCTGCAATTCTTTGTACTTCTGCAAAATTCCCTGAACCTCTCTTGCTACATTGTAATGTTCCTCACCTACTATATCAGCTTCAAGTATTCTTGATGATGACTCAAGAGGATCAACCGCCGGATAAATACCCTGCTCTACAATCTTTCTTGACAATACTGTTGTCGCATCAAGATGTGCAAATGTTGTTGCAGGTGCCGGGTCTGTAAGGTCATCGGCAGGTACATATACCGCCTGTACTGATGTTACGGAACCGTTCTTTGTTGATGCGATTCTTTCCTGAAGTTCACCCATCTCAGTTGCAAGTGTCGGCTGATAACCTACGGCTGAAGGCATACGTCCAAGAAGTGCTGATACCTCTGAACCTGCCTGTGTAAAACGGAAAATGTTATCAATGAATAAAAGCACATCTTTCTGTTTTTCATCTCTGAAATACTCAGCCATTGTAAGTCCTGTCTCAGCAACACGCATACGTGCTCCAGGTGGCTCATTCATCTGACCGAACACTAAGGCAGTCTTTTTAAGAACACCTGATTCTCTCATCTCAGTCCAGAGGTCATTACCCTCACGCGAACGCTCACCGACACCGGTAAATATTGAATATCCGCCGTGCTCAGTAGCAATATTTCTGATAAGCTCCTGAATAAGTACTGTCTTACCTACACCGGCACCACCAAAAAGACCGATTTTTCCACCTTTTGCATATGGTGCGAGAAGGTCTATTACCTTGATACCTGTCTCAAGTATCTGCTCAGCAGGATTTTGTTCCTCAAATGTAGGCGGTTCTCTGTGAATCTCCCAATTAGCCTCGCCCTCAGGCTGTTTATCTCCGTCAATCGTCTGTCCAAGTACATTAAAAAGACGACCAAGAGTATCTTCACCAACAGGAACTTTAATTCCGCTTCCTGTTGCAACAACTTCCATATCCCTGCAAAGACCTTCACTGGCTGCCAGCATGATACAGCGTACAATGTGATTTCCTATGTGCTGTGCAACTTCCATAACGCATTTTTTATCGCCATTCATTACTTCCAATGCATCTCTGATTGCCGGCAGGTCATCATTTTCAAATTCAACATCCACAACAGGTCCTGAAACCTGTACGATTTTTCCTGTATTCATCTCTGCCTCCGTTAATTATTTTATCTTTCTATCTTTAAACACTCAAATTATATAAATCTCTGCGAAACTTTTGCAAACCTTGCCTAGCTTGTGCAAGCAGCACAGCCTACAGCCGGTTTCGCACACTATCTCTTCTTTTTGCGTTTCTGTGCCTTCGCTCCCGCTATTACTTCCGTTATCTCCTGCGTAATAGCTGCCTGTCTGGCACGATTATATAAAATATCCAATTCATGCAACATATCCTTTGCACTGTTTGTCGCATTTTCCATAGCCATCATTCGTGCATTCTGCTCACATGAAAATGCCTCAACAAGTGCACCATATACGAAACCTACCAGATAATCCGGAACTATTCTGTCCATAACCGCTTCTGCTGAAGGAACGAGTGCAAGTTCCTCTCTCGGTGCGTCTACCGGGATATGCAGTGAAGCAAAATCTGCTCTTTTAAGCGGAAGAAGCTGCTTTATTTCTACTTCCTCTGCAACGGCATTTACCATAGCGGTATAAATAATGTATATCTCATCAAGTTTACCCTCATGGTACTGCTCTAAAAGTTCCTCTGATATGTTTCTTGCTCTGTTAAGAGAAGGATTCTGAACAGTATAATGAAACTGTTTATCAATATGTACACCCTGCTGTTCAAAATAATGTCTGCCAAGTTCTCCGAGAACAAACAATTTGTTGTTCGGATGAGACTGAAGATGCTCGTAGGCTGCTTTCATGATATTGTGGTTGTAAGAACCGGCAAGTCCCTTATCTGCCGTAACTACAATATAACCTACCCTCTTTTCCTCAGGTTTTTTGGCTACAGATGAATCGGATTCAAAATATATATCTTCAAATTCAGGCAAATGTCTCAAAATACGACTCATCTCTGACTGTAAAGCAAAGAAATACGGCTCTGTGTCGGCAAGCATTTTCTTTGACTTCTTGAGTTTAGAAGTGGAAATCATATACATGGCATTTGTGATTTTTAATGTGTCCTGAATGCTTCGCATTCTATCCTGAATCTCTTTAATATTTGCCATAAATACTCCTCCGGTTCTACTTAGACATTTCCTTTCCTAACTCAACGATTTTCTTTATCATCTCGTCAGAAATCACTTTCTTATCATCTATCTCTCTACCAATCTCAGGATGTTTTGTATCAAATTCTGCCAAAATATCCATCTGAAGTTTCTTTACATTCTTCTTTCCTACTTTGTCAAATACACCTGCATTTGCAAGACAAAGCGTGATAACCTGCTCGTGAAGGCTGAGCTGGCTGCAAAGCGGCTGTTTAAGCAACTCCATAAGTGCTTCACCATGGTCAAGCTGCGCTTTTGTTGCACTGTCAAGGTCTGATGAAAACTGTGTAAACACTTCCATCTCTCTGTACTGTGCAAGATCGATACGAATACTTCCAGCAACCTTCTTCATTGCCTTTGTCTGTGCCGCACCACCTACACGGGATACTGACAATCCGACATTGACGGCAGGACGCATACCCGAGAAGAAAAGATTACTCTCAAGGAATATCTGTCCGTCTGTGATAGAAATTACGTTTGTAGGAATGTAAGCCGATACATCTCCTGCCTGTGTCTCAATAATCGGAAGCGCTGTTATTGAACCTCCGCCAAGTTCATCACTAAGTCTGCTTGATCTCTCAAGAAGTCTTGAATGAAGATAGAATACATCACCCGGATAAGCCTCTCGTCCCGGTGAACGCTCAAGCAAAAGTGAGATTGCTCTGTATGCAACCGCATGTTTTGAAAGGTCATCATAAACTATCAAAACATCTTTTCCCTTATGCATAAAATACTCCGCAAGTGCTGTTCCTGCATATGGAGCAATATACTGTAATGATGCCGGATCACTTGCAGTAGATGAAACTACGATAGAATAATCCATTGCATCATGTTTCTTTAACGTATTTACAATCTTTGCAACTGTTGAAGCTTTCTGTCCTATTGCGACATATACACAGATAACATCTTTGCCTCTCTGGTTGATTATAGTATCTGTTGCGATTGAAGTCTTACCTGTCTGTCTGTCGCCGATGATAAGCTCACGCTGTCCTCTTCCTATAGGGAACATAGAGTCAATCGAAAGAATACCTGTCTCAAGCGGTGTATCAACCGATTTTCTGTCTACAATACTTGGTGCTTCCTGCTCAACAGGGAAATAATCATCTTCCTTTATATCTCCCTCACCGTCGATAGGCTCACCCAATGCATTTACAACTCTGCCGAGGAATGCATCTCCGACAGGGATACCTGCCTTTTTCTTTGTTCTTACAACTTTTGTTCCCTCTTTGATGCCGAGGTCGCTGCCAAAAAGAATACATCCGATTTCATTCTGTCTTATATCCTGAACCATTCCTTTGACACCGTTTTCAAAAGTTACGATTTCACCATACATTGCATGGTCTATACCATAAATTGTTGCGATTCCGTCACCGACCCAGATAACCTCTCCAGTTTCTCTTGCCGAATCGTCCCAATCAAAATCTTCTATCTCTTTTTTAATTATAGATATGATATCTGTTGCGCTAATAGCTCCCAACAAATTCACCTCCCAGTCATTTTTCGTTCCAGCTGGCTTAACCGCCATGTGAAACTCTTATCATATTCTTCCATCTTTGTCTTAACCACATATCCGCCGAGTAAAGACGCATCCACTTTTTCAGATATTTCAATAGTATATCCCGGATACTTCTTTTCCAAATCATCACGAATACCTTTAATTTCATCCTGCGACATTTCCTTTGCACTGGTAACCACAGCACGAAGAATATGATTTTTTTCATCCCAGTAATCATAGTAAGCCTTGAAAATATCACTTAGTTCGCAGGCATTACCAACTTTGCACATTTCCTTTACAAAGTTTGTCACAACGGACGAAAGTTTTGCTCTCTGAAAAATCTCATCTACCACTTTTTCCTTTTTGTCCAAACTTACAATAGGACATTCTAAAACTTCTTTAAAAACCGGAGTAAGTGACAGAATATTTTCAGCATTTTTTATATCATCTTTGTCTGTCGACAAATCGTACAAAACCTTTGCACTATTTACTGCTGTCTGCGTCACGGCTATCACCTGTCTCTAAAATTTTTCTTGCTGCGACAACGGCGAGTTTTGCAATCTCAGCCTGTGTTGCCTGCATTGCCTTTTCATGCTGAGCCTCAATGTCTCTCTTAGCTTTCTCTTTCAAACGCTCTGTCTCAACTCTTATATCCTCCATCTGGGAATTATAAGCCTCGTCAGCACGCTCTTTAGCATCAGCTAATATCTGGTCAGCCTCCGTCTTTGCTGTCTTAATCTTGTCGTGATATTCTTCTTTAAGTTTAGCAGCCTCGTCTTCTGCATTCTTTGCACTCTCAAACTGGTCATTTATCATTTTCTCACGTGCATTGATAACATTCATAACAGGCTGGAATAAGAACTTTCTAAATATCGCATATATGACAAGCAAGTTTACAACTGTCCATAAAATATTCCATGGGTTTATACTTAACATATATTGTCCTTCTTTCAACAAGCATTACTGTTCACACTTATTGTGCAAACAGTAATTAACAATCCACTTAAAAAACTTCGTCTGTATCAACAATTATCTTCCTGACTTTCAACTCAGTCTATTATTTCAAAAGTAAGATAATAAGAAGTGCGATAACGAAACCGTAAATAGCTGTTGCCTCTGCAAGGGCACAACCTAAAAGAAGTGAACTACTGATTTTTCCTGATGCTTCAGGCTGTCTTGCGATAGCGTCTACTGCTGAAGATGTTGCCTTACCGATTCCAAGACCTGCTCCGATACCTGTTAAAACTGCGATTCCTGCTCCGATTGCTACTAATAATGTTGTTGACATAATATTAATCTCCTTTTCTCTCTCTTTTTAAATCTCTTAATTTTTAAATATGTATTCTGTTTTCCAAAAATCTTAGTCCGTCTCTGTTGCCTCTTTTATAAACAATGCAGTTAAGAATACAAAGACATATGCCTGGATAAGACCGTCAAATATATCAAAGTACATACTGCAAAACGCCGGTAATACTGCCGGAACTACAAGTTTCAGAAGCTCCATGACTACGAATGAACCAAGTACATTTCCAAATAGTCGCATACACAATGAAAGTGGCCTTATAAATATTTCCAATATATTTATTGGCAATATGATAGGCATTGGTTCAGCAAAACTTTTAAGCCATCCCTTAGTACCTTTCTGACGAATACCTGAAACTTCAATCAGAATAATACTCATCAATGCGAGTGCTATGGTGACATTCATATCTTTTGTCGGTGGTTTAAATCCCAAAAGACCTATAAGGTTTGCTATTCCTATATAAATAGCCACCGATGCAAGATACGGTATGTATGCAGTACCGTTTTCACCGACTGTACCCTTAAAGAAGTTGTACAATCCACTTACCGCTGTTTCCAAAACAAGCTGTTTACGACTGGGATTTTCTATACTCAGGTTTTTGACAAGCAGAACACAAAGTACAAGAACTGCGAGCATAATAATCCATGTAACGACTACCGACTCATAAACAGGTATGCCGCCGAATATCGGAATTTTAAACACTGTTTCACAGTTCAGTTCTTCCATCAGACTCTCTACCAGAGTATCCACAATATTCACCTCCATCACTTTTTTCGACTGCTATTATAACTACAGCAATTCTGATATGTAAAAAGTATTTTTGACATATCGGTTATACAAATTTGACATATTAAATTTTGTTAAAATATGCTATTATTACCATGTATTAAATTTTTATAAACTTGGCTTAAACATTGAAATTAAATGGATTGAGCAAGTTTAATCTGTTAATTTTACGACAATGAATACACGAAAAATTCTAGATTAAAAGGAGAGCATTTATGGAAAATATTTTTACAAAAAAAGCGCCTGCAAAAATAAATCTTACACTTGACGTGACAGGAAAACTTGAAAACGGGTATCATACTTTATCAATGATAATGCAGAGTATAGATGTATGTGACGAATTATCATTTGAAAAGACAACAGATGAACAAATTATTTTTACAATGAATAAAGAACTTCCCGACAAAATACCGTCAGAAAAAAACTTAGTATATAAAGCCGCAAAACTCATGAAAGATACTTTTGAAATAAAAGGCGGATTTAAGATACATCTCACAAAAAACATTCCTGCCGCCGCAGGGCTTGCCGGAGGAAGCTCTGACTGTGCCGCAACACTCATCGGCATAAACGAATTATGTGAAATCGGTCTTGACACTGAAAAACTCTGCGAAATCGGAGTTAAACTCGGTGCTGATGTGCCTTTCTGCATAAAAAAAGGAACTATGCTTGCCGAGGGAATAGGCGAAATACTCACACCACTCACTCCGCTTCAATGTGTTCCGGTACTGCTTATCAAACCTGACATCTCGATAAGCACCCCATATGTATATAAACATCTCAACCTAGAAGAACTTGATTATCATCCTGACAACAAAGCCATGATTTCATATATAGATAAAAAATCCGTCAAAGACATAGCCGCTTCACTCTCAAATGTACTTGAGACGGTTACCATTCCTGAAAACCCTGTTATAGATGAACTTAAACATTATCTTCTCGAAAACGGTGCTATCGGTTCACTGATGAGTGGAAGCGGGCCGACAACATTTGGAATATTTGAAGATATGGAAACAGCTAAAAAAGCATATGATAAAGCAAAAATTGATTACCCCGGTTTTGACGTAGTATTGTGTCGAACCATGTAACACGAAATTATTGAACATTTTGTAAACTTTCCTATATAAATATGGTACACGGTGAAAAACAGATAGCAACGGAACAATCCGTGGCATTAACTTTTTTATTATATTCATAAACACGCACAAATCACTAATAATATCAGCAGCACTGACGATATACTTATTAGAAAATATTGTTTCAATGGAATGAACGCACAATCAGAAAAAGGAGGTTCTTACTATGAGTTTAGACGCAATTTCATCAACATTAAATACATACAGCAAAGTTGATACAAAAAAAACTGACGATACAAAACAGAAAGAGACTGTTGCTTCATCTTTAACAAAAGATACATCTTCCGCAGACAAAACAACATCTGACAACGACACCAAAAATAATGGCGTTGTATTTGACAAAAGCAAGAGCACAAAAAACGACAGCACAAATCAGATTTACAATAAGGATGCCATTATATCAAAGTTAAAAGCAGACCAGCAGTCACGCCTTGAATCTATGCAAAGTCTTGTAGAAAAACTTTTGAACAAACAGAAGGGTACTTTTGACCTTGCAAGCCTTATGAAAAAAGATGATGTTTCAGGACTTAATCTCTCAGCTACATTTGAGGAAGCTGCAAAAAATGCAGACCCTGACACTATCAAAGCCGCACAGGAGAGTATCTCTGAAGACGGCTACTGGGGCGTAAACAAAACATCAGACAGACTTGTAAGCATGGCTATCGCTCTTTCCGGTGGCGATACTTCAAAAGCCGATGAAATGATGGCTGCAATCCAGAAAGGTTATGACAGAGCAACTTCTGCATGGGGCAAAGAACTCCCTGATATCTGCAAAGATACACTCGAAGCTACAAAACAGAAGATGGATGACTGGAAAAACGGCAAAACAACAGCAAAAGATTATTCAGATATTCAGTAAACAGTTATAACTTTATTGTTCACGCCTGCGTGCAGCCGGCAATATTATTATTTTCTATATTTTAAATCACAAAGGGCAAAGGTGTCTGTAACAAAGATTATCTTTGTCCTTTTTATTATCACATTAAAATGCTGACACGCTTTGAAATAAGAGAACTGACCAATATAATCAACTCTGTTGATACATCAGCTTTTGTCTCAATAACAGATGTATCTGAAATAATAGGAAATCACATCAAGAAAACATCGAAAAAATAATGCAATCTCTGCGTCAAATGTATGTACTATATTTGACTTTAGATAACACAATGTCTTATAATACAGTCATTGCAAACAAAAAGGAGGACACATATGAAATTATCAAAAAAAATAGTATCATTACTTACTGTTACTGCATTAGTGACAAGTCTTACAGCCTGTGGAAGCTCAAGTGAAAAATCAGGCTCAGAAAGTTCAGACAAAAAAACTTATAAAATCGGTATATGCCAGCTCGTTGAACATGAAGCATTGGATGCTGCAACAAAGGGATTTAAAAAAGCTCTCACTGACAAACTCGGTGAAGGTAATGTTGAATTTGATGAACAGAATGCACAGGGCGAATCTACAAACTGTTCTACTATCTGTAACGGTTTTGTTACAAACGGTGTAGACCTCATCATGGCAAATGCAACAGGTGCTTTACAGGCTGCTGTTTCAGCAACAAATGAAATTCCTATCGTTGGTACTTCTGTTACTGATTACGGTACAGCACTCAACATAAAAGACTGGAACGGAACTTCCGGTACAAATGTAACCGGAACTGCCGACCTTGCTCCTATAGATGAACAGGAAGATATGATTCTTACCATTAAACCTGATGTAAAGAAAGTAGGTATTCTCTACTGTTCATCAGAGGCTAACTCAGCTTATCAGGCTAAACTTATGGAAGAAGAACTCAAAAAAGATAACATTGAATACAAAGAATACACAGCATCAGATTCTAATGAAATCCAGTCTGTTACTCAGACAGCATGTTCTGAAGTTGATACTATCTATATTCCAACAGACAACACAATGGCTTCTAGTATTGAAACTGTTAAAAACGTAGTTGTTCCTGCCGGAATTCCTGTATTTGCAGGCGAAAAAGGAATCTGTGCAGCCGGAGTTGCCGCTCTTTCAATCAGCTACTACAACCTCGGATACCAGACAGGTGAGATGGCATACAAAATCCTTAAAGAAGGTGCTGACCCCGGAACAATGGCTATCGAGACAGATAAAAAGCCTACAAAACTCTACAATAAAGAAAACTGTGATACTTTAGGAATTAAAATTCCTGAAGGCTACACTGAAATAAATGATGCCAAATAATTTATATTTTTTATAAGTAACAATTCAGCCATAAAAAACACTCGATTATACAAGAACTTGCTCTTGATATTATCGAGTGTTTTTTTCGGCGGAATAGGCTTTCATTTTCTATTCTTCCTGCAATGCCATCATCATTGCCGGTATTATCTGTTTTTTTCTTGATACGGTATTTTTAAGAATTATGGTATCAGCATCTTTTGGCAAATGAAATGCCTCCAGTGCAAGCTCCTTTGCACCGCTTCCATAGTACAAAAGCTCTGTACTCGCCTGCAATATATCCGTAAGCATGAAGAAAAGCATTGAAACCTCATGGTCTGCCATAGCTTTCTGCATATAAGGCGTAAGCTTTTCCTTTATTGCTTCAAGTTCCTTGCTTGTCATAGCTGTTATCTGACCGACACCAAATGTCTGCTCTCCTACAACAAATTTCTTAAAATCCTGATAGAATATTTCCTCAGGCGACTTAGATGAAAGGTCACTTCCCGCCGCAAACATCTCCATGGCATACTCATGTGTTTTAATTCCGGCTATACCGGCAAGCTCCTCTGCTGCAAGCCTGTCCGTTTCGGTACAGGTAGGCGAACGGTAAACAAGTGTATCTGACAAAATGGCTGAACATAAAAGCCCTGCTATATCAGGCGTTACATTTATATTATTTTCCTTATACATCTGATATATGATCGTCGCTGTACAGCCAAGCGGCTGATTTCTGAAAAATACCGGACTCATCGTCTCAATACTTCCAATGCGATGATGGTCTATTATCTCTAAGAGTTCTGCATCCTCTATGCCGTCTACCGCCTGCGATGGTTCATTGTGGTCTACAAGTATCAGTTTTTTCTTTCTTGCTCCCAAAAGTCTTCGCCTTGAAATCATGCCGAAATATTTTCCGTTCCAATCCAATATAGGGAAATCTCTGTATCTTTTTTTCGCCATGACATCACGAATATCATCGAGAAACTCACCGAGTCCAAAAGTTATAAGATTTTCACTCTTCATGAAAAATCTAATTGGAATACTCTGATTGATGAGACGTGAAGCAGTAAATGTATCATATGGAGTTTTTATTATGAAACATCCCTTATCCTGTGCAAGCTTTGTAATTGTAAATGAAACCGGTGCACCGTCACATACTATAATGCATTTTGCTCCCATCTCAATTGCACAAAGCTGAGACTCATATCTGTTTCCGAGAATTACTATGTCACCCTTTTCAATATAGCTTTCCATAAGGTCAGGGTTTGCAGCTGCAATAAGACACTTTCCTGTCTTTATCATCTCGTCAGAATCACCCGATATCATCTCTCCGCCAAGTGTTTCTACTATATTTCTAAATGGTGTCTGTGCATTTGCAATAATACGGCTGTCATAAACATCCATGTATGACTTTGCAATATCCTCTATCGTGATAAGTCCTTTTAAATACTGCGACTCGTCTACTATAGGAAGTGTCTGCAACGCATCTTCCCTCATAAGTTCCCATGCTTTTTTCAGTGATATATCTTCTCCTACACCCTTTACACGCCCTACATCAATATCAATGACCTGTGGTCTTACATCATTCATATAGTCAGGTGGTAACACACCAAATTTTTTTAGAACAAATCTTGTTTCGGCATTTATCTGACCGGCTCTTTTAGCAACATAATTTTCACCGGTTATCTCTCTTTTAAGTCTCGCATATGCGATTGCAGAACATATTGAATCCGTGTCCGGGTTTATATGTCCTATAACATTAACTACTTTTTCTGAACTAAGCGGCATAAGCTTAATCTGCCTCCTTCATAATTAATTCAAATCCTCTGCCGTATATCTGCTTATGTCAATTACATACTTGAACTTCTTCGCAAGTGCAGGTGCAAATCTGAACATCTGATCAAGTGTATTTCCCTCATCCGCAAGAATAACTATAAAATCACCATAAAATTCATCCATAAGTTCAAATATTTTTGTAATTGTAGGGAAAAACAAATCTGCTGCATCATCAACGAGAAGACAGCTTCCTTTAAGCTGTTCCTTACATTTGTCAAAATCCATCTGATTTAACTGTTTTGCCTTAATACACCCAATTCTTCCCTTGCTTAAAAATCCGTTTTGTTTTAAAACTTTTACTATCTTCTTTGATACCGCAACTATCCTTTCCGTATCTTCACCAATAAGTACAAAATGTGACGGATCCTTCTCGGCATTTATTAAGGTTAAAACATCTTTAAATGTCTTGTGTAATGCTCTCGTTGTAGGTAACTCTTCCTCTGGTGTTGAATATTCTGCCATATCTGTATCCTCCTTTGACCATACACTATTTATCCCAAACAATTTTGCTGCCTTTTCTAACTTTATTTCTGTCTCAGATTTCTCCCCAACGTTATCTGAAATATCTGTATTTTTTTCTGAAATATCTGTAATCTTTTCCGGTATATCTGCAACTTTTTGCTCAAGTGTATTTTCAGTGCTATTTAAGTTTGGATTCTCTTTTTCTTTATCTTCCTCCACTGGCTGTGCCGGCTGCTTTACTTCATTGGTTTCTGTTTCTTTTACTACCTCAATTACACTTCCGATAGGCTTTGTGTGCCCCCAGTCATCAGCCACAGCATCAATAATACGTCTTTTCTTTCCGCTAAATATATTGCCTGTTATATCTTTCAAATCATTCTTTATTTCCTCTATGTCAGAAGGTGCCATTGCATCTTCTCTTGAAATTACAGAATTATCCTCCAATATATCCGGCTGTTTTGTATCAGATATATCACTTTGCGGCTCTTCATTTACCTTTACGGAATGTACCTTAAGCTGTTCTCTCTTTTCCGCTTCATATATTGCTGATATTTCCTTTGAAAGGTCAAGCGTAATACCTGTGCCGGATTGTGAATAATGAGTATACTGCGACTCTTTTTTTGCTTTAACAGGCTTTGGTTCAGGCTTTTGCTCAGCTTTAGGTTCCTGTTTAGGTTCAGACTGCGTTTGCGTTTGAGAATGTTTCCAGATACCTGACAGCTTTTGCAGTCCGTCTATCGCTTTTCTCGCCATCTCTGCACCGTCAAAATCTTCTGCATCATCTTCAAAGTCTTCATCTAATGTATCTTCTGAATCAGTTATGCTTAAATCAGGTTCGTCTTCATCAATATCATCATTATAATCTGCAGACTCATCACTTTTATGTGCCTGTTCTCCGACAATATCATTCTCTGTTTGGTCACTCATCTTCAAAAGCTCATCGACAGCCTCGTCTCTTGCATAACTTGTTTCTTCCTGCTCATCCAAATCGTCAAAACTTTCGTCTGCATTTTCGTCGTCTTCATAATTTAATTTTATTGCATTTTTCACTTTGCTGCCTATGTTTTTATCATGCCTTTTCATTTCACTCTCTGACTCCACGTATTCCGTAAGATCTGGCAGAGAGCCTGTATCTTCAGGGTTTGGTATATCCTTTTCTATCGTATAATCCCTGTCATCAATATATGCAAACTGTTCATCATCATCAATGCTTGCAATAAGGCGTTTTGCCCTTTCAACTATTTCTCCCCTTCCAAACCAAAGCTTTATGTCCTCACATTCGCTCCTGCACTCGTCAAAACGTCCTGCTTTGAAATAAAGCTTTGCAAGTTCATAAGCCCACTCTTCTATATATTCTTCCTCTTTAAGTGACTCTAATATTCCTATAAGCTGTCCGATAGATGCCCCTGACGCTTTGTCAATGCGATATCTTAAGATAAGTGCATCCCTCTGGCTTGAATTCATCGCCACAAATTCCTGATAATATCCTTCTGCCTCATCTAATGCATTTGTACGGATGGCAAGATATATAAGTCTGTATAAAACTCTCCTTGTGCGGCTCTTTTTGTATATTCTTAAATATGTATTTTTTGCCGCGTCAAACTGTTCTGTCTTTGTATAAACCTCTGCAATTGCACTCAAATCACTTATTCCTTTTACCTGGCGCATATCGAGAGTCTTTACTACTGCAAGTGCTTTTTTATATTTACGAACCTCTATCAGATGATGTATCTGCGCAATTCTTATTGTTAATTCATACTGTCTCATCTTTACCTCCATACATTAGAAATATATCGTAATATAACTCCTCTTTTCTGTCTTTCCTCGTTTGAAATTTTTCCCGAAGTCCCCACGCTCTGTCATCAAGTTCACAGATAAGCACTCCCTCTTTTCCTGAAATCTGTCCCAGTATATTTCCTATAGAATCGACTGCCATGCTGTCACCGCTGTATAAGATACCATCATGCTCTCCAACGCAATTTACCCCTGCAACATATGACTGTGTTTCAATCGCTCTTGCCCGAAGAAGTGTCTGCCAATGTATATTTCTGCTCTGAGGCCAGTTTGCAATGACAAACATAACATCAGATTTCTTTGCTGCAGCCTGAAATATCTCAGGAAATCTAAGGTCATAACATACAAAAAGACTTACCGTATGCTCCTTAAACGGAAAGGAAACTATCTTGTCCCCGCCGTCATAAACATCACTTTCCCCGCCATATGTAAACGGATGAATTTTCTCATACTCGGCAATAAGTTTTCCTGTATTATCCACAACCGAAAAAACATTTTTTCCTTTCTCTCCCTCTTTTTCAGGCAGTGCCGCCCATCCAAAACCTATGGCAATATCATATTTTTCAGACAACTCACACATCTTTTTCACTGTATCGGATGCGTATCTTTTTTCACCTGTCTTTAAAAGATTCATAGAAAAACCTGTAAAACTCATCTCCGGGAAAATAATTATATCCGCATTTTGTAAAGCTGCATCACATATCATTTTTTCTGCCTTTGCGACAGACGCTTTTTTATCTTCCCATACCATGTCAATCTGTCCAAGTGCAACTCTCATACGGTTCCTCCCATCAATTTGTCTTTAATTATAGATAACTACTGTGCACTCATATGACTATTATAACTAATGCTCACTTATAAAACAAGTGTACAAGTATACTTGTATACTAACACCAATTATCAAAGTGACAACAGCCTTGTTTGTATGGTACAATTATATATGATACAAATCATATATAATCATATATAAAAAACGAATGTCGTAAAATCTATATTTTTGCTTCTATATTTTATTTAATAAAAACAGAAGCATGCTAAAACTTATTTCAGGAGGATAATATTTATGAAAATTCAATCAGTTACAGATGAAGCATTTAAACCTTACGGTCGTATTGTTGACGGATACGACTACAAACTTCTTTTAGAAAAACTCGAAAGTGAGACAGACAAACCTGCTGACGGAGTTATCTATGAGCCTACTTGTGAAGCTCTTGAAAATACCCCTGCTTTTGTACAGCTCCGTGACAATTGCTACGGTGGAATGCCAATCGAAATCGGATACTGCAACGGTACAAACACAAAGTTAAACTGCTATGAATACCACAGAGACAGTGAAATTGATATTGCCGCTGATGACGCAATTCTTCTCGTCGCTAAACTTCAGGATGTTGAAAACGGCATTATTGATTCAAGCAAAACAGAAGCTTTCCTCTGTCCTAAAGGAACAGCCGTTGAACTTTATTCTACAACACTTCACTATGCTCCTTGCAGTGCAAAGAAAGGTGAAGGCTTTAGAGTAGCTATTGTTCTTCCAAAATACACAAACTTTGATATGCCTGAAATAACAAAAGCCAATTCTGAGGATGCTCTCCTTTGGGCTAAAAACAAATGGCTTATTGCACATAAAGATACATCAGAAGCCAAAGACGGCGCACATGTCGGAATTACAGGCGAAAACATCGACATAGCAGATTTAATTTAATAAATGGAGAAATAATTAAATTATGAATTTACCCGAGAAATTTATTGAACGAATGAAGTCTATGCTCAGTCCTGAAGAATTTGAATTGTTTAATGCAAGCTATTCAGATGAAAAATCATACGGACTCCGCATAAATCCATTAAAAATAAAGTCTCAGGATGCATTACCCTTCTTTTTAAGCCCTGTTCCCTGGGCTAAAGAAGGGTTTTATGCTGTCCCTGACGAAAAACCCGGCCGCCATGTTCTGCATGAAGCAGGTGCCTATTACATTCAGGAACCAAGTGCAATGTCCGTTGCTGCTCTCTCAGATGCAAAGCCCGGTGATATAGTATGCGACCTCTGCGCTGCCCCCGGCGGAAAATCCACCCAGCTTGCCGGTATGCTTGATGGAAACGGCTTACTTGTATCAAATGAAATTTTTGGCCAGCGAGCCAAAATACTCTCACAAAACATTGAAAGACTTGGCATTTCAAATGCTGTTGTCTGTAATGAAACTCCTGAAAACATGGCGAAATATTTTCCGGCTTTCTTTGATAAAATAATCGTAGATGCGCCTTGTTCCGGTGAGGGGATGTTTAGAAAAGATGATGTTGCCATTGAAGAATGGACATCCGAAAATGTTGCTTTATGTGCACAAAGACAGCGTTCAATCCTGTCACAGGCACAGAACATGCTCAAACCTGACGGTGTCATTGTCTATTCAACATGTACTTTTGCTCCCGCTGAAAATGAGGAAATTTTGGTCTGGTTTTTACGGGAATACCCTGATTTTTGTGTTGAAGACTATCACGATATTCTTAAAATTGATATTTCAAACGGAAATCCTGACTTTGTTTCAGAAGAATTTAAACCATTGACCGATGACGAAAAAACGGCAATTAAAGGTTCACTCAGATTATGGCCGCATAAAATAAAAGGCGAAGGTCATTTTGCAGTAAGATTAAGGAAAAACGGCGGTGAAACAGCCACTCAAAAAAAGAAAAAAAAATCATCCGGCAAAAATATTTTGTCTAAAAGCGAAAGAAAACAGCTAGTTGAATTTCTTACAGAATTTATAAATGATACAGACTTATATTCAGACAAAAGATATGAATATTTTGGTGATGAACTTTACCTGATTCCCGACAAAATGCCTGAACTTAAAGGAATTAAACTTCTCAGACCGGGACTTCACATAGCCACAAGAAAGAAAAACCGTTTTGAACCGGCACATGCTTTTGCAAAATATCTCAAACCGACCGATGTAAAATATTCTTTTGAATGTTCAGATGAACAGGCAGAAAAATATCTGCACGGTGACGTTATACAGATAACCGACAACTCGCTAAACAATGCAAAGGGATTTGTTTTAGTATGCTTTAAAGGTTTAAGTCTTGGCTGGGGCAAAATCACAAACAACACCATCAAAAATCACTATCCTAAAGGACTTAGGATTAATTATTAAACACCTATAAATATCAGAATATTTTTATTTATTGATATTAATTTTAAATTACAGCTATAACAGCAAATGCAGCAGGTTTAACCTACTGCATTTGCTGTCTCATAAGCTTTTTTATAACTTAAAACTCTATTTACATATGTCTTGCAGAATGAAGGCACTCCGCCATATTTCTTGACCGCACCGCTTCCTGCATTGTACGCCGCAAGAGCAAGTCTTACATCGCCGTTAAATTTCTTTAAATGCGCCGCAATCAGCTTTGCACCACCCATAATATTCTGTTCTGCATCATACGGATTTGTAACACCAAGTTCTTTTGCCGTAGATGGCATCAACTGCATAACTCCGATAGCTCCCGCACTTGAAACATCATTCGGGTTAAAGTTTGACTCTGCCTTTGCAACGGCTTTAAGTAAGCTCTCAGATACACCGTATTTTTTTGCCGCCTTTTTGAATATACTGTCATACTTTGTCTTTTTCATCGCATCTGCTGTATTTGTATCCGATGTCTTGTTTGTCTTAGATGTCTTGTCATCTGCAACATCAACATACACATATGTCTCACCTGTCGACGCATTTTTATATAAAATTTTTCCTGTTGTTGAATCACTATCTGATGATTTATTTACAGTCGTATCTGCATTTGAACTGTCTGACTTAGCTGATTCTTTAGCAGCTTTTGAAGCAGATGTATTCTCTGCTTTTTTCTTCTGGCTGCTAAGCACCGTACTAAAACTTTTTATGCTTGTATGTTTCTGTATTCCGTCATTTTTCAATTCTGCCAATGGCTTTATTTTCAATCCCTGAACACCACTAATCATTTTTCTCCCCCTTGTTCTCCTTTCCTAAAATCATCTAAGTTTTGTCCCAAATCATGAAATAGATTGCTTAGTGTGATATCATTATCTGCTTTTCCTATTTTGGTACTCCTGACAGATGCCCCCTCTATATCCGCATCCATCACCTGTATATAGCTTGTCTTTTCTATGACTTCTGCCTGAGACACTCTCCTTATATCCGGATTTTTATAGACCATTTCCGAAACTTGCTCTTTCAAATGTGCCTCTTTACACGATATGGTTTTTGCTTTCTTTCCTTTTACAGGCTTTCTAAACAAATAACCACCCCCGTCTTAAATCTACTTGTTGAAAGTCATTCTTAAAATTAAAGCTATACATAGTTATGATAACACATTAGATTGCCGTTGAATAGTGGTTTGTGGAATAAAAATTTCCCTAAGCATTATATCATATCTTCCAAATCCACTTTCTCTGTTTGAATTTAAAATATAATTATCTATCTGGTCTACCATAAGCCCCAATACAAGCCCGTGGTAAAATCTCTCCGGTGCTTCGTCAGATGGGCTTTTTCCTGTATCAAAGTAACTTATCACACCTCTTGTCACTCTGTTCATATATTCATTCATACTTTCCGTATCACCTGCAAGCAGTGATTTTACAAAACTGTTATACGCCGATAATGTTCTGCTAAACCACGATTTGAACATTTTCAAAAACATACTTCTCACTTCTCTATTTGTGATTCTCAATGAATATATTGGAAAATCCAAGGTTTCTCCCATTTCATCTTCACTTTTGATAAAATCAACTCTTAGATAACCGCTGGCAAGCAAAAGACTCCATATTGCACTTTCATCCATATCAAGCTGTTCAAATACTATCTGTTCATCAACATATGCTTCTATATTTTGTCCTGAAATAAGCTTTTCCATATATTCTTTTATTTCTGCTGAAGCAGTTCTTATCAATTTATTTATAAGAACATTAGAACTTGAATCAGCCCAATAAAGTCTGTACTTCTTTTCATCAAGAAAATTCGTTATTGACCACGGATTATAAATATCTTTTTCCATACCAAAAGTAAAACCATCATACAATGCCTTTACTTTTCCCTTTTCTCCCGAAAGTTCCTGTTCATCAAGTGCCTCAAACACTTCTTTTTCCGTAAATCCAAAACTTGTCGCATATTCCATGCTTGTTGTCGTGACTACCTTAAGATTATTTAAATCGGAGAAGATACTTTCTTTCGATACTCTCGTTATTCCTGTCATTATACCTCGTTCAAGATATGGATTTGTCTTAAATGTTGAATTAAAAAAACTCCTTGTAAATGCTACAAGCTCATTCCAGTAACCATTTACATATGCTTCCTGCATCGGTGTGTCATATTCGTCAAGAAGTATTATTACTTTTTTGCCATAATAACGGCTAAGATAATTTGCCAAATCATTAACCGCACTCTGCGCTATCTCGTCATTCATATCTATGCAGACCGATTTGAATTGTGCTCTTTCATTATCATTATATAAATCACTTTTCATTATATAATCATACCTATTATATACATCCGTTATCTCTTTTTTTATCATTATAATTGCCTGATTATATCCTGTTTGTTTTATTCCAGCAAAGCTCAAAAATATCACCGGATATGTTCCCTGCAATTTTCTATATTTTTCTTCTTTCCAAATATTAAGTCCTTCAAACAAGTCACCCCTGTTCTCATAGCGATTTGAAAAAAAACATTTAATCATATCCATATTTAATGTTTTCCCAAAACGACGTGGACGTGTGATAAGGGTCACCACATCATCTGACTCCCACCACTCACTTATGAAATTTGTCTTGTCTACATAAAAGCAATCTTTCTGTCTTATAGTCTCGAAACTTTGATTTCCTACACTAATTTTTTTCATTACATTCCTCCAACACAACCTACCGTCATTTTATTATGATATAATGAGCACAATGTGCTCATCTTAGGAGTTTCTTTGAAACTCTATTATGCGCAGAAAACATGCGCAGTTATTATGATATAATAACATCACCCGAAAACAAACGGCAACCATAGATTAAAATTTATTTAACCTATGATTGCCTTATTTAAATTTTTAACAAAAATCAACCTATAATGTTCCATTATCAAAGTAATCTATCTGCATTGCTTTTCTTACATCATTCAATGTGGCTGCCGCCTTTTTCTCTGCTTTTTCGCTTCCTTTTTTCAAAATATCGTATACATCCGGAAGTCGTTTCTCCCATGATTTTCTTCTCTCTCTGATTGGCTCAAGTTCTGCCTGTATTACATTATTTAAGAATTTCTTGACTTTAACGTCTCCAAGTCCACCTCTCTTGTAATGCTCTTTTAATTCATCAAGATTATTATAATCAGGCAAAAATTCCTCAAAATATTCCGGTTTGCAGAACGCATCAAGGTAGATAAATACCGGATTGCCATCGACCTGACCCGGATCCTCAACTCTTATGTGATTAGGGTCTGTATACATTGACATTACTTTTGTCTTTATGTCCTTTGCTTCATCAGAAAGATAAATACAGTTGCCAAGTGATTTACTCATTTTTGCTTTTCCGTCAATTCCCGGAAGTCTCAAACATGCCTGATTGTCAGGAAGTACAATCTTTGGATCTGTAAGTGTTTCTCCATATACTGAGTTAAATTTGTGTACTATTTCCTTACACTGTTCAATCATAGGCATCTGGTCTTCTCCAACCGGAACAGTTGTCGCCCTGAATGCCGTTATGTCTGCTGCCTGGCTTATCGGATAGCAGAAAAATCCAACCGGAATACTTGCCTCGAAATTACGCATTTTTATCTCTGCTTTTACGGTAGGGTTTCTTTGAACTCTCGATACTGTTACAAGGTTCATGTAATAAAATGTAAGCTCAGTAAGTTCAGGTACCATAGACTGGATAAAGATAGTTGATTTTTCCGGGTCAAGACCGCATGCAAGATAATCAAGTGCAACCTGAATAATGTTCTGTCTTACTTTTTCCGGATGCTCTGCATTGTCAGTAAGTGCCTGTGCATCTGCTATCATGATATATATTTCATCGAATTTTCCTGAGTTCTGTAATTTTACTCTTTCTTTTAATGAACCTACATAATGACCTACATGGAGTTTGCCTGTAGGACGGTCTCCTGTTAATATTATCTGCTTCTGTTCCATTTTATATATTTCTCCTTAAATTATATTTTCTGTTTATCATTCAAAATATGCCGTACCTGACTGTGTCTTATACAACACCACATTTTATTGTACTATATATTTTAATTTATCGCAATTGTTAAAATATTTTTGAAATTATTATTCCTCTGAGAATGAAATTCCAAAATGCTCATAACCGGCTTTTGTAACACTTCTTCCCCTCGGCGTCCTTGCAACAAGTCCGTTTTGTACAAGATATGGTTCATACACGTCTTCTATAGTTCCGGCATCTTCACCTATTGATACGGCAAGTGCTTCAAGTCCGACCGGCCCTCCTCCAAAATTATTTATCATTGTGAGTATTATCTGTCTGTCCGTGTTGTCAAGTCCAAGTTTATCTACCTCAAGCAGATCAAGCGCAAAATCGGCAACTTCTTTTGTTATCCTGCCGTCATATTTTATCTGTGCAAAGTCTCTCACACGTTTTAACATTCTGTTCGCAAGTCTTGGTGTTCCTCTGGAACGTCTTGCCAGTTCAATGGCACCATCTTTTTCTATTTCTACGCCAAGCACTTTTGCTGAGTTTGTGATAATCTTATAAAGTTCATCCGTTGTATAAAATTCCATTCTGTTCACAACTCCAAACCTGTCACGCAAAGGTGCTGAAAGCATTCCTGCTCTTGTAGTTGCACCTACCAGCGTAAATTTAGGCAGATCCATTCTTATAGACCTTGCCGTAGGCCCTTTTCCTATCACAATATCAACTGCGTAATCTTCCATTGCCGAATAAAGCACTTCTTCCGCCTGTCTGTTTAACCTGTGTATCTCATCTATAAACAGCAGGTCTCCTTCTGCAAGACCATTTAAAATTGCAACAAGGTCACCTGTTTTTTCTATAACAGGTCCTGAAGTCACTTTAAAATTTACCCCCATCTCATTTGCAATAATTCCTGCAAGTGTAGTTTTTCCAAGCCCCGGCGGGCCATATAAAAGAACATGGTCGAGAGCCTCGCCTCTTTGTTTTGCCGCTTCTATATATATTTTAAGATTACCCTTAACCTTCTCCTGACCTATATAGTCTTTCAAGAATTTAGGTCTTAGCGTCGTTTCTATACCCGCATCTTCCTCTGTAAATTCTGTTGTTATACTCCTTTTTGCCATCTATTTTCTCCATTATGAATATAAGTATTTCAAACTCAGTTTCAGCAGTTCTTCAACCGTAACATCGTCACCTGCATCAGCTTTTCTGACTGCCTTAGTCGCTTCCGTTGCGGAATAACCGAGTGCCACAAGTGCTTCTATGGCATCTGATACTGCCTGCTTTGAACCACCGTCATCAAATATGCTCTGCTGCCCGTCAATTTCTGACGAAATATTTTCTGCCACATCACGCATTTTAAGCTTATCTTTGAGTTCAATAACCACTTTGCTTGCAGTCTTTGCTCCAATCCCCGGTGCCTTTGCAATCGTCTTTGCATCCTCTGCCATAACCGCATATCTGATGTCATCCGCAGATAATGTCCCAAGAACACCAATAGCTCCTTTTGGCCCTATTCCGCTGACAGTGATAAGAAGCTTAAATATTTCAAGTGTATCTCTGTCAAGAAAACCAAAAAGCTGCAATGCATCCTCTCTTACATGCATATATGTATATATCATAACTTCACTGCCTACAAGCGGCATATTTCCTATAACCGACACAGGCACAAATATCTCATAACCTATCCCGTTATTTTCTACTATAATAACATTCTCATATATATGAACCAGTTTTCCTTTTATAAAACTAATCATTCGTCATCCTCCAAACGGCTGAATGTACCATTTACGGTATTCAGCCAGCCCTCATCCATAAATTTTATTATCTCATACGGATGTATTCCAAGTTCCTCCGATATCTGAAGCGCATTACTGTTTGGATACATTCTCAGATATGCCACAATATCATCAAGCTGCGAATCGTCAACACTGCGGCATTCTTTACAGCAAAGTGTTCTTATCTTTGACTTAAAAACTTTGTGACAATGCTTACATACATTTGTATAAACCATTTTGCCTCCTCTTTTCAAAAACGCTTCTGCGTCAAATCATAATAATGTTGAAAATACATTTAATATTGGCTGAATCATTTTCCATGTTCTCGGTCTGTTAAGCCAATCCTGATAAGTAATTTCCCTGCTTTCCTCAAATGTTTTCTCAAAATCTCTCCTTACAGCATTTTGAATCTGTTTTCCCGACATCCACACACCATTTTCATAGTGCAGATAAAAACTTCTGTAATCCATATTTATAGTGCCAACAATAACTGCATCTTCCGTAAGTATCTGTTTTGCATGTATAAATCCCGGCGTATATTCATAAATTCTTACACCTTCCCTGAGTAAGACACCATAGTTATAATTTGTAAGCATCTTCACCTGCTTTTTGTCCGGTATATTTGGCGTAATTATCCTTACATCCACGCCCCTCTTTACCGCCTCGATAAGAGACTGTTTCATATAATCTTCTATTATAAGATATGGTGTAGTTATATAAAGATATTTGTTTGAATACATTATCATCTGATTGTAAATGCTTTCTATCGGGTTTCTCGGATTATTTGCCGGTCCGTCCGATATTACCTGGCAATATGTGTTTCCAACTCTCGGATATACCGCTTTATATTTAAGATAATCTATATGCACATCATCTCTTCCGCATACTTCCCACATCTGTAAAAATACAACAGTAAGTCCCCATACACCCTCACCGCATATTCTTACACCTGTATCTTTCCATACACCAAAACGCTCAATAAGATTTGCATATTCATCTGCAAGATTAAATCCTCCTGTATATCCTACTTCACCGTCTATTATGAGTATTTTTTGATGCGAGCGGAAATTCATATAAAGTTCTCCCGTATACTTGTGTATCGGATTGAATATTCTCACCTCAAATCCCTCATCTTCAAGAACTCTCTTGAAGTACTTGCCGGTTCTGATTGCAGCTCCAAAATCGTCATACATGAACTTCACTTCAACACCTTCTGCAATTTTTCTAAGAAGTATTTCATGCATTTTATCCCACAGTGCCCCCTCGGCAACTATAAAGAAATCAATAAGTATAAATTTTTCGGCTTTCTCAAGGTCTTCAAATATATCTTCAAAAACATCTTCACCCATAGGATAATAGGTTACTTCATTGCCTCCCGTAAACATATATTTCTCAGCAGACATATATTTAACCATACGGCCTGCCACCGGATTTTTGTCTATATAATCATTTACAAGTTTTTTATCTCCCAATAAAAATTTGTTTCCGTAAGATATCTGCCTTAGTATATACAAATCAAGATATTTTCTCTTTTTTCCTGACCTTCCCCACAAATAATACATAAAGAAACCACTTATAGGCAGCAGAAGCACTATGGATATCCACGCAAGCCTGTAAGAAGGACTCTGATTGCGGTTTACCAAAGTAACAATCGCAATAACAGATATAATTTCAACTATAAAATAAAAATATACCGTAAACTGTCTGAGCAAAAATGGCAGAAATGTTATAAGCAATACCTGCAAAAAAACAATAAGTGCCGTAACCAATACCCTTAAAAATCCACTTAGATTGTTTTGCACTCTTCCTTTAAGCCCTTTCAGATATTTCTTTTTTCCGATTTCAAACTGCTGTGAGCTTTTCTTTTTTTTATTCTTTCTGACCCATTTTTCATAGGCAGAATCTGAATTAAAAAACTTTTCCAATTAAACTCCCTCCTGACAATTTTTCATATCAATATATTTTAACATAAGTCAAAGCATTTTGGCAAATAAATGTTCTGATGTAACTTTGGTATTGCCGGCAAGCTTTTTATGAACGAACTGCTCAACTATTTAATATTGATAATTTTTGTTTTTTATGTCAAATAAAAATATGTTATTATAATAGAAGTAATTGTACTAATATTCACTGGCTAAGCTGCGAATATCATTATATTTTTAAGAAATCGAGGTTTTTATGAAAACTTTTAATTACAAATGTAAAGTTCCAAAATTCAAATATTATTTCAGACACCCTGTTGAACAAATTCTTTTTTTTGATATAGAAACAACCGGTTTGTCTCCAAAAGCTTCTTCTCTTTATATGATTGGAGTTATGTTCTACAACAAAGAAGATAACAATTGGCATCTCATACAATTTTTTGCCGATAATTATAAAAGTGAAGCCGATATGATAAACAGTTTTCTTGATATTCTTGAAAACTATAATTATCTTTATCATTTTAACGGAAAGACATTTGATATACCATATATTTTAAATAAATGTGATAAACACGGCATATCCCCGTCAGAACATTCCGATAAAATATTAAATGATAAAAACGGTATATATTCTATTGATATTCTTGCATATATACGACCTGTCAAAAAAATGCTCAATCTCTCGAAAGCAAACCAAACTGCTCTCGAAAGATGGCTTGGCATTGTAAGGGACGATAAATTTGACGGCGGCAAACTTATCCCAATTTATACAGAATATATGCAGGAAAAAATTCTTGCTCCGTCAAAAGCGGAGGACCTTGAAAAAATTCTGCTTCTTCACAATTATGAAGATATTGAAAACATGTTAAATGTAGCAAGCATAATGTCTTACAATGATATTTCCGCACTCTCTCCAATATCCGATGACGAAACTATATTCAATGAATATTCAAAACAGTTTTATATATCGGATATAACAATTGACGAGGACGGAATGCTAAATATATTATGCACTGTTGATGAACTTATATTTCCCAAAAAAGTTGATATAAATATTCCGTTTCCTAAAAGCAGTTCTAAAGTCTATCAGGAGACGGATAATTTGCAGCTCACCTTTGAAAATAATACCGTCCTGCTCAAAGTTCCAATCTTATCAGGCATCTTATATAATTATATTAAAAATTATAAAGACTATTATTATTTTTCGGATAAAGATATTGCACTTCATAAAAGTGTTGCCGCTTATATGAACAAATCTCACAGAAAAAAGGCAACCGCCGCAACATGCTACACAAAAAAGCAGGGATATTTTATTCCATCACTGCATCCGATAAAAAATAACAAATCCGACACAGATAATTGTTTTATAAAATATAAACTTGCATTGCGTGATAAAATTTCATTTTACCAGATAGAAACTATTCCCGACCTCGAAACAGCCAACGATAATAATTCTTTCTGGAAAAATTATGTCTGCATGCAGCTTACAAATCTTTAATATTATGCTGCCATGTTCAAAAGCCTTCACAAATATATTTTGCAAAGGCTTTTTCTTTTTATAATTTCATATACGAATAGTTTATATAAGTAATTTATCAGTCATACAGTGAAATGCCATATCTCATTTTACGATACACTTTATAAAAAATCACACCAACCATTCCGGCTACAGTGCCAAGAGTTACTGCAATTCCTAAAATTCCACCTAAAATTATAACAATCCACATAATTATATTCATAATAATACCTCATTTCTGCACTGTCCTTTTCTGATAATATTTTTTGCTATGTATCAACTTATGTCAGACAGTGCCATGACATAAGTAACAGGTTAATGCAGTTTGTAAGGTATTATTTATTTTTCGCCATCCTTGGCATGTATGTACGAAACCACGGTTATGCTGCTGAATATAATGCCTGACAATAATTTTATCAACACTGACTCAGTTATATAAACATGGCTTTGAACAAAATCATTTCTTATCGATGCCAACAAGCGCAATCTGTAATTCTGTCTTGCCTTTAAGCGGATACTTTGAATAATTCCCTGTATTATTTCATTATCTTTTTCGCTTATTCTCAATAAATTGTCAGTGCAGATGTCATACTGTGACAATTTACTGTCTGATATTCCTATTATTTCCTGTTGTCCTGTATTTGTGTACTCAAAAGAAGAATCTGTTCTCAAATTTTCAGAACACATTCCTAATACAAAAAGTATTACAATAATCAAACTAATATATCGCTTTTGATTTACACTTTTCACAGTGATTCACCTCATGAGATATTTTAGCAGCTTTATGTTTTTGTTGCAAGATTTTACAATCGGGTAGGAGGTAGATAATTATTTTATCTACCGACCTCCCACACCACCGTACGTACCGTTCGGTATACGGCGGTTCTTTAGT
>FR887308.1:5737-6946 GCA_000436755.1 Clostridium sp. CAG:253 | reverse complement strand
TTTATGTTGTGTGTAAAAAATATAAAAAAAGCACCCTTTCAAACAATTAAAGTTGTATAATGTAAGTGCGTAAACCAACATTAGGAAAGGAGTGTTTTTCAATGAAAATAATATCACAATTATCACTGTTTGACGATACTTTTGAAGAAAATTTAGGAGATTTATTTCGGCTACAGACAATTCTTGCTGCTTTACCAGACGAAAAACTGATTCAAAAACTGCAAAAGATACGTGGAAAAGGCAGAAATGAATGGTCTGTTACAGCACTGTGGAATTCATTTGTTGCGAGTTTTATTTTCGATCATGACTCTGTTGCCAGTCTTTTAAGAGAATTAAAACGAAACAGTCAGCTGAGAATAATCTGTGGATTTGAACCTCATTTTTATAAAAGCAAAAGAGATATTTTTGACTGTATTGTCAAGAGGATGGAGCAGCAGGATGGTGAACAGGCATCAGATTATGATATGCCGGAAGAGGGTAAAGAGAGAATGCCGGAAAAGTATGAAACAGTGTCGTTTGATGATTTTGTGAAATACAGTAAGTCTATGTTTGAATACTGGACTGAGGATGATTTCGCATCATCGTTTCGGAAGATGTTGACAATAGAGCAGTTCCGCAGTAAAGAGATGCAGAGTTTATATCAGCAGTATCTTGTGGCTGGTCCTGCCTTCTATGTGAAAGATTTATTTGAAAGCATGGGAATTACAGATGCTAAAGACAAAGCAGTCAGATTTTATGCAATTTTGTATTTCTATTACAGCTTATATGATGGCACAGATGATAATGAAAAGGTAAAAGAAGAATTTGTATCAGCAATAAATTGTATGGTGCAGGAATTTAAATAAAATCTGCATTCCGTTTTTCAACCAGTAGGATACGACATGAAAGCATCCACCAAGTACATATTCGAGTAGCAGCTCTGAGTCCTGACTGCTGGCATTGGGACATTTTATCTGTTCTGTTTGTGTTTTCCAACAATGCATATATTTCTTTGACAAGAGAGTCTTCTGTTTTATCATATAAATCGGGAACATCTCTATAATATTTGTAGAAGGTTCCACGGTTTACGTCTGCTTTTACATAAGTATCCACAACAGTGATTTTATCCATTTGCACAAATACGAAAACATACTTATTTATTTTCGGCAGTTTAAAGAATAAAAGCGATAGAAATTCCAGTTTGTCAGCCGGAATTGTTAATGTATCAAA
>FR887308.1:4190-5721 GCA_000436755.1 Clostridium sp. CAG:253 | reverse complement strand
GTTAATGTATCAAATAATGCCGATATAATAACTGGTAGAAACGCACTTTATCCGGTAGAATAATACAAACTGGGCATTGTAAAGAAACAAGAGGTGAAAATCATGCGCATTGCTTTGGCACAGATGAAAACATACAAAAATATGCAGGATAATTTGAATAAAAGTATCAAATTAATCAAAGAAGCTGCGAATCATAATGCAGATATGATTCTTTTCCCGGAAGTTCAATTGACAGAGTTCTTTCCTCAATATAAAGGCAAAGATGTTGAAAAATATCTTATTAAAATTGATTCAAAAGAAGTACGGCAGCTTCAGGAGGCAAGCAGGAAAAATTCTATTATTTCCATACCCAATATATATTTGGAGGAAAACAGAAAGCCATATGATGCAAGTTTATTTATCGGAACAAATGGTAAGATACAGGGTATTCAGAAAATGGTTCATGTTGCACAGGCTGAGAAATTTTACGAACAGGATTATTATACTCCGTCAGATGATGGATTTAAGGTGTTTGATACGATATATGGGAAGATAGGAATTGTAGTCTGCTTTGACAGGCATTATACTGAAAGTATCAGAACAGAAATGCTGATGGGAGCAGATTTGATTGTAATTCCGACAGTGAACACAAAAGCAGAGCCATCCGAAATGTTTGAATGGGAATTAAGAGTACAGGCATTTCAAAACAGCGTGGCTATTGCAATGTGTAACAGGGTAGGAACGGAAGGACAGATGGACTTTTCGGGAGAATCCATTGTCATTGATGCAAAAGGAAATGTTGTTGCAAAAGCAAAGGATGAGGAACAGATTTTATATGCGGATATTGATCTTTCTGACTCTGTGAAAATCAGGAAAGACAGACCATATACAGATCTTAGAAGGACAGAATTTTATCGATAAGTAAATGCTACAAAAAGGAAGATGGATTAGAAAATATGCATAGAGAACTAAAAATTAATTTGCAGGATACCGAATGGAAATATGATTATATTGACCATGACAGGAATATCGCAAGAGCGATTGTTTACGATGAAAACGGATATTTCTATTTTGTAAGAGCAAAGAGAGATGATGACTTTGGAAAAGCAACATTGATTGAAACAGCTGGAGGTGGTGTAGAGGAGGGCGAAGACCTGATTGCTGCTATAAAAAGGGAATTAAAAGAAGAATTGGGTGCAGAGGTAGAGGTGGTTTGCAAAATCGGAGTTGTAAGTGATTATTATAACCTTATCCATAGGCATAATATCAATAATTATTTTCTGTGTAGAGTTAATTCGTTTGGTGATAAAAATCTAACTGAAGATGAGATAAATTGTTTTCATTTGTCTACATTGAAATTACCTTATGAAGATGCAGTTAAAGAATATAAATACAGGGCAAATACAAGATTAGGGAAACTTGTGGCAAACAGAGAATTACCTGTTTTATATCGTGCAGAAGAAATAATTGACTCTGGTGTTTAGGTATGCAGATGACTTAAAATATTTTATTAAAGTTTAAACTGATTGAAAGTGAGGTACAATTATGGTGG
>FR887308.1:0-4185 GCA_000436755.1 Clostridium sp. CAG:253 | reverse complement strand
GTGAGGTACAATTATGGTGGTATTTTGGCGTATTAGAAATATCTGATGGCATGAAACTATGTTAAGTAGTTTTATGCAGAGAATGGTGCAATAAACTATTTAATAAGGAGAAAATCATGATATTTCAGGATAATATTGCAAAAAGATATTTGCAGATACATAGCAGAAAGTGCGGAATTTTAAACAATTTTTATTTTTATTGTAAAGAGAGTTTCACTTATAATAAGTTAGGATTTATTTTATCGCTGTTTTTAGTGCCAGCCGGGATTATAAAATCGTTGGCTTCGATATTTATTCCTAAACTTGTTATTGATTCACTTGAAAATTTTAAAAGTGAATATACATTCTTGATAAATATTATTATCGTAACGGTTGTTATTGCTGTCTCGTCTGTTGTCGAACTGTTGGCAAAGAATACGATGGAGCACAATATGAATTCATTTGTACTGATACGGCTCAACAAATTGTGGATTGAGAAAGTATCAACCATGGATTACGAAGTCTTTACATCAGAGCTTGGAAAGCAGTCTGCGAGTAAGGCGAGAATGACACTTGAGGGGACAACCAGATGGGGCATGGGTACATATATTCCAAGATTGTTGGAATTATTAACGAGTTTCATCGGATTTATTATATATGGTTTGATGCTCGTATATGTTCATCCTCTTGTCCTTGCTGCTCTTATCACAGCATATGCAGTAAATATGGTTGTGACTCTTTATGCAGAGAAGAAAAAACAGATGTTAAAGGACGATGCTGCAAAAGCAGAACGAAAAATGAATTATTTTGCTTATAGCACCAGAGGTTTGAGCATAGCTAAGGACATCAGAGTATATTCCATGAGAGAGTGGATTAGTCAGATGGCTGGAATGGCAAGGTTTGATAAGAAAAAAGTAGATGATAAGGTTCAAAGCTATCAACTGTTTGTTCTTATCGTCAACGGTATAGTCGTATTGTTAAGAGATGGTTTAGTATATCTGATATTGATATGGCTTACTCTTAAAGGTGACATTACTATTGGCAGCTTCGCACTGTATGCAGCCGCAGTAAATGGTCTTGGTGAGTGGTTAGCACAGATAACGACAGGGGTTGGTGCATTTAGAGAAAGTGATAATAATGTAACTGATTTCAGACAGTTTCTTAGTTTGCCGGACGGAAAGATTGGTTCTGAGGAGAAATTGGAACTTTCCGGTGCTCCGAGCTTAGAACTGGATAATCTCTCTTTTTCTTATGACGGTGAGAATAATGTGTTAGATAATGTCTCATTAAAAGTCAAACCGGGTGAGAAAATTGCTGTGGTTGGTTCCAATGGAGCCGGAAAGACTACACTTATCAAATTGATATGTGGCTTGCTGCATCCGTCAGCCGGGCAGATATTGATTGATGGAATCCCGATTTCATCTGTTGGCTGGGAAGATTGTTCAAAGGCAATATCCGCAGTTTTTCAGGAATCTGTGTTGCTGCCTGTCAGTATTAAGAGAAATATTGTCATGAATGATAAAAAAGTTGATGAAGAAAGGCTGGCTCGTATTGTAACTCTTGTAGGGCTTGAGGATAAGATTGCTTCATTGGAAATGGGACTGGAGACACCGTTAGTAAGGCATATCACTGAAAATGGAACGGAATTTTCAGGCGGTGAAGTTCAAAAACTTTTGTTGGCACGAGCAATCTATAAGGAATCTCCTGTTTTGATTCTTGATGAGCCTACAGCCGCAATGGATCCAATTGCGGAGCAGAATGTTTATCTGCAATATAACGAGTTATCTAAGAACAAAACGGCTTTCTTTATTTCGCACAGACTGTCCTCTACAAGGTTCTGTGACAGGATAATACTTATTGATGGCGGCAAAATCAGAGAAGCCGGTACACATGATGAACTTATGGATAAGGGTGGTCTGTATCATGATATGTATATGATACAGAGCAGATATTATCAGGAGGGGGTGCTGGCAATATGAAAAAGAACGGCAGAACCTTCTTAGATGACATTAAATTGATTAACCGCGGAATAAATGAATTTGAGATATTTCTTCCGGGACAGCTTAAATGGTTGTTCATATATTCTGAGATAACTATGCTAATACCGTATATTGGTATTTACATGACATCTGTAGTTATAAGTGAGCTCAGTTCGCAGCAGCGGGTATGGGTATTGACTGTGAGTGTAAATGCTGCAATTATGCTGACATTGATACTTACGATAGTATCGGCATTTATCAATAAACGGATTTCGGTTGGTTATAACCAGTTGTTTCAGGCACATGAGATTAGACTTAATGAGAAAGCAAATGCTATGAAATTCAGTCTTTTGGAAAATGAAAAGATTAGAGAACTGCGTGATGAAGTATCTGGAAGCATAAGTTGTTCGGGTGCAGGCATGGGAAGTCTTTACTGGGACTGTGAAATAATCTTTAAGGCTTTGTTTTCAGCAGCGACTGCGATTGTGCTGTTGGCATTTAATGCAGGTGTTAAGGGAACTACACTGGGATTTGACAACACTTTGTTTGGATTTGCAAATTCTGTCTGGGGATATTTGGCATTGACAGTTATTATTATCATTTCTGCAGCCGTATCATCGAGAATGACGAGCAAAATATTTGATGTTTCTTTTGATGTATTCAAAAACGGTGCCAAATACAATCGGTATGCAGACTATTACAAACTGGAATACCTCTCTGACGATAAGTCAGCCAAGGATGTTCGTCTGTATGCCCAAAAAAATTTGATTTTGGACGAGGTTCTGGATAAGTGTTATATTCCGTTTGCAGAGGGTGACAAGAGAGAAAAAGATGCTTCGAGCAAAAATAACGGAATCATGCTTTTGTTAAGTGCTCTTACAGGTGGATTTGTCTATATACTTGTTGGTGCTAAGGCGATAAATGGCAGTATAGGGATAGGTAATGTATTGCTTACATATTCTGCTGTTACAATGCTTATTAAGGCATTGACGGATTTTGCGATGACATTTACTGACCTTAGGAATAACAATGAGCATTTGCTAAGATACTTCGATTATATTTCTTTGGAAGAAGAAGCCGATGCTGCGGATAAATCTGTTGCTTGTAATTATGCACAGGTAAATATTGACAATGTATCGTTTCAGTATCCGGGCTCTAAGAATTATGCACTTAGAAATGTGTCTCTTTTTATAGAAAATGGACAAAAGATTGCAATAGTCGGAGCCAACGGTTCGGGCAAGACAACTTTGGTAAAGCTGATATGTGGATTGTACGATGTTGCGAAAGGTTCTATTAAGATTAATGATACAGTGGTAACAGCACGAAATAGAAATGAATGCGGAAAGTGGCTGTCGGCTGTATTTCAGGATTTCAGCCTGCTGGCTCTGCCGATAGGTACTGCTGGCTCTGCCGATAGGTAACAATATTTCAGCAGACAAAGTATATGACGAGTCAAAAGTTTGGAAAGTGTTGGAAAAAGTCGGAATCAGGGAAAAGATTGAGGAGTACCCTGAGAAATTAGAACAATCTCTGTTTAATGATTACGATGATGAGGGCGTGGAACTGTCCGGTGGTGAGGCACAGAAGATAGCCATAGCGCGAGGCATTTATAAAGATGCGGCTTTGATTATACTTGATGAGCCGACAGCAGCACTAGATCCGTTTGCAGAGTATGAGATTTTTACAAAGATGAAGGATATCTCTCAGGATAAAACGACGATATTTATAAGCCATAGGCTTTATTCATGTAAATTCTGCGATAAAGTAATCGTTATGGATGGCGGTGAGATAGTACAGGTCGGAACGCATGATGAATTAGTTAAAATCAAGGGCAGGTATTCAGAAATGTGGAATGCTCAAGCCAAACATTATATTGTAAATCACTAAAATATCAGAAGAAAACAAAAAGCGAAAGGCATCAATGTTTTATGATAGGTTGGTGCTTTTCGTGAAAGGTGGATTATAAACAAGGAATATCGATTGAAACCTGTCTGGAGGAGATTGATTGATGAAAAGACCGAAGGCTCTGCATAAGGCAATGAACTAAAAAAGAAACCAGCGTTTTGCCCTCTAAGAATTGCTTTGCAATTCTTAGAGGCTTCTCACAATTATGACATAAAAAAGGAAACTGCATAAAAACAGATTCCTTAAATGAGGGAAAATCCCTGTCGAAGAATGGAAGTCCAGTTACTTTTCTGATAGAGAAAACGGACGATGATTACAGTCT
>FR887307.1:69770-82940 GCA_000436755.1 Clostridium sp. CAG:253 | reverse complement strand
TCACTGCCTCAGGATACATCTCATAAAAGTATCTCATATATTTCAAATTAGTTGGAGAAAATGATTTCACATCTGGCAAAATGGATTTCAAATCGTCACTCACCGTTTTATAAAAGCCCATTCCATACCCGAATTGTTCACTCATAGATGCAATGCCCTTACCAAGTCTCCAATAAAATCTTAGCATTTCATCATTTATCTTCATAGAAGCCCTGATTTGGCTTTTTCTAAAATCAGTAGATATTCCGGTAATCCACTCCTTATATTCATTATCAGCCTTAATCAACTTACTCATATATAATCCTTTCTAATATGTCAGTTCGACAACTTCCAGTTTGCCTTATCTATCATAATATCAGAAATAAGATGGAAATTTCCATAAAAATGCATTTATTTGTAAAAAATAAACAATGAAATTTGGTAATAAAGATTAAAAATGTATAAAATAACCAAAAAACATTGACGATAAATTTTATCAGTGTTAAGATAGAAAAGAAGTTGGGAGAAAAACTTTAGCAAAATTGAAGTTGTTGAAAATATAAAACTTATTATATTTTTGCAACAGATATTAATTAGGGTAATAAATGATTGTCTTGCATACAGTTAATTATGCATGGCAGCGATAAATATTTTTAGACTGCTTATTTTTACATGATTTCAGCAGTCGGTAAGGAGGGTTTTAGATAATGGCAAGATTTACATTACCAAGAGATTTATATCATGGAAAGGGTTCTTTGGAAGCATTGAAGGACTTTGACGGAAAGAGAGCTATTGTATGCGTTGGCGGCGGCTCTATGAAAAGAAACGGATTTCTCGACAGAGCGATAGGTTATCTTAAAGAAGCAGGTATGGAGGTAGAACTTTTTGAGGGCATTGAGCCTGATCCGTCAGTAGAAACCGTTATGCGTGGGGCGGAAGTTATGCAGAAGTTTAAACCTGACTGGATTGTTGCTATGGGTGGAGGCTCTCCTATAGATGCCGCAAAGGCTATGTGGATTAAATATGAGTATCCTGATGTGACATTTGAGGATATGTGTAAGGTGTTTGGACTTCCAAAACTCAGACAGAAAGCACATTTCTGTGCTATTTCTTCTACATCGGGTACAGCTACAGAGGTTACAGCCTTTTCAATTATTACTGATTATGAGAAGGGTATCAAGTATCCTATAGCAGATTTTGAAATTACTCCAGATGTAGCTATCGTAGACCCTGAGCTTGCTGAGACCATGCCAGTTAAGCTTGTTGCACATACAGGTATGGATGCCATGACACATGCTATCGAGGCATATGTATCGACAGCAAACTGCAATTATACAGATCCGCTTGCTATATGGGCTATCAAGATGATTCAGAAACATCTTGTAAAATCTTACAATGAAGATATGGAGAGCAGGGATCAGATGCATGATGCACAGTGTCTTGCTGGTATGTCATTCTCAAATGCACTTCTTGGAATCGTACATTCTATGGCACATAAGACAGGTGCGGCTTTCAAGAATGGACATATCATTCACGGAGCAGCCAATGCAATGTATCTTCCAAAAGTTATCAAATACAACAGCAAGGATGCTACGGCAAAGAAACGCTATGGTGAGATAGCTGATTATATGGGACTTGGCGGAAGCAGTGATGATGAAAAAGTAGATTTACTTATCAAATATCTTCGCCAAATGAACGATGACCTTAATATTCCACATTGCATTAAAAATTATGGAGAAGGCGGACTTCCGGCAGAAGAAGGAATTGTACCTGAGGATGAATTCCTTGAAAAACTTCATGATATAGCAGCCAATGCAATCCTTGATGCATGTACAGGTTCAAATCCTCGTCAGCCGTCACAGGAGGATATGGAGAAACTTCTTAAGTGCTGTTATTATGATACAGAGGTTGACTTCTAATTTTTAGATAAGAGTAAATTGAACGAGTGAGGGAATGAAGTTCTCCCGAGGAAAACCTAAATTGCTTATAATAGCTGATGACTTCTACGATTATTACGGATGTATTGCAAAATATTTTATTTTACATTATATTCAAATCGTAGAAAACATCAGCTTTTTTATGTATATTTGTAATATGCTGTTTGAGTCAAAAGGTATTTTGATATTTGCATCATAATATGAATTTATGTTTTCACAGTGAAGGAATGGAACTATTTACCTGAGAAAAATTGATTTATAAGGGAGCGAAAAATGGAAAGTTCATTGTTAAAAAAGCCGGCAAAGAGAATTAAAGGAATGAAAGAAACAATTTTTTATGTTATTGCGGCGTTATTCTTAGGGGCTGTCATAGGTTGCATAGATGCTTTGTTTGGGCGTGTTCTTATTTCAATTACTGATTTCCGGGGAAGGTATATTCAAATTCTTATTTGGTTTCTGCCGATAGCAGGCCTGTTTATCTGTTGGATGTATCATCATTTTAATGAGACAAGTTTAAAGGGAATGACACTTGTGCTTGAAGCAGCACAGGGGAAAAGAGAAGATATTCCGCTCGCACTTGTTCCGTTGGTTATGATTTGTACATGGATTACGCATCTTTTTGGGGGAAGTGCAGGCAGGGAGGGAGTTGCAGTTCAGATTGGAGCAACATTGTCTCATTGGTTTGCACGCAGATTTAAGTTCCCTGATAACGGAAAAGTTTTGCTGATAGCAGGAATGGCAGCGGGTTTTGGAGGATTGTTCCAGACACCGTTTGCAGCTGTGTTTTTTGCGATGGAGGTTGTCGTTACCGGAAAAATGTTATATCAGGCATTTTTGCCGTCATTGGTAGCGGCAGTTACGGCTTCGACAGTTTCAAATACACTTGGACTTGAAAAATTTGAAGTACCGTTTAAGCAGAGCTTTAACCTGTCAGAATCTAAGACTATGTTTTATATGGTTATTCTAGGTGTGGCATTCGGACTTACAGGGCGTGTGTTTTCAGTATTGTTAAAAAAGTCAAGAGAATTTATGGCGGAAAAGTTTGAAAATCCATATAAAAGAATTGGATTTGTATCAATTCCGCTTTCAGTAATTCTTTTTGTACTTTGGAATGGTCGTTACTGTGGACTTGGAACAAACCTTATATCACAGACATTTACAGGAGGAGAAATCTTTATCTTTGACTGGATTATAAAACTGCTTTTGACAGTTATTACATTATCAATTGGATTCCAGGGTGGTGAAGTTACACCTCTGTTTTCAATCGGGGCATCGCTGGGCTTCTGTCTTGGAAATTTATTTGGAATTTCGTCCGTATTATGTGGGGCACTGGGATATGCGGCTGTCTTTGGAAGTGCGACCAATACACTTATTGCACCATTCCTTATAGGAGTGGAGGTGTTTGGCACAAAAAATACACTTGCTTTTTTGATAGTGTGCAGTATAGCATATATCGTAAATGGAGACAGATGTATTTATGGAGCACAGGAAAGTTTGCACAACCATTTGTCATAATAGTATCTTAAAATTTATTGCGTTAGTGTTAATATGAGATAAAAAAGCAGTTATTGCTGATTACCGGAGGTATAGAAATGCCGCAGATAATATTAAGGAAGTGGCAGATATAGTAGCTGAGGATAATAAGAGCCTTCTTTAGGATACAACAATTAAAAAGGGTGCTGCGAAATAATAACCCCCAATTTGAAATGGGGGGCTGACTTGTTCTCGGTGTGGTATTTGGCTTTTTATTAGGTACATGTGTCACGTTTGATAAGGACAGGCGTTATTTTTTTATGGATAATATCTTTCTTAGGGTGAGGATCTCTTTTCTTTAATTCATTCATCTGACTGGCAAGCAGATTCATGGCTTCATAGGCAATTTTATCTATCTGCTGTCCTACAGTAGTTATCGGTATGATGGCTTCTGAAGCAATAGGAGAATTATCAAAGCCTACAACTTTATATTCATCAGTGAATTTCCCATATTCACACATGAGAATGTTAATTAAAATATTTGCGTGGGTATCATTTGCCATAAAAATTCCTTTTCGCATACCTGGATATGATTTTTGTATAATATTAAAAATTTTTTTAATATGTGCTCTAGTCTCATCGTAGGTATCACCCAGGTCTTCGAGAAAAAGTTTATGTTTTATATGATGTTCTTCACAAATATCAATAAAACCTTTTATTCTGTTATATGATGGTATCTCATCTGGTACATGTGAGTTTATGTGTATTAAAATATCACAGTTATTTTTGGCCAGCAGACTGGTTGCCTGTACAGCCCCCATATAATTGTCTGTATTTATACTGTTGATATATTTGTCTTCACGCTCTATTGCGACAACCGGAATATTGTAAGATGCAAGCTCTTTTGAAGAGATATTGTGGCTTAGTACGATAAGTCCTTCAATTTTATATGAAAGAAGTTCCTGAAGATATTTGTGTTCAGTCTCATTTGAACCGGCACCTGCAAATACAATAAATTTATATCCAAATTTTTCATATGTAGCCAAAAGTTGGTTCAACATTTCAGAATAATAATGTAAAAAAAGATTAGGAAGAAGTATGCCGACAAACTCACTTTTTCCATTTGCCAATACTTTTGCAAGCTTGTTTTCTTGATAATTTAGGTCTACAAGTGCTTTTGCAATAATTTCCTGATTTTTTAGCGTAAGGGAATTAGGATTGTTAAAGTATCTTGAAATTGTAGTTTTTGAAAAGTTTGTATATTTTGCTATATCATTAAATGTAACTTTTTTATTTTGGGATGCCATATTAAAAAAACCTCTCTTACTGAAAAATGAATGGTTAAGTATTTGTAAAATAAGTACGGAAACCGATAATGCAATAAAGCACATTAGTTAAGTATAGCAATTATGAAAATAAAAAACAACAAAAAAATAACTGGTTAAGTAACCGGTTATTTTTTTGAGGAAAAACTACTTGACAAGTTAAGTTTGTAAGAGTAATATATGTGACATAAAGTAACCGGTTACTTAACCGGTTACACAAACGAAAAACATTAAGTTAAATTTTATAAAACGCGTTGGAAAGGAGAAGGCATTATGAGAAAACGCATATTTGCTTTGTTGACAGCCTGTTGCATGATTTTAACCACAGCCGGATGTCAGAAGAGTACACCTGAAGCCGGTAGTATTACCGGATATGACAAAGGAGAAAAATATTTATCAATATGGGTACATTCCATTGAAGACACTGACGAGGGAAGATGTTACAGGGAGGCAGTAAATTCATTTAATAAAGCATATGATGGAAAATATTTTGCTGATATTGAATTTATTCCGAGAAATGACAGTGGCGGAGGATATTCTGACAAGATAAATGCATCAGTTATGTCGGGCGACCTTCCGGATGTTCTTACGGTAGACGGACCAAATATTGCCGCATATGCCGAAAATGGGATTATACAGCCTTTGGCAGAAATCTCAGAGAAAGATAAGTCAGAGTATCTTGAGTCTATCATTGAACAGGGTACATACAATGACAAGTTGTATGCCCTTGGAGCAATGGAGTCAAGTGTCGGACTTTATTACAACAAGGATATTCTGAAAGAAGCTGGCGTAGAGGTGCCGGATGCGGATCATCCATGGACATTTTCAGAGTTTTTGAATGTTCTTGAAAAAGTAAAAAAGGTTACAGACAAGAAAAAAGGTTATGCACTTGACATGACATTTCCGGTTGGAGAAGCGACGATATATTATTATGCACCGTTTTTCTGGTCAAATGGCGGAAATATGATAGACAGTACAGGATTAAAAGCAGACGGAGTTTTTAATTCAAAAGAAAATATATCAACTATCAACTATTTCTGTAAACTGCTGTCAAACGGTTATATGTCTAAAGTTCCTATCGATCATCTATTTGAAAGCGGAAGAGCAGCATTTAAGTTTGATGGTGCATGGGAGGTAAATACTGTTTATACAAGTTACAAGGAACTTAATCTTGGTGTTGCACCATATATAACCGGTGACAACTGGAACTGTGAAAGATATACTCCTACAGGTTCATGGGCATTTGCGGCATCGTCAAAGACAAAAAATATCGAGGGTGCTACGGAACTTGTAAAATGGATGAGCGGAGTTGAAAGTGGAAAAAGATTGTGGGAAAAATCAAAATCATTTCCGTCAACATATAAAGCATACGAGTCGATTGATGTATTTAAAAAAGATGAAAATTATAAAGAATTATACTATCAGTTGAGTGAATATGGTCATCCAAGACCAAAGACACCTGCATATCCACAGGTAAGTACATCATTTCAGCAGGTACTTGAGAATTGTGTCCTGACAGGTGAAGATCCGAAGACACAGTTGGATAAATCAGTAGAAAGGATTAACGCAAAGCTGAAGCGTTATACATATAAAAAATGAAGAAAAAATCAGAATCAATATTAGGAATGGCATTTTTTGGTCCGGCATTGGTACTTCTTACAGTATTTCTGTTTATACCGATGATCCTGACACTTGTATTCAGTTTTACGGACTTTTTTGCATTAAATCCGGGGTTGACACATTTTGTAGGTCTTGAAAATTATTTTCAGGTATTTAAAGACGATGATTTCAAACAGGCTTTTGGAAATACTGTTAAGTTTGTTGTGATAATAGTACCATTACAGGGGTTAGGTGCATTGGGACTTGCATTACTCATAAATAAAGTCACGCATTGCAAGACATATTTTAAAGTGGCATTTTTTATACCGGTAGTAATGTCACTTGCCGTAGTGTCTACTTTATGGGTTCAGATATATAGTCCGGAAGGAATCTTAAATTCACTTCTTGCGCATATTGGAATAAATGCACAGCCATTTATAAACAGTGCATCACAGGCACTTCCGTCAATCGCTGTTATGAGTGCATGGCAGGGTGTAGGTTATCAGATGATAATATTTTTGGGAGGCTTACAGGCTATAAATCCTGCACTTTATGAGGCAGCAGAGATGGATCATGCCAGCGGATGGCAGAAATTTAAGGACATTACATTACCTGAATTAAAACCTCTTTGTATTTTTGTATTTATAACAATTACGATTGGAGCATTTAGAATGTTAGTCCAGCCGATGGTTATGACAGGAGGCGGACCGTCACATTCAACATATACAATGGTATATGACATTTATGAAACAGGTACGGTAAACTGGGAAATCGGTCTTGCGTCCACGATGGCTATAGTATTTGCATTCTTTGTCATGATACTTACAGTCATACAGACTATTTTGACCAAAGATAAGGAGGGAAAAAAACATGCTGACAAGAAAACAAAAAACAATTAACTGGATTATTGCGGCGGTAATGATAGTAATGTCATTGTTCTTCCTTTTCCCTGTTATCTGGATGATCGCAAATTCATTTAAGCCGGATGCAGCGATAACAAAGGATATGAATTCGATTGCGGCATTTATACCGCCTGCACTTAATGGAAACTTTTTTGATAATTACATATCGATACTGACAAATACAAGTTTTATTCATTACATGTTGAATACTTTATTTTATGCGGCAGTTTTAATAATACTTGGAATTATTGTAAACGGACTTGCAGGATACGCTCTTGCAAAGATAAATTTTCCTTTTAAAGAGAGATGGCTTCTTATAATAATGCTTTTAATGATAGTTCCTATGGAGACAATCATTACCATACATTTTCTTTTTATAGCAAAGCTTGGATTACTTAATACGGTGATAGGATATGTACTTCCTATGATAGTTAATCCATTTAACATATTCTTGTTCAGACAGGTGTTTATAAGTCTGCCGGATGATGTTTATGAGGCTGCACAGCTTGACTTTTGCAGTCCGGTAAAATATTTTTTCACTATGGTATTACCGATGTCAAAGAGTGTTGTTGCAACTGTCAGTGTATTTACATTTTTGAATGTATGGAATGATTATCTGTGGCCATCACTTGTATTTACATCAAGTGATCTGCTTACAGCTCAAATCGGATTAAATGCAATAACATCAAATGACAATACGACGATGGGACAGACATTGGCAGTTATCACGATGATAACAATACCTGTCATTATAATTTATTCATTATTTTCAAAACAGATTGTTGAAGGCGTTGTGTCTACAGGTTCTAAGGAGGGCTGATTATGAGTTTTATAGAATTAAAGAATGTTTGTAAAGAATATGCAAATACAAATAAAAAAGCAGTAACAGATTTTAATCTTAAAATAGATGAAAAAGAGTTTATAGCATTTGTAGGACCATCAGGATGTGGAAAATCAACTACATTGCGTATGATTGCAGGATTTGAAGAAATCACAAGCGGAGAGCTTTATATTGATGGAAAGAAGATGAATGAGGTTGCGCCAAGAGACAGAGGTATTTCAATGGTATTTCAGAATTATGCGCTATATCCTCATATGACTGTAGAAAAAAATATAAGCTATGGTCTTAAAAATATGAAAGTGCCGGCAAAAGAAATAAAGAAAAAGGTAGACTGGGCAATAGATATTCTGGGGCTTTCAGAGTACCGCTACCGCAAACCTAAAAATCTGTCGGGAGGTCAGAGACAAAGGGTTGCCTTAGGTCGTGCAATTGTAAAGGATCAGAAAGTATTTCTTATGGATGAGCCGCTTTCAAATCTTGATGCCAAACTTCGTGTCAGCATGAGAAATGAGATAAGCAAGCTTCATAGAAATCTCGGAAGTACGACGATTTATGTAACACATGATCAAGTTGAAGCAATGACTATGGCAGACAGGATAGTCATCATGAAAGACGGTGTTGTACAGCAGATTGGAAAACCTATGGATCTTTATGAACATCCTGTAAATAAATTTGTAGCCGGATTTATAGGTTCACCTCAGATGAATTTCTATAATGTCAAGGTCGATGGAAATAAAATTACATTTGCCGATGGAAACAGCATTAGTGTAAATGAAGAGATATCGGATAAATTAAAAAATCGTAAAGAAGTTATTCTTGGAATAAGAGGAGAAGACATTAAATTTGATCCTCAGAATATTGATGTATTTAAAGAAAATAGACAGAAAGCGGTAATTGAAAATACGGAGATCATGGGAAATGAAAATAATCTCTATTTTGAATTTGGTGGTACATCTTCTGTTGCCAGAGTTTCAAAATATGAGGTTGCAGGTGTCGGTGAAGAGGTAGAATTTGTTTTCGTGCCTCACAGGATACATTTCTTTGATATCGCAACAGAAGAGGCAATAAGCATTTAAATAATTAAAATAGAAATGAGGTATTTATGGATAAGTTAAAAAAAGCAGATGCATATATAGAAAAAAATAAATTGAGCAGTAAAGAATTGCCAGAGTTTCATGTTGCACCACAAATCGGCTGGATAAATGATCCGAATGGTTTTTCGTATTATAACGGGAAGGCACATTTGTTTTATCAGTTTCATCCCTATGGTAAGGAGTGGGGACCTATGCATTGGGGACATTGTGTAAGCAGTGATCTGATAAAGTGGGAATATTGCCCGGTCGCACTGGCACCCGATATGGATTATGATGTTGACGGATGTTTTTCAGGTTCGGCAATAGCGACTGATAAAGGACATATGTTAGTATATACGGGAGTATCTCATGAAGAAATAAATGGAGAAAGACAGGAATTTCAGAATCAGTGCATTGCTTTAGGTGATGGAAAATCATACAAAAAAATAGAAAAAAATCCGGTGATTACAGGGGATATGATGCCTGAAAATTTCAGCCGTGAGCATTTTAGGGATCCTAAAGTATGGAAAGAGGATGACGGATATTATCTTGTTGCCGGAAATAAAACATCTGACGGAAAACCACATGTAGTATTGTTTTATTCGGAAAATATGTATGACTGGAAATATGTTTCTGTATTGGCAGAAGATAATACAGGAAAATATGGAACAATGTGGGAGTGTCCTGATTTCTTTGAGCTGGACAAAAGACACGTACTTATAGCATCTCCACAGGACATGTGTGCAGATGAAGAGTTTCATAATGGAAATAATTCAGTGTGTTTTATAGGTGATTATGACCGGAAACAGCATAAATTCAATTATGATGAAGTCTATGCACTCGATGACGGAATTGATTTTTACGCACCACAGACTACGCTTACACCTGATGGAAGAAGGGTGATGATAGGGTGGATGCAGTCATGGGATTCAAATATAAGACCGGTTACTCAGAAGTGGTCATGTATGATGACGATTCCAAGAGAGTTGACTTTTGCCGACGGAAGAATCGTGCAGAGTCCTGTAAGGGAGATAGCAGAATATTATACAGATGATGTTTATTATAAAGGTCAGAAAGTACATGAAAAAACAGGCTTTCAGGGAATAAATGGCCGCATGCTTGATATGACGGTTGAAATTGCTGATGGAGATTTTGACGAGTTTAAGATATGTTTTGCAGAAAATGAAAGATTTCGTTCGTGGCTTATCTATAATAACGTGAAAAAAGAACTTGAAATAAACAGGCTGTATTCGGGAATGAATCGTGATACAATAGGGGTTAGAAAAGTCAGATTAAGATATCCAAAAGAAAGCTTGAAACTTCGTTTTATTTTGGATAAATATTCTGCAGAAATATTTATAAATGACGGTTCACAGGTACTTAGCATGACTTATTATACACCGCTTGATGCAGATGGGATAAGTTTTGAATGTGACGGGGATACAGTTATAGATATCGAAAAACATGGCATATTTGTCAGATAGGGAGGTTTTTAATGCAAAAGTTTGATGTGGTCGCTTTAGGAGAGTTGCTTGTAGATTTTACTGAAAATGGTATGAGTGGACAAGGAAATACGATACTTGAGGCAAATCCGGGAGGAGCTCCATGCAATGTGTTGTCAATGTTACAGAGACTTGGTAAGAAAACTGCTTTTATAGGAAAAGTTGGCAATGACAATTTTGGAAGAATGCTTAGAGATGTCGTTAGTGAACAGGGAATAAATACAGATAATGTGATTTTTGATGACGACATTCATACTACGCTTGCATTTGTACATACAAAAGAAGACGGTGACAGGGACTTTTCATTTTATCGCAATCCCGGAGCCGATATGATGCTTAGAAAAAATGAAATAAATGAAAGTTTACTGGAAAATACCAAAATCTTTCATTTTGGTACACTTTCAATGACAGAAGAAAAAATCGCAGAGACAACAAAATATGCGGTAGAAAAGTCAAAAAGTATGGGGGCAGTGATTTCATTTGATCCAAATTTTCGACCACCTCTTTGGGATGATTTTGAAAAGGCAAAAGAACAGATGTGGTATGGTATAAGTAAATGTGATGTTTTAAAAATATCAGATGATGAAATACAGTTTTTGACCGGAGAAAAAGATATTGATGCAGGTGTTCACAAGATTTTTGAAAAATATGAACCGGCACTGTTTTGTGCCACAAAAGGAAAAAATGGAAGCACTGCATATTATAAGGGAAAAAGCTTTTTTGCAGATGCATTTGTAAGAAAGGATACAGTAGAAACGACTGGAGCTGGAGATACATTTATGGCATGTATTTTAAATAGTGTTCTTGAAAAAGGACTGGATAATCTGACAAAAAGTGATGTTTCAAGTATGCTTGAATTTGCTAGTGCAGCATCGTCTATAATTACGACAAAAAAAGGAGCTTTAAAGGTGATGCCTCAAAGGAATGATGTGATTTCGTTCTTGAATAATTATAAATAAAACAGAAGGTCATATGTTGGTTTGATACCGATGTATGACCTTCTGTTTTATTTAATGATAAAAAATATCAGCAATTATTTCTTTGAGAGATAATCGTTTACATTAGCAACAAGTTCGTCGGCGTTAAGACCGTGAACCATAGCTGCTTCCTCAAGTGATTCTCCCTGAGCTGATGGGCAGCCGATGCAGTGCATACCTGATGCCATAAGTATAGCTGCGATGCCCGCATCTATTTTAAGCATGTCAGCAATTATCATATCTTTAGAAATTCTTTCTGTCATAATATCTGCTCTCCTTTGAAAAAATAAATTAAAAACGAAAAAGCCACTGTACAGGAGAAAAACTCCTTTATCAGCAGCTTTATTTTACATAAAGTAAAAAAAATCGTCAATAGGAAATAAAATCCTAATTAAATTACTCCTGTGAAATAGCACCTGAAGGGCATGTTCCTGCACAAGCACCACACTCGATACATGTATCTGCATCGATCTGGTAATGAGCATCTCCTTCAGAAATAGCGCCTACTGGACATCCGCCAGCACAAGCTCCACAACTAACACAATCATCACTAATTACATATGCCATTTTAATTGTCCTCCCTTATTATTGATTTTGTGCATTCATTATAACGCAGAAAATTCTTTTTGGCAACCCCTGAAAGCACTGAAAATAAAGGAAAAATGGTTAGTTTGACTGAACTTTAGGTAGGCTTAAAATACCATATAATTTATGCAAGTTTTTGTAATGCATCATATCTGATGAGAGGTTCAAAATGTTCTTCATAATAAGATATACTTGCAGAAGTGTTTTTCTGCTGTGTACCATACTCACTTGCTAAGTTGCAAATCTTATTGAAAGATTCCGGTGAAAGCTCACCTTGCTGCATTATAAGTATATAATTTTCAGTTTTGTCATTTTTATACAATGTATTTGCACTTTTATACAGATGGCATATATTGGCTGCAAATTCCGATACATTGTTTAATGAGTCGAAAGAAAAGATTTTAGCATTGTTTGATGACGTGTTTTTAGACATTGTCTTTGGACGTGGTTCTTTGCTCAAAGCTTCAGAGAGCGAAATAAAATCAGTGTTTTCATCATATGAAGATGTAGGAGTAAAAGGTATCGGCTCGTCATCTGCTTCTGAGGTTAAGCTGCCGGCGAGTTCGTAAATATCATCATCGTCGTCATATTCGTCATCATCGTCAAATGTATATTCTCCGACCTGTTCATATGAAGAACTGTCCGGATCCTCAGAAAATGTTGAAAATCTTGTATCAAGTTCATCCGGATCTTCAACTTTGGTTATAAGTAAGACCAGGGTGTCCGGATACATAGGAATAGCTTCTATCATAAGTGGGATATTTTCCGCATCAAAACCGAATTCATATGATGCCTGCTGCACCATGTCACGAAATAGAGCCTTGGCTTTATCTGTTCCGTATGCCAGTTCGCTGATACGAAGTTCTCTGTCGGATAAATCTTTTTTATTGAGTGTACAACGGATTTGGTTGTCATTTATTTTTTCGATTCGCATAGGCTCACTCCCTTTCTAAAAAAATATAAAATATATAATTTCT
>FR887307.1:55380-69763 GCA_000436755.1 Clostridium sp. CAG:253 | reverse complement strand
ATAAAATATATAATTTCTTATAGTTAAATTATAGGTTAATATTTGATTTTAGTCAATGATTTGAGACTTATCTGACATTGTTATTATCGGATAAATATGAAATAAAATCACCATTTATATATTTATATGATATGAACGTTGTACAGGTGATTTGGCAAATATAAAATGAATGCTTTTGAGTTTTGTCATTTGAAGGATAAGACATATTTTAGATTAATATTATGGTTTGTAATACCTGCATAATAAATACTGTTTATTTTTTGAAAAATTTGCATATATTTTCAAAAAATGATTAAAAATGATGAAAATGGGAATTTTATTATGCATAATAGTAAAAAATACGTCAGCAGTTTTGGTAAAAATACGGTGATTTAGGTGTTGAAATTGTGAAAGTCACCATCATATAATAGTCAGCACAGAGAGACGATTTAAAGTTTCAGGGGGTGAGTTTATAGGAAGAAGGTTATAGAAAAAATGATATGTTAAAAATTTAAGGCGGTTAGGAGACAAGGATAGAGGAGTATTGACGTTGATATGAATTTTACCAGATGTTTAAAAAATCGTTGCTCTGAAAATAAGTTAAAAATTACTCAATAGGAAAATGATGATGTATCACATAAAATAAAATTAACAGTTACAAAAGTAGCGGTCATGTATCTTATTGGAGAAACCGGAGGTTGGTAAAATTGAGGGATAGTTCAGAAGGGTCGAGAGAAAAGACAATATCATGGATTTTAGATGAGGTCGATAAATGGACCTTGGCTGGGGTAAAAGTTAAAATCGATGGACAGTTTTATTCAGGCGGGGATTCTGAAATAATAGAACATGTCAAAGAAGACAATTGCTATATGGAAAACTATGTTAGTGACAATAATGGTAAGATTGTACAGGTCGAGTTTGACCGTCTGTAAATATTGTTGGAGATTATCCATTACAATGTTTTTGTGGTAAAAAATGTCGGAATATTAAGATATTAAAAAAATAATGGTAACCTTAAAAAGGTGACAGGAGAGGGAAGAAACACACATGCCTTGTTACTGCTCACACCGGTGGTATGGGCGGTAACTATCCCCTCTCCTGATTAGTTCAATTTTTCATATGTGCCTTTACTGTAAAAAGTTTAAGTGATATACTGATAAAGAGAATATTGCGTATTGAGAAAGGGTTCGGTTTATGAAAAATAAAAAGCTGTTTTTGCCTATTGTGATTACATTTATTGCAGTCGTTGCAGTGACTGCGTTTTGGTTTATAAAGAAAAATATGCCATGTAAAGATTATATGAGTCTGGCAAAATATTATGGAAATAATGGAAACGGTTATACAGTTGTACTTGAGGATAAAATAAACGAAGAGAAGGCGTTGTATCAGAAAGGTCATGTCTATATTGATTACAACCTAGTATCGAATACATTAAATAAAAGATTTTATTGGGATTCAAATGAAAATCTTTTGATTTATACAACAGCCACAGCTGTTATCACAACTCATATCAATAGTAACAAATACACTATAAATAAAAGTTTAAACACTAAAGATTATGTTATAGCAAAGCTAAAGAATAATAAACTTTATATTGCTTTGGATTTTGTTAAGGACTATACGGCACTTTATTATAACTTATATAAAAATCCAAACAGAGTTGTCTTAAAATATGAATATGGAAAGAAACAAAAGTGGATACAATCCGCAGAAGAAACAAAGTTAAGGTTTGAGCCAAGTATAAAGAGCCCTATACTTGTTGACGTAAAAAAAGAAGAAAAATTAAGACTTCTTGAAGATGAGTCAAAAGACAGCGGTTTTGATAAGGTTATATCTGAAAGTGGAGTTATAGGTTATGTTAAAGCATCAGATTTGAAAGAGGCATATGATTATGTTCCAAAAACAGATTTTGTAGAGGAGGAGTATCCGCATACATTGCTGGAGGGAAAAGTTAATCTTTTATGGCATCAGGTTACAAATCAGACTGCAAATTCAACATTGTTAAATGTGATTTCAGGGACAAAAAATGTAAATGTCATAGCACCGACATGGTTTGCGACAAGTGACAACAGTGGAAGCATATCATCACTTGCAAGTTATGATTATGTTGATAAGGCACATTCCATGGGATTGCAGGTATGGGGACTTTGTGATGACTTTTCACCTGATATGAAAATCGGAAATGTGTTGGGAAGAACAAGCCGCAGGGAGAGATTAGAGAAAAATCTTATTGCGGAGGCTATAAAATACAGTCTTGACGGTATAAATATTGATTTTGAAAATGTCAAGTCAAAGAATGGCACTGATTTTATACAGTTTATAAGAGAACTTGGTATTATGTGCAGAAACAACGGAATTATACTTTCAATAGACAACTATCCGCCGGCAAATTATTCAGCATACTATGCCAGAGAGGAACAGGCAGCAGTAGCAGATTATGTTATTACTATGGCATATGATGAGTATTACTCAGGGTCTGAGGAGGCAGGGCCTGTTTCATCATTAAGTTATGTTAAAAATGCTGTCACCAATATATTGAATGAAGTTCCTGCAAAGCAGTCTGTTATAGGACTTCCGTTTTATTCAAGAATGTGGAAGGAAACAACCCGGTCTGGTGAGACAAAGATTAAATCAGAGGCTTGTTCAATGAAATATGCCGAAGAACTTGTCAATGATGCGAAAGCCGATATTACATGGGATGAAGAAAGAGGACTTGACTATGCTGAGTACACAAAAGACGGGACTCTATATAAAATCTGGCTTGAAAATGCCAAGTCGCTTGAATTAAAGCTAAAAGAAGTAGAGTCAGGGAAAATGGCAGGAGTAGCTTTTTGGAAAGCCGGAATGGAAAAGAAAAGTGTCTGGGATACGATAGAGAAATATACAGTACAGTAGATTATATGATGCAAGGGTCAAAATACCTTTTGAACCAAACATCACTACATATCATAATTTAAAATAAACTGCATACATATAGCTGATAAATATTTTTTGGAGATATGTATGAATTTATTAAAGAAAAGCTGTATTGTTTTATTAGGTGTGTGTGTTGTGGCAGCAGGTGGAATTGTCAGCAGACATATGATAAAAAAAATTCCTGTATTTAAGAGTGACAATAAGAAAATTATAGTCATTGATCCGGGACATGGTGGAAATGACCCGGGAAAGGTAGGTATAGACGGTTCTTTGGAAAAGAACATAAATCTTGCCATATCACTATATTTAAAAAAAGAACTAGAAAATAATAAATATAAAGTGATAATGACAAGAGAAAAAGATACAGGTCTGTATAGTGAGGGAGATACAAATAAGAAAATAGCTGATCTTAGTAAAAGAATAGAGATTATGAACGGTTCAGATGCAGCGGCTGTTGTGAGTATTCATCAGAACAGTTTTACGGGTGAGAGTTCAAGGGGAGCACAGGTGTTTTATCATGGTGAATCCCAAAATGGAAAGAAATTTGCCGGGATAATGCAGAAGAAAATAGCAGAGTGTATAGGTGATGGAAATCATAGGGTAGAAAAAGCCAATTCAGATTATTATGTATTAAGGAAAAGTATTCCGACTGCTATAATTGTTGAATGTGGATTTTTGTCAAATTCGCAGGAGGCAAAGCTTTTGTCGGATGACGAATATCAGAAAAAGATGGCTAAGGCAATTGCTAAGGGGATATACGAATATATTTCATAAGGAGGCTCATCAGATGAGTGAAGATATAGATACAAAAATAATAAAGGTAAATTCTGAAATGTTTGAGGACAGCGAGATTGAGGAGGCATGTGAGATATTAAAGAAAAACGGACTTGTAGCTTTTCCGACAGAAACAGTATATGGACTTGGCGGAGACGCCATGCATAAGGAGGCATCTGCCAAAATATACGCGGCTAAGGGCAGACCGTCAGACAATCCGCTTATAGTTCATATATCAGATAGGGAAAGTCTTAAAGACATAGCAAAGGAAGTTCCACAAAAGGCAGTAAAACTTATGGATGCATTTTGGCCGGGACCAATGACTCTCATATTCAAGAAAACAGATAAAGTGCCATATTCAACAACGGGAGGACTTGACACAGTTGCAGTCAGGATGCCAAGCCATCCGGTGGCAAGAGAACTTATAAGCCAGTCAGGAGTCTATATAGCGGCACCGAGTGCAAATACTTCCGGCAGGCCAAGCCCGACAAAAGCAGAGCATGTTATTGAAGATTTATCGGGCAAAATAGATATGATAATTGATGGCGGAAGTGTTGGTATTGGACTTGAATCGACGATTGTTGATGTCAGTGAGGAAGTACCTGTTATTTTAAGACCAGGTTATATTACAAAAAGCATGCTTGAGGATATTGTAGGTGAAGTAAAAGTTGACCCCGCTATTGTAGGTGAAACACCTAAGAAAAACATTGTTGCGAAAGCACCGGGAATGAAATACCGTCATTATGCTCCAAAGGGAGATATGACCATTGTTGAGGGAAGCAGAGAAGATGTAGCTTCAAAGATAAATGAACTTGCAAAGCAGAAGATTGATGAGGGCTGCAAAGTTGCAATTATTGCGACCGATGAGACAAAAGAAGAGTATAAGTATGGTATTGTAAAAAGTATTGGTTCAAGAAAAACTGAAGGTTCCATTGCGGCAGGGTTATATGATATACTGAGAGATATGGATCATATTGGTGCACAGTATATATATGCTGAAAGCTTTAGTGATGACAGACTTGGAGGGGCGATAATGAACAGAATGATAAAGGCAGCCGGTCATCATTTGATTCATGTATAGACATTAAAATACATCCAAATATAAAAACGGGTATTTTATTTGTTGTGTGACAGTTTCTGAAATGAGGGAGATGTATATGAAAAGTTATGACAAAGTCATATTTGTAAGCAAGGGAAATACTTTCAGCAGTCCGCTTGTAGAGGCTATTTACAGAATGAAAGCTCCAAACTGGCTTCCAAATTCCATGTCCAGAGGGACGGTTGTTTTGTTTTCCGAGCCGATAAATCCGAAAGTAAATGTTCTTCTTAGCAGTCATGATATGAATATAAGTAATCATGAAAACTCGAAGCAGCTTAAACGTGAGGAAATAACTGCGGACACGCTTTTGCTTACTATGACATTTAGTGACAAGCTGAAGGTGATTGAAGATCTTGGGGTATCAAACAATGTGTACACGGTAGGTGAGTACATTGAAGATGATGCAGATATATCAGACCCGTTTGACCCTGATGAGACATTGTATGATAAATTTTTTGAGGATGTCTCAGAAAAGATTGAAAAAGTAATATTGCATATGGAAGCAGAGTATCATGAAAATGAAGAGTCTGCTACAAATATAAATAATTGATATGTGGAGGTAAGAAAAAATGATAGCAATTGGAAGTGACCATGGAGGATTTGCACTTAAGCAGGAAATTATGGAACATTTGAAGGAAAATGGTATTGAATATAAAGATTATGGCTGTTATGATGAGAGATCATGTGATTATCCGGTTTATGCAAAAAAAGTTGCAAATGCAATAGTTAGTGGTGAGTGTGAGAAAGGAATACTTATCTGTGGAACAGGAATAGGAATTTCCATAGCCGCCAATAAAGTTAAAGGAATAAGAGCTGCACTTTGCCACGATACTTTCAGCGCACAGGCAACAAGAGAACATAACGATGCAAATATTCTCGCTATGGGTGCAAGAGTAATAGGACCGGGACATGCATTGAAGGTAGTTGATACATTCTTAAATACTGAATTTTCAAATGATGAGAGACATATCAGAAGAATAAATATGATAGAAGATTAACGTGTTAAAAAGTTTAAGAACATAAAGACTGCTAATGGTGCGTATTAAGCGGTTAAGATTATAATCTTGACAGTATAAAATCATGGGAGTATCATTAGAGATATGTTAAAATAAAAGATTTTTATCAATGTATTTAATATGGTACAGTGTGTGTGTACTGAATTTATTGATTGTAATATAGTATCGTGTATGTGTATCGAATTTATTGATTGTATTGATATGTAATCTTTTGAAAATAATTCACCCGATAAATTAAAAGGGTTATGAAAGGAAGTATTGTTATGGCAAAAAAGGACATCGATTGGAATAATCTTGGATTTGGTTATGTAAAGACAGACAAAAGATATGTGTCAAACTTCAAAAATGGTGCATGGGATGATGGCGCACTTATAGAGGATGATATGATCACAATCAGCGAGTGTGCATGCGTTCTCCAGTATGCTCAGACAGTATTTGAAGGATTAAAAGCATATACTACGGAGGATGGCAGAGTTGTCTGCTTTAGACCTGACTTAAACGCTTCACGTCTCGCTGATTCAGCAAGCAGACTTGAGATGCCGGTATTTCCTGAAGATAGATTTGTAGATGCTATTGCTAAAGTAGTCGAGGCAAATATTGATTATGTACCACCATATGGCTCAGGTGCAACATTATATATTCGTCCTTATATGTTTGGAAGTGATGCCATTATTGGTGTAAAACCTGCCAATGAATATCAGTTCAGAGTATTTACAACACCTGTAGGACCTTACTTTAAAGGTGGCGCAAAACCTATTACTATCCGTGTAAGTGATTTTGACAGAGCTGCACCTCATGGAACAGGTCATATCAAGGCAGGACTTAACTATGCTATGAGTCTTCATGCTATAGTTGATGCACATCAGAAAGGCTTTGATGAGAATGTTTATCTTGATGCTGCTTCTCGTACAAAGATTGAGGAGACAGGTGGAGCAAACCTTATCTTTATCACAAAAGACGGTAAGTTTGTTACTCCTAAGTCAAATAGTATTCTTCCATCAATTACACGCCGTTCATTAGAGGTTGTTGCAAAAGATTACCTTGGAATGGAAGTTGAAGAAAGAGAAGTATATCTTGATGAAGTTAAAGACTTTGCTGAGTGCGGTCTTTGTGGAACAGCAGCAGTTATCTCTCCGGTAGGAAAGATTGTTGACCATGGCAAAGAGATTTGTTTCCCAAGCGGAATGGAGCAGATGGGACCAAAGACAAAGGAACTTTATGATACACTTACAGGTATCCAGATGGGTAGAATAGAAGCTCCTGAAGGATGGATTAAAGTTATCAGATAAGCCGGATAAATATTAAATATACTATACATATAGAAAACGTTCTGATGCCACAGATTGCTTCATTGTTGTACAGTTTTTGCAATCCTGCAAACATCATATACAATAATTATAAAAGCAGACAAAATCGCTGTAATTCTTTATTTTAAGGGATGCAGCGATTTTTCAGACTTATATGATAATATATAAAATGGTATTTAAAGTAAATAGTGTTAAAGCTATTAAATTAAAAAGTTATATTGTGAATTTTGGTTATTATTTCAAGAATGGATTTTGAAAGGAGAATTTTTCTGATGAAGAAAATTGTTTTAACCGGAGGGGGAACAGCCGGTCATGTCACTCCAAATATTGCACTCATACCTGAATTGAAGAAAGCAGGATATGAGATTTACTATATAGGTTCCTATGACGGTATAGAGAAAAAACTGATTGAAAAATTGGGAATTCCTTATTATGGTATATCAAGCGGAAAACTGCGCAGATACATAGACCTTAAAAATCTCAGTGACCCGTTTAAGGTACTTAAAGGACTTGCACAGGCAAGACATCTGCTTAAAAAGATTAAACCTGATGTAGTATTCTCAAAGGGTGGTTTTGTATCTGTTCCTGTTGTTGTGGCTGCCAAGTCACGCAGAATTCCGTGTATTATACATGAGTCGGATATGACACCGGGACTTGCAAATAAAATTTGCATTCCGTGTGCGGTAAGGGTTTGTACAAACTTTCCTGAGACACTCAAACATCTGCCGGCAGAAAAGGCTGTTCTCACAGGTTCACCTATAAGAGAAGAACTTTTTAAGGGAAATAAAGAAAAGGGACTTGAGTTTTGCGGATTTGACGATTCAAAACCTGTTGTTCTTATAATTGGAGGAAGTCTGGGTGCAGTTGCAGTAAACAATGCCGTGAGAGGAATTCTTCCTGAGCTGTTGAAAAAGTTTCAGGTTATACATCTTTGTGGAAAAGGAAAGAAAGATGAAAAGCTTGACGGTACTAAGGGATATGTGCAGTATGAGTATATAAGTGACGAACTTCCGGATTTAATGGCGGCATCGGATATTATGATATCGCGTGCCGGAGCAAACGCCATATGTGAAATTCTCGCACTTAAAAAGCCAAATATACTTATACCTCTTTCAGCACAGGCAAGCCGTGGGGACCAGATATTAAATGCTGCATCATTTGAAAAGCTTGGATATAGTATTGTTATTCAGGAAGAAGATGTAACTAACGAAAAATTATTGAAAGCAGTAAATGAAGCATTTGATAATAAAGAAAAATATATCGCGGCAATGAATAAGAGTCAGCTTAATAATTCAATTGAGAAGATTGTCGGTCTTATAAACAGTGCGGCTAAGTAGCTGCCGCTTACAATATGATTGTGAGTGGCAGTGTTGAATGTATGGGAGGAAATAAAAAGTGAGTAACAATTTACCAAAGGATTCGGTTATGCTGCTTAGTTATATAAATACACAACTCAGGGATTTTTATCCTAATCTTGATGAGTTGTGTAAAACGTTGGATGTTGATAAAGATGAACTTGAGAACAAACTTGCAGCGATTGATTACCGATACAATGCGGAAATGAATAAGTTTGTATAGGGATGGCATATTTATGGATTTTCAGAAAGTCATAGGATTTCCTGTGACATCTCTGGAAACCCACATTGACATTCCGGGACCGTGATTTCCAAATGGTCTTGTGTGAAACCCAAATTTTTCGTAAAAACTTTCACGATGGTATGCAGCCATCAGGCTTACCATTACAGTTTCGCCGGCTACGACGTCTTTTTGTATATAATCGAGTTCACGGCGTATGAGTTCTGTTCCTATGTGACAGCCCTGATAGTCCGGATGTACGATAACATCTGTTATGAAATATGTATAACCGCCGTCGCTGACTATCCTTGCCATGCCGACAGGTTTGCCGTCACAGACAGCTACACAGAGATAAAAAGAATTTTTCAGGGCAATAGCAGCTCTCTTTTCAGTTACATTTATCCAGTTTACGGATTTTCTGAGTGCATTATAATCTTCGACACTTATATTATTTATATACGTTATTTCTTTTTGATTATCCATAGTATCCCTCATTTCCGAGCAGTTTATTAAGATTGCAACAGTATTCTGTATCATATAAAATGCAGTTTGCCAATACTGATACAATATTCTGCATCATATAAAATATAGTTTACCACAATAATGTCTGTTTGAGTTATTTATTTGCTTTTTAGTAATATTTTTTATATGAGTGAATAAAATATTATTAAAACAATAACATGTAGCGAGTAAAATTAAGGAGATTTCTATGGACTTGAAAACAGCACAGATAACTTCAAATCAAATAGTCTGCCACAGTGACACTCAGATTACACTTGAAAACGATATGAATGTTCCTGATAGCAAACCTGATATAGATAAGATTATCAAGATTGAAGGAAATATATCATCAAATTCTGTTTCAGCACTTGAAGGAAAGGTAAATGTAAAAGGAACTCTCGATTATTTTATTTTGTATGCAAGTAATGATGATATTGTACCTATACATAATCTTTCCGGAAGTATAAATTTTGATGAGTCTGTAGGGCTTGACAATGTGTCTGAGGGGGACGAGATAAATTGTCATTTTGAAATTGATGATTGTCAGGCAAATCTTATAAATTCAAGAAAACTCAGTATAAATGCTATTATAGGAATACATTGCTGCAAATCTAAAAGTGTTTATTATGAAGCGGTTTCTTCAATGGCGTCTGATGATGAGACGGACAATTTGAATTTAGATGGTTTATATTCAAAAATGAAAACGGTTACATATACACATCTGGTAATTCAAAAAAATGATATTCACAGGATTTTTGAGGAATTGACTCTTCCGAAGGCAAAGCCAAGTATTGCATCAGTGCTGTATTACAATATAAGACCGTTAAACATTCAGACAAAGGTCGTCGAAGACGGTGTAAGGCTTATGGGTGATTTGAATGTATTTGTTCTTTACACACCTGAAAACGAGGAGAGAAGCCTTGAATATTTTGAGACGGAAGTTTCATTTGATGAAATTATAAACTGCAATGATTGCAACGAGGATATGATTCCTGATATTGATGTCAGTGTCGGAACAAGGGAATTATCATCAAAACCGGATGAGGATGGTGAAAACAGGATTGTAAATTTCGAGCTTACGCTTAAATTGCAGATGAAGTTTTATGAAAACAGGGAGGCGCAGATACTCGATGATGCGTATTCAACTGCTATGGAACTTGAACCTGTAAAGGAAAAAATGCTGTTGAATAAACTTATTATGAAAAATCAGAGTTCGCTTCGTCTTTCTGAGCAGATTTCACTTGAAAGTCCGGATAAAATATTGCAGATATGTAATGCGACAGGAAAAATAACAATAGATGAGCAGCAGATTGTTGATGGCGGAATACATTTGGACGGTGTGCTTTTGCTTGATATTCTTTATATGACAGAGAATGATGTAAGTCCGTTATCGATAGAGAGAGCTGTTCTGCCATTTAGCCATACCATAGAAATTGATAACCTAAGCACTGATTGTTACTATGAATTACAGTTTGATATAAATAATATAAATGTTATTATGATTGACAGTTCGGAACTTGAAGTTAAGGTCAATATAACATTGTGTGCTATTGCATTTTCAAGTTTTGATGAAAGTTTTGTATCGGATATTGTGACAGCACCTCTTGACTTTGAACAGCTTCATAAGCTTCCGGGAATAGTAGGTTATTATGCGGCGGCGGATACGCCCGTTTGGGATATAGCAAAAAAATACCGCACAACCGTTAAAAGTATAATGGATTTGAATGAAATTAACGGTGATACGGTTCACAAGGGAGATAAACTGCTTTTGCTTAAAATGGTTGAGGGTATTTAACGTATAATAAATTTATGTTGTTGTCTTCTTAATTAAATATATGGGTGTGCTCTTAGCAGGATTGAAATTTTTTCCTGTATTCCATAGGAGTACACCCAAATTTTTTTAGGAAAATCCTGGAAAAGTAACTCAGGTGGTTATATCCGCAGGAAGTAGCGATTGAAGTAATGCTGTATGAGGTTGTTTTTAGCAAATTACAGCTTAGCTCCATGCGGTAAGCATTAAGATACGCTACAGGAGACTGCTGCATGTATTTTTTGAATATCTGACAGCACTTGCTGCGGCTGATATTGCCGGCGGCAGCTATGTCTTCAAGGTCAATATTGTCATAATAGTGCAGCATTATGTATGTTATCATTTTTTTTTGAATATGAATGTCATTATTTTGTGACACGGGGTCAATATAAAGTTTTGAGTCGGTATTTTTATAAATTTCATTCCAAATAATGTAAAAGTTTCCGACAACTTCATAATCATTCATAAGTCCCGATTGATATTTTTTGTACAGATTTGTGAGGTGTGTGCCCGGAAAACCTGTATTAAATTCGGAGTGTGGAAAATACCAATATTCTATTACCGGCGTTGTGATTATGGGTTTTACATATTTTTCATACATAAAAATATTTGATTTTAGCAGATTTGGATGAAAGAGCATACATGTAAAGATACACTCCTTGTTGTGAGTGGCATATCCAAAATGCATCTGATGAGAATTTACGATTACCGTGTCTCCGGCCTTTAAATGAAGGATTTTCCCATTTATATCGTACATCATTTCACCGTCAAAAACATATATGATTTCAATGTCATCATGCCAATGGCACAGGGCTCTCATATCAGTAAAGTTTGAAAGCTTTCGTGACTGAATTGTATATGGAATATCAGGGGAATCATATTGAATGATTTCCGATGCATTTTGTAATATTTTTATATCGAGCATAAATTTTGCTGCCCCTTTCATTTATCAAAACATCTAATATAAATAATGTTAGGGTCAAGCCACCAGATAGCAATTTGTATGTAAACATACATTGCTATCTGCTTTTGCCCCTTGCATCATATAAATTGTATCATATTACAAACTGATACAAAAGTATAAAAAACTGATACTTTCGTGATAGTAGTTTTTTGTGTCTCGTTTTATGATAGAAGTAAACAGAGAAAGGAAGGGTAGTATTTATGAGAAAATACGGAAAAAAATTATTAGGCTTACTTTTAGCTGCCTCTTTGTTAGTGACAGGTGTCAATGTTTCCGGTGTAAATTCATCTAAAGCAAGTGCGGCAGATGATTCGCAGAGAAATAATACAAATGTTGTAAAAGATGGAAAGCTTTCAGACAGTAACTTGACAACAGAGCATTTATCAGCAAACGGTATCAAAACAAAAGATAACGGTCTGATGCGTGCAAATATTTCTTCAAAAGAGTTCATGACAAAGGATGGTATGGGTCTTGGATGGAACTTAGGTAATCAGTTGGAGGAAAGCAATGTATCGGGTTACCGTAAAACTGTTGAAGAGTGTGAGACAAATGCAGGAAATCCTGTTGCTACACAGAAAACCTTTGACGGATTAAAGAAAACAGGCGTAAATACAGTTCGTGTACCTGTGGCTTGGTCAAATTTCCTTACTATGGAAATTCCAAAGGAAGACGGAACTGTTGAGAAAGTAACAGGTGCAAATAACATGTACAAGGCTGTAGATGCTATCAACACACCTATGGAGGGTGTTACACCTGCTACTGAGGATACATATTACCGCATAAGCACAGAACTTATGGATCGTATTGAGACAGTAATCAACTACGGATTAAATGACGGAATGTACATTATCTTTAACATCCACTGGGATGGCGGATGGTGGGGAATGTTCGGTGCTGAAGAATGGGATGGTACTCCATTGGCACAGACAGACATGAAGAAAAATCCAATCCGTTATCAGGCATATAAGAAGTATACAGATATTTGGAAACAGCTTTCTGAGCGTTTCAAAGAATATTCAGACCATGTAATTTTTGAGGGCGCAAACGAAGAGTTGTCAGGACGTTTAAATGATGACTTCAGAGACCCAAGCAAAGCACAGAATGACCAGACAGGTAAACTTCCTAAAGATGGAGACCAGATTTATCAGATGGTCAATGAAATCAACCAGACATTTGTTGATATTGTTCGTACATCAGGAGGAAACAATACATATCGTCAGCTTTTAATTCCGGGTACAGGTAATGAGTCATGTGTAATCGGCGGATATGAGGGAGATACATATGTAAATGACGGTGTTATGGATGAACGTTTCCATATGCCAAATGACCCAGCCGAAGAATTGACAGGAAAGAAAAAAATGAGTATTTCTGTTCATTATTATGACCCTACTGTATACGGTATCTCAGCTACAGCTACAACTCCTTGGGGATATCAGGATACATGGGGAACAGAGCAGGACAAAAAGGATATGGATAACAATCTCAGCCGTCTTGTTCCTAAGTTCTCTGACCAGGGTTACGGCGTTATCCTTGGTGAATGTGGATGTGTTAAGGGATACAAAGATGGTGTAACAGACTATGCGGACACTATTTTCAAATTAGCATTGGAAAAAGGTATGTGCCCTGTATGGTGGGATGAAGGACATTACTATGACCGTTCTAAGGGTTACTGGTCTTATGTAGACCTTGGAGAGTCATTCATGAAAGTTTACGATATCACATTAGACCCTGTTGCAGACAAAGAGTTCATCAACCCTAAGCCATTCTATACAGGAATTAAATCTGTTCCATATACAGAGAACCAGAGCCCGAAGGTTGTTGCAACTTGGGAAGGTGAGTTCATGAGACACACCAATGCAAAGAATTCTGAACTTTTGCTTCAGACTCGTCCTGATGATGTTACACAGTTTGTAAATGATAATGGCGGTATCGAAATCGGTATCAAGAAAACAACTAAAGAGGACAATTTGAAAGCAGTTATCGACCAGGTATGCTGGAATATTTCGGTGACAACAGACTGGACTAAGATTAAAGAGCCTTGTGTAAGAGTTTATCCAATGGATAATGATATCAGTAACAGTGCCGACCTTCAGCTTGGTTACATCGGTGCATACAAAGCTACAGATACAGGTGTATTAAACGGTAAGCATGAAGTTGGAGACATGAAGGGTATTGTTAAATATGATGTAGATTACATGCCTGACTGCAACCAGATATGGAAAGACAAATATGTTCAGCTTGACAAAGAAGCGTTGACAGTTCTGCCTTGGCTCTGGGTAACAACAAACACTTATAGCGGTGCTTCTTATGTTAAAATTGAAATCTGTGATGCCGCATACAATGCAGACGGTTCTGTATACGGCGGGCAGCAGGCAAATAATAATACTACAACAAAGGCTACAGTTAAGAAGGTTACTAAGAGTGTTAAGGTTAAGAAGAGCG
>FR887307.1:0-55371 GCA_000436755.1 Clostridium sp. CAG:253 | reverse complement strand
AGAAGAGCGTCAAAATTAAAGTTCGCTCTAATAAGGCTGAGAAAGCTACAGTTAAGGTGGCAAAGAAGTCTATCGCTACAGCATCACTTAGCGGAAATAATGTTGTAATCAAGGGTAAGAAGAAAGGTACTACAGTTGTTACTGTTACTACTAAGAAAAAGATTTACAAGATTACGGTTAAAGTAAAAAAATAGGATATTAGCACGAAAAAAATAATTATTCGTTGTACCGGAATATATCTGATTGCATAAAATATGCATCTAGTGTAAAATGAATACAGAAGCGGGTTAAATTACTTGTACATGTAAATTTAGCTATGCTTCTGTATTTTTGTATTCTAAAGTTTTTTATCCTGAAAGGAGGATGAAGTTATATGAAATATGACATTATAATTGTAGGTGCCGGTCCGGGAGGAATTTTTGCATCATATGAACTTGTAAAGAAAAATCCTGAAGTTAAGGTTGCCGTATTTGAAACCGGTCATTCTCTTGAAAAACGAGTTTGTCCTATAGACGGAGATAAGATAAAAAGCTGTATAAATTGTAAAAGCTGTTCAATAATGAACGGTTTTGGGGGTGCAGGAGCTTTCTCGGATGGAAAATATAATATAACAAATCAGTTTGGCGGTACACTGTACGAATATATAGGAAAAAATAAAGCACTTGACCTTATGTATTATGTTGACGAATTGAATCTTAAATATGGCGGAGAGGGAACAAAACTTTACTCTACTGCAAATACTGAGATAAAGAAATTATGTGTGCAGAACGGACTTCATCTGCTTGATGCATCAGTGAGACATTTGGGAACAGATAAGAACTATGTTGTTCTTGAAAATCTTTATGCTGAACTCAAAGATAAGGTAGATTTTTATTTTGATACACCTGTAGACAGCGTTTTGCAGAATGGAGACGGTTATATCATAAAAACTGCAAAGGGTGATTATGAGTGTGATAAATGTATAATTTCAGCCGGAAGAAGCGGAAGTAAATGGATGGAAAAAGTCTGTTCAGAGCTTAATATTCCGACAAAATCAAATCGTGTTGACATCGGCGTGAGAGTTGAACTTCCGGCGGAAGTATTTTCACACCTTACGGATGAACTTTATGAGAGTAAAATTGTTTACAGAACGGCAAAATTTGAAGATTTGGTTCGTACATTCTGTATGAATCCGCATGGAGTTGTCGTAAATGAAAATACAAACGGAATAGTTACGGTAAACGGTCACAGTTATGAAGACCCAAGCAAACATACTGAAAACACAAACTTTGCGCTTTTGGTTGCAAAACATTTTTCAGAGCCGTTCAGAGACAGTAACGGATATGGGGAAAGTATAGCAAAACTTTCAAATATGCTTGGTGGAGGTGTTCTGGTTCAGAGATTTGGTGACCTTATAAGAGGCAGAAGAAGCAATGCAACACGTATAGCAGAAGGTTTTGTGACACCTACGCTTTCTGCAACACCGGGTGATTTGAGTCTTGTAATGCCAAAGAGAATACTTGACGGAATAATTGAAATGATTTATGCACTTGATAAAATTGCGCCGGGAACAGCAAACGATGATACACTTTTATATGGTGTTGAAGTTAAGTTCTACAATATGGAAGTTGAGATTGATGAAAATCTTGAAACTCCGCTTAAGGGACTTTATGTTATCGGTGACTGCAGCGGTGTGACACATTCACTGTCTCATGCGTCAGCAAGCGGTGTTCACGTTGCAAGAGCTATTGCAGGTGAATAATGTGATACAAGGTTTAAAATATCTGTTGACCTAAATATCATATTACAAAAATATCACGAAGTGAGGAATACAAATGGCAGAAAATTATTCATTTTTTTCAAATAAAAAATGCGAATATTTTCCATGTCACAAGGTATCAGATAAAATAGCAGAAGAGGACTTTAATTGCCTTTTCTGCTATTGTCCTTTATATCTTAAAAAAAGGTGTCCCGGAAATCCTGTTTATCTTGTGACAGCTAATGGAGAGAAAATAAAAGATTGTTCAGAATGTACTTTTCCGCACAGGGCAGCCAATTACGGCAAAGTGCTGGAGTGTCTTATGGAGAAAGATGAGATACTTGAAGTGGAAATAAATGAGCTGATTGTGGATATGGAAGCAGAAATTGAGAAGTCTTGTGGATTTGACACAATGGATGCGGAGATGAAGAGACAGCATAAAGAAATCATAAGTGCATCATATGACAAATTTTTTATTGGAAAAAAAATAGAAGTTTTATTGAAACAACTGGATAAGAGTGTTGTTACATCGGAGAGATTTGTGTTTGGAGAAGAAAAAATAAAATGTAATGCACTCGAGAGAATGAATGTAAAAGACGGAGACATAGACTGCATTTATCTTTATACATTTGGAATAAAGGAAATTGATGAGAGTAAATTAAAAGAAAGTTCTCTTCTTGAAAAATATTATGTTGAATGTTTAATGATAGCAGCGACAGATGTACTTAGAGACTGGCTTAGGAAGTATATAGAGAGAAAGCATAGCGTAAGACATAAAAAGTATGTATCGGACTCTTTCGGACCGGGATTTTATGGAATGGATGTAGATGTGGTTCCAAAGCTTGTAAAGCTGACAGATGGTGAAAAGGTTGGAGTTTCCACTGATGAAAACGGAAATATGCATCCGGTAAAAAGCTGTATAGGAATTTTTATTGTGACAAAAAAGGAGTGCGTGGAAAGAATTAAGGATTGTGCATTTTGTATCGGGAATAAGGGCGGCTGTGCGGTATGTCGGGGAAAAACAGTGTAAAGAATTTGAAATAAATAGTAGCTGTATAGCAGCGGCTGACAGCTTTATGAATGTAGGAGATGAAAAGCTAAACTGTTACAAAATTTGGATATATCTGTAAAAAAATGGTTGCAATCAAAAATGACTTGTGCTATACTGCAAAGCATGACGAAGATGTCTAAAGCTTGAGAAAGCTCTAGGCATCTTTTTTGCTTTTTAGAAAATATATTTTGGGAAGAGAGGTAAAGTTTTATGAATTCAGGTGATACAGCGTTTATGCTCATTTGTACGGCATTTGTGTTTTTTATGACACCGGGACTTGCATTTTTTTACGGAGGTCTTGTAAGGAGAAAAAATGTATGTAATACAATGATGGCGTGTGTTTCAATTATGGGACTTTCAGTTGTAATGTGGACATTGTTTGGTTATTCTCTTGCATTTGGAGGCAATCATGGAGGAATTATAGGTGATTTAAGATGGATTGGTTTAAATCATGTCGGAATGAAACCGGGTCCATATGCGGATACAATACCGCATCTTGTATTCTGTGCATTTCAGATGATGTTTGCCATGATAACACCTGCACTTATAACAGGTTCTCTTGTTGGAAGAATGAAATTTAAGGCATTATTTATATTTGTTGCAATATGGTCAGTAATAGTTTATTATCCGATGGCTCATATGGTATGGGGTGAAGGAGGACTTCTCGCAGCAATGGGTTCTGTCGATTTTGCAGGCGGAGATGTGGTACATATCAGTTCAGGTGTGAGTGCACTTGTACTTGCGATTATTCTTGGCAGACGACGCGGTTATGAGGTTACGACATACCGTATTCACAATATTCCGTTTGTTGTGCTTGGAGCATCACTTCTCTGGTTTGGATGGTTTGGATTCAATGCGGGAAGTTCACTTAAAGCAGACGGACTTGCAGCTCATGCGTTTATGACATCGGCAATTTCAGCAGCTTCAGCACTTCTTTCATGGATGCTTATTGATACTGTTATCAGTAAAAAGACAACACTCGTCGGAGCAAGTACAGGTCTTGTTGTAGGGCTTGTGGCAATCACACCGGGAGCAGGTTTTGTGCCAATCTGGGCTTCATTTATCATCGGAGCACTTGTAAGTCCGATTTGTTATTTTGGTGTGGCACTTATAAAGAAAAAGCTTAAAATAGATGATGCGCTTGATGCTTTTGGATGTCATGGTATCGGTGGTATCTGGGGAGGAATTGCAACAGGTATATTTACACAGAAATCAATAAACAGCACAGCAAAATGGGACGGACTTATATTTGGTGATTATCACTTGTTTGTTGCACAGATAGCTGGTATTCTTGTAACAGCGGCTGTAGCAGTAGTGGGAACTTTAATATGCGTAGCAATTGTAAGATTATTTACACCGCTTCGTGTTGATAAGCGTGAGGAACAGCTTGGACTTGATATTTCACAGCACGGCGAGAGTGCTTATCCAAGTTTCAACGGACTTGACCAGTAAAGAGTGTGTATGTCTAGGAGGATGATATATATGATGATTAAAATAGATGCTTTTATAAGAGAAGAAAAGTTTGAGGATGTAAAAGCTGCATTAAATTCAATAGGTGTAAATGGAATGACTGTTTCACAGGTTATGGGATGTGGAATCCAGCGAGGATATAAAGAGGTTGTAAGAGGTATGCAGGTTGACATGCAGATGCAGCCTAAGATTAAATTTGAGATTGTTGTCTCATCAGAAGAATGGGAAGAAAAGACGATAAATGCCATTCAGGAAGCGGCATTTACGGGAGAGACAGGTGACGGAAAGATTTTCAGCTATGAGATAAGAACAGCTCAGAAAATCAGAACAAAGGAAACAGGCTACGACGCTATTCAGGCAACTGAATAATACTATTTTATACAATTCATTTTATAAAAGGGTACTTCTTTAAAGAGGTACTCTTTTACTTTGCAAAATATTTGCCATATAATGTTATAATACGATTAGTAAGTAAGGCTGGTGTACCGGCAAAATCGTTGTTAAAATTAAAAATGTGTGGCAAAAATAGTAAATATTTAAACGGAGATTTGTATGCAGGATAAAATTCAGTTAAATTCAGATAAAAATAATATACCGATGTGGCGTAATATCACAGATAAAATCAGTTATATCACACCAACTATGCAACCGCTTTCAGCGAATGTATGTGTTATAGAGGGCGAAGATTATTTATGGGTATATGATGTTGGAAAAAATAGTTTTGTCTCGGACATGCTTTCAAAAATTTCCCAGGAAAAAGGAAAAGATATTAAAATTGTTTTATCCCATTTTCATCCTGACCATATTGCAAATCTGCAATACATAAAATGGTCTAAGCTGTATCAGGGAAAAAATACATACAAATATACACATATTGGGGAAGTTGTGGAAGAGGAAATACGCATAGATAAATCAGAAGCAAATCTGAGTATTTTTCCAATGCCGTCAAGCCATGCGAAAGGTTCGCTGGCACTTATGGCAGATGAGACATATTGTCTGCTTGGTGATGCGTTATATCCGGCTCATAAGGGTAACAAAACAGTTTACAATGCAGGAATGGTGAAACAACAGATAGACCTGCTGAATAAAATACCTGCATCATACATTCTTTTAAGCCACAGAGAGCCGTTTGTGCAGAAAAAACAGGCTGTTATAGCGTGGCTTTGTGAGATATATTCTAAACGGGAGAAAAATCAGCCGTGGATTGATGCCGGTAATGTGTGATTGAAAACAACTTAAAAAGTAAATATAATGGATAAAGTATCGGATATAAAAATAGCTGCAGATAAAGAAAGAAGGAATTATATGTTAAATAAATTACATTATGAAATGATAAAATTATACAACGGAGATGCGAAAAGAATACAGCATTTTTGCAAAGTCCACAGTTATGCGAAGCTTATTGCTGAAATGGAAAATGTCGATGAGCACACATTGTTTATTATTGAAGTTGCGGCATTGACTCACGATATAGGAATACATTTGTGTGAAGAAAAATATGGGAATTGCAATGGAAAACTTCAGGAAAAAGAGGGACCTGCGCTTGCAGAAAAATTGCTTACAAAGCTTGGATTTATGAAAGATGTAGCAGAGAGAGTGATGTATCTTATAGCCCATCATCATACATATGATGACATAAATGGGATAGATTATCAAATCCTTGTTGAGGCAGATTTTCTTGTAAATATGTATGAGGATGGCTTGTCAAAAGATGTGGTTGAGCATGCGTATAACAAAATATTCAAAACTGATTCAGGCATGAAAATATGTGCTGAAATGTTTGGAATATAGGCAGATGCAGCAGATATAATCAAATGTTTTTAAACACTTGCGTAAATTTTTGTTTTTTACTTTCTTTGACAATGAGGAAAAATGTTACGTTTACCTCAGGGTCAATGAGAGGAATATACACACGATTTTTTGGCTGTATGTAATCATTAAAAGCAATGTCAGTCGTGAAATAAGGCAGTATTGAGGCTTGGATAAGTTCTTCAAATGCCGTGCGGTCTGTCTGCTCAAAAAATTTTGAATCGGGCATTTTTTCGTCGATTATATCACGCCAAAAACCGAGATTTGGCATGACTATCATGTTTTCACCATTTATGTCATAAAGATGCAGGCTTCTCTCATGTGCAAATTTGTGTGTGTCTGTAGGACAAAACATCAGGTGTTCTTCTGAAAAAGTTTTTATAAAGAGTCCGCTTGTATTATCAGGTTTTTGCGGAAGAATTATAAAATCATATGTATCATTAAAAAGACCGACTGTTAAAACGTCAGTCTTTTTTACTTCGGAGGAAAGTGTCATGTCAGGATAAATGCTGCGGAGCAGTTTTGTCAGCAGCTGGCTTGGCATGGGAGCACATGAGCCAACGCTTATTGTATTGTTCATGCGGTCAAATGAACGCACATGGAATACCATGTCATTAACATCATCCACTATCTTTCTGGCATAGGAGACTGCAAGCCTGCCGTTTTCATTAAGAGTGATTTTATTTTTCTGTCTTTCAAAGAGAGAAACCTGAAATTCACTTTCAATCTGCTGCATAGTACGGCTCAAAGAAGGCTGTGAAATATGAAGGACTTCGGCTGCCCTGGACAGAGTTTTGTATTCTGCAAAAGCTATAAGCTGCTCAAGCTGGTATGTTTCTAACATGATTAAAAACCTCCTTGTTTTACTTAATTAACAGTTTAGCAGATTTATATTATAAATCAATATATAGTATTCATTAAATGAATAGCAGTATAAAAATTAAATATTGTTCATTTGAGGAATTTAACACTATAATTTAGACAATGAATTTAAGAGATAATTCTTTAAATCTTCCATTAAAAATGGAAAATAACCAGTGTACTGTATCAATGATACATTACACCAGACAACGTTATAAGAGAATTGAAAGGAGTAAAATTATGGAATACACTACATTAAGTAACGGATTAAAAATGCCGCTTCTCGGATTTGGAGTTTTTCAGGTTCCTGAAGCTGATGTGTGCGAAAAAGCTGTCACAGATGCAATTGCAAGCGGATATCGTCTTATCGATACGGCAGCAGCTTATATGAATGAAGAAGCTGTTGGAGCAGCAATCGCAAAATGCGGAGTGCCTAGAGAAGAACTTTTTATTGCTACAAAGTTATGGGTACAGGATGCAAGTTATGAAGGTGCAAAAGCTGCTGTGGAGAGATCTTTGAAAAAACTTGGAACAGATTATTTAGATTTATATCTTATTCATCAGCCGATGGGTGATTACTATGGTGCTTACCGTGCTATGGAGGAAATGTACAAAGAAGGCAAGCTTAAAGCAATCGGAGTTTGCAATTTCTATCCTCATATATTGGCAGATTTTTGTGAGACAGTAGACATAAAACCGATGGTAAATCAGGTGGAATTACATCCGTTTTTCCAACAGGAAAATGCACTCAGCGTTATGAAAGAGTACGGAGTTGTACCGGAAGCATGGGGACCGTTTGCTGAAGGAAATCATGGAATATTTACACATCCGGTTCTTGCTGCTATAGGTGAGAAGTACGGAAAGACACCGGCACAGGTAGCTCTCAGATGGAATGTGCAGAGAGGTGTTGTGGTAATACCGAAGTCAGTTCACAAAGAACGCATGGAACAGAATATGGATGTATGGGATTTTGAGATTTCAGATGAAGATATGAAAGAAATTGCAAAACTTGACCTTGGACACAGTGAGATTGTAGACCATAGCAATCCTGAATTTGTAAAAATGCTTCATGGCTTAAATGTACATGATTAGATTAGTGCAATATATAAATAAAAGAAGATAAAAATAAAAGAGCAGACAATAAATATGAATATTATTGTCTGCTTATTTGTTTTTAATGACATATCTGTTATTTGTCAATCACAACGCGGATGTGAACATTATGTCGGTGTGAACAATAACTAAAATTATATTAGAAATTGTTTCCGTTCCAGCCCCAGTCGGCTATGCCCTGATATGTGACGTATACATTTTGACCCGGAATATCAAGTTCATCGGCAAATATCTGACAGATTTTTGCTGTCATTTCATTGCTTTGTGATGAGTTGATTTTACCGAATACACGCACCGAAACAAAAGCACCTTTTTCTAATTTGTTTCCGCCCATGTAAAGGCTGTAATCATCTTCAAAACCAACCATTAAAAAGCTTTCTGTTTTGCCTAGTGTTCCGATAGCATGTCCGAGTTTCTGTTTAATATTTTCCTCTTTTTCAGCTGAAAGTGAAACTGTTACTTTTGAATCAATAAATGGCATATAACTCCTCCGTTCATAAATTGTTGATATTTATTTTTAGTGTAATGAAAAATAGATTTTAAGTCAAGAATTTTCAGGCAAAATAAATTTCCTTAACAGCCTGTCATAAAATAAACAGCTTTCTCATAAGATGTAAAAAAATAAGAGGAGCTTTTAAAGTGGAAAAGCTGAATTTTAGGAACAGGAGAAGGAAAAATACATACATAGCAGATGAAAGATTAAGTCAGAGAGCAATAAGTCTTGCCAATTATATGATAGAAAATAAATCTACTGTAAGGCAGGCTGCCAAAATATTTGGTGTCAGCAAATCGACGGTTCATAAAGATCTCACTGAAAGACTTGAAAATATAGATTCGTCATTAGCAATTGAAGTAAGAAAAATCTTAGACTTGAACAAATCAGAAAGACATATCAGAGGGGGGATGGCAACAAAAGAAAAATATGCACATATGCATTAAGGGGAAAGATAAAGAAACAATAAAAACAGCATCAGCAATGACTGGTTTACGCTTATAATAGAGTGCGCAAATTATTCATGTGTTTGATGCTGTTTTAGTATGACAAGAAATTGATGGTTTATAACAGTTTTTTATGAAACGGTATTTTATATGTAAAATTGGCCAGGTATTAATTTTGGGTAGGGTATTGTAGAATTTCATTTTATAATTTGTATCACTATATCACATGTATTATGCAAAGTCTATGATATTTTATTTTAAATAAAGATTAAATTTTTTTGTTTTTTATTAGGCTAGAGCAGTAGCTTGATATGCAGTAAAAGAAGGTTAGAAGTATTAGATTTCGGATTATAATTGGAACTTAGAAAAGACATGTGGAATTAAAATCATGTTATGTGGAATATAAATCTATAACAGTAGCATACTGTCTATTGGTAATATTGTTAAAAAAGGAGTAACTCGGAACATGGACAGAATGATAAGTGATGAAGAGATTGCAGAAATTGGCAGGAAACTCAAAGAATTAAGGGAAAAACTTGGTCTGACACAACAGGCGTTTGCAGATGAACTATATTGGGATGTTTCTTCTTATCGAAAAATTGAAAGTGGAAAAACACTTATGACTTTGGACAAGGCAATACAGATTCATCGAAAATATGAGGTGGATTTGAATGATTTTGTCGCGGATGATCCATATAATGAGGATGATATTCTAAAATATATAGTAACAAACACATCAAAGGATAAAACTGTAAGAAGCTTGATACGTCTGCTGGAGTATTTTATTCGTGTTTTGAAGTCTGATTTAAAGGAGTAAGATGAAACATATACTTATATTGGAAGATAATGAATTGACAAGAAAACGACTGGTTAAGATTATTAATTCGATGAAGCAGGAAATAATGGTTCACACTTTTTCGGACGAAGAAGATGCTCTTGGTTTTGCATTGATGCACAGAATGGATTTATTTTTAGTGGATATTATTTTACATCCTCAGAAAAGAAATGACTTTTCAGGGATTACTTTTACAGAAAGGATACGTGAATGTCCTTTTTGTGCCGGAACTGAAATTGTATTTATTACTTCTATTGCTGGATTAGAAGTGGATTTGTTACACCGTATTCATTGTTATGATTATATTGAGAAGCCAATAGATGATGAACGAGTGAGTCGATTGATTGATGAAGTACTAACAAGGGGTGAAAGAGCATCAAAATTACCAGAGAGAATGTATTTTAGAAATGATGGTATTAATTATTCGATAGATATATCTGAAATTCGATATGTGGTTCATCAAAATAGAATTTTACATATTTATACTGATAAGGAATGTATTGAAATTCCTAATTTACCATTGAAGCAATTTTTAAAGAGAGTTACGAGTTACATTTTTTTATTACCATTGAAGGGAACAGCAGTTAATATCAATTATATAGAATCAGTAGATTATGTTAATCAATTTATTAAATTAAAAGGCATTGATGAGCAAATTTGTATGGGAAGTGTTTTGAAAAAAAGTTTTCGAAGACAATATGAATTGTATATAAAGAAGGGCTATTGAAAATGGGGAATATAGAATATCTGGAGACTGTATGTGCGATTATATCAGAAATTTTATGTAGCATGCTTATTATAAATGGTTTGCAAGGGAAAAGGAAAGATGTTCGTATGGTGTGGTCAATATTATTTATATTAGCAGAAACAGTTTACATTATGTTTATTCCAAGTGAAGAGGTATATGTATGTTATTTTTTTACACTGTTATATGTAAAGATTGGATATAGAGTTCCTTGGAAAGAGAGTGTAATTACACTGATTTTGAGCTTGGTAATAGGTGGATTAGTAGAGTTGATAAGCTTATTTCCTTTTTTATTTATATTTAATAACAGATTGAGCGATAATAGTTGTAAACTATTAGCAGCATTAGAAAGTGTTGCTCTATGTTATATTATATTAAAAAGAATACCAATTTGGTATTTGAAAAAATGGTGTAATAAACAAGAAATATTGTATATAGCCGTGTTGTTTTTTAGTCTTATTCTTATAATAACGAAGATTATTGATTATAATATGACATTGGAACTTGAATTAGCTGATTATCTTTATATTATGATAGGCTTGAGTTTGCTGTGGTTATTAAGTACTCGGTTAATGAGGTATTATTATGAGAAAAAAATTCGTAGTAGATATTTTAAGGCATTTGAGAATGTGATTGAACAAATTCGTAATAGGCAACATAAATTTCAGAATCATTTAGATGCAGTGTACTCATTACATAACATATACAGTGACTACAAAATATTGGTGGAAGAACAAAAAAGGTATCTACAAAGATTGACAGATTATGAGATGCCAGCACAAGTAATGGCACTAAAAAATCCTATACTAATAGCTCATGTTTATGAAAAGATGATTGAAGCACAGGAATCAGGTTTAAGAATGCGAATAAAATTGAAATGTAGCTTGGAAAAATGTGAAGTGGATGAGATTTATATGATTGAAATTCTTGGAACGCTTTTTGATAATGCAATTCAGGATATGAAGCAGAATGGTAAAACTGAATTTCTTGTTTTTGAAGTTGAAAAAGGAGATGGAATTGTGATACGAATAGCAAATCCCCATGTTGAACTGAAAAATCAAGAGATGAAAAGAATGTTTCAAAGGGGTTATAGCACAAAAGGATGTGATAGGGGAATTGGATTGCATCATCTGAAGAGTTTGATTCAAAAGTACAAAATAGAACTGTTGTTGGAAAATAAAATGATTGATGAACAGAATTATATATGTTTTTCTTTAATGATTGGAAGAAGTACTCCGTTAGTATAGATATGGAGTACTTTTTGCCTATATAGACCTAGAGGTCTCATTTGCGAAATGTAGTTTCTCTTGGAGAAAAAAATGGAATGTAGCAAATAAATAAACCATCTGTTATGCGGGTGGTGGAAAGAGATTAAGCGATGTGCAATGATAAGTTCCTTTGTTATAATAATGATGGTCTGCCAACCACATTAAAAAACAAAGGAGATTGTCTGTATGAATAACAATAACAGTTTATCACATATAACATGGAATTGTAAGTATCATATAGTTTTTGCACCAAAGTATAGAAGAAAGGTAGCGTATGGAAATTTAAGAGAAGATATTCGCGATATTATTACCATGCTTTGTAAAAGAAAAGGTGTAAATATTATAGAAGAGAAGTATGTCCAGATCATATTCATTTGTTTGTTGAAATTCCACCCAAAATGAGTGTTTCATATTTTATTTTTATGGGATATCTAAAGGGAAAAAGTACTTTGATGATATTTGAGAAACATGCAAATCTGAAATATAAATATGGAGATAGACATTTCTGGTGTAGGGGTTATTATGATGATACAGCAGGAAAAAATACAAAGAAAATATTCGAAATCAATTACAAGAAGATTTGGAATATGACCAGATGACTATCAAAAAGTATGTTGGTACGTTTACTGGAGAGCCAGTAAAGAAAAACAATTAATAGTAAGTTTAGGGGCTAAGTAAGTAACTGATGTTGCGTTGAGTAGACCATTTCGACGGGTCTTTAGATTCAGACGCTAGTAAAGAGGCCTTATAGGTCGCTAAGCAAATCACTGGTTAAGCCGGTGATTGTGATTTCCTTTGATATACTTTCTTTTATCAGAGATAAGATTTTAAGATTAACTTTCCGAAATTCTATAAGAGAACTGGGTATGAAATTTATATAATTGCTAATATACTTAATCCAATGCTAATGGGATAGAGTAATTATTTTGGTGTATTTAATTTGTTAGTTATGGAATGAATGTATATTGCAGTGTATAGAATGTAGATTAGTCAAATGTAAATATAGGAAATTTCATGAATATGGATGAATAGCAGAAAGATGGTTCACGTTTATGTGAAAATGAAAACCATCTTTCTGTTCGCAATATCATAAGAGTCATATAAAGGGAGAATTTCACATACGGTTCCGTGAGAAGTTTGAGGTGAAAACTCTCTTGCTTACTGGACTATGCGTTGTTAGATGATATAATTGTTTATTTCCTACCCGATTAACAACTGATATAACTTATGCAAAAGTCTTATATGAGTCATGCTATTGCAGATTGTGACACATGTCGAAATTTGTTATGCTTCAGTTGGAAACTTTGGTTCACCAAAGAAAAGATAACTAGCATGCTTAGAGGTCAAAATGACTGTTAAAGCTAGACATAATGTACATAACTTATAAATCTTTGGTGTAATAAATTTTTTCATATGACTCTCCTTTCTGTGCAATTTTAGCACATAATAATTGGAATATTTGTAACACAATAACCCAATAGATGAGATTTCTATAGGGGAGTGATTCCGACAGAATAAGTATTAAAGAATATATTAGCAGTATAAAAGTAGTGCGGGACGAATACTTTTGAACGTCTGATTGTGTTAACCGAGGGCGCATTGGTGAAGTAATAGGTCCGATTAATGAAAATATTTCCAAAGTTATAAGTAGCCCGCATGCTAAAATAGGATTAGGCAATGGCAATTGAGAGAGAATAATTGTTGCAAGGTAAAATACAGATGTAAATGTAAAACAACTGAAATAATGCGAAAAATGTAATCCGCCGCAATTGCAGCGAATAGATAATAGTATAAATGTGGATATTAAAACTTCATAGGCATATCCAAAAGTAATGGCAATTGTGAATATAATTAATAATTTACTCATTTCGGACAAGATGCCTTCAAGACAATATGTAATTTTTTTTGAATCTATGGAACTGAAATGTAGTTCTGTTTGTAAATATAATTCAAGCTTGTCTTTCATGGAAATTTACCTCCAATATAAATACACTATTAACTTAGTTTGCTATTGCGATTTAAAGAATATCAAAAAAAAATGAAAATGTGATGATATGTTATCAAGCAGCTTGTTTTTTGTGATAAAAAGAACGTAAAATAGTAAAATGATAAAATAGTATAAATTATAGTAGCAAAAAATGGATGGTTAGTAATATATCTACAATACTTTAAAATAATTGATAAAATTCAAATGGAATAAATGTATATGTTTGGAGGTGGTGTCATGGACAATGTGATAATAGGAGGACGTATAAAAAGTTTGCGTCTAAAAAATAAAATGACAAGAGAAGAGTTGGCTGAGGCAGCAGATATATCATCGTCTTTTTTATATGAAATTGAAACTGGTAAAAAGAGTTTTTCGGCATATACACTAGGAAGTTTGTCAAGAGCATTATCAGTAAAATCGGACTATATATTACATGGAGAATTTCAAGAAAAGAATAAAAGAGATATAGATGGAAATTTATCTGTTCAAAGTTTAATCTGTATACAACAGATATTATTGGAAGCATATAATGAGATTCAGGAATTAATTGATATGTAATGTATTATGAAAATAAACTAAATTAATTACAATAATAAGTTTTTAAGTTTTTTTTGAATATGCAAGGAAATTAAAAGATAATAATTTTTATAGGAGATATTATAATAAAAAGATTTACAATGTATTTAAAAAAATAAAGTGAATGAACAATTTGCTTCAAAACAATGTTTAATATAAGAAATAATATATTGGAGAAAACAAAAATAAAGAATTATATAAGTGTTGGTGTTAAGCTTTTTGTAACCCTATGCTCTAATATTTGATGTTGTTATAGAATTTACAAAATTACATAGTGTGTATAATAAGGCGTTTTGTAATTATTATAAAAATGAGGACACACATGATTGTAATGTACATAGTACATATGTGAATCCTTCCACTGTGGTATAGAATTTTTTTATATATGATAATAATGATGATAAATCAAAATGTCTTTCTAGTATTAAAAATATCTTTATATATCAGCTGCCTGGCAACGATACTGTAGTCGTGCAGAACAATAATAGTGTAATTATACAGTTTTCTGCTATTTGTTAGAAATAGATAAGTAAAATCAATATACTTTTTTTGATTTGCTCTTTTTTTAAAAAAATTCTGATTCAATTTGTTTTTGTATACTTTATGAGTTATACTATGTTCATAAGCTACTTTTTCCTTTGAGATTAAGAATAGAATAACTGATTATAATTTGTAAACCGTAAATCGGTTGATATCGTAACATTTATGAATAAGATATGCGTGTACGGTTTTATGAACATCAATTTCGTCATGGGAGTTATAGGTTTGCTAAATATAGTTTCTGATTTCGTCTTTATGTTGATAGTAATTAGCTTTTTTTGGTTTTAAGATAATTATAAAGTAAGCACATAGTTTCAGGGTATACCCAAAACCATTTGGACAAATATAAACTTTCGTAGAAGCCATCTGAGTCCAAATTTATTGTTATGATAAGTCTTTAATCGATTTTCTCCGCAAAGAATGTAATACAAACCTTTTGTGGCTATAGTTCTATTTTAGAAAGTCATTTTTATTTTGAGGTGCTACAAGTTATTTTTTAAGCTAGAAATTTTCTTTAATATAAGTATAATCGATGTGGTATTCTTTGGTTGATTGGCGTTTTTTAACGGAATTGTTTAGTCAGATTACAAATACTTGATTTGTATATATCGTGTTTTGGTAAGATCTTTGGGGATTCTTGTATTTTCAAGATTAAAGCGGACAATTTTCTTCTTAAATTTTGCAATTTGAAATTATATAGCTTAAATATAGGGGCATTTATAAATAATATTACACTAAATTATTTTAAAAATATGTTGGAGGTATATGGAAAAAATGGTATGGATACAATAGGAATGAAAGATTATAAGGAAAATTATTTAAATAACTAAAATAATATTATCATGCGATAGTTAAGTGTAATCAATTCAATTGCTAATTGTGAACTTGATAAACAAATGATATAGTAAATATACTTTAATTAGAATATGGGAGATGATTAATGCGGAAAATAAAAGATGAAATCATTAAATGAAAAAAATCTTTGTTATTTTATTAATGAAATTTTGTATTGGGATTATAATTTTCTAAGTAAAAATATAGAAATGTATAAATGATTTTTGGTTAGTGAAGGGACGAAGTGGATGTTATACGATGTAAAGAATATATTAAACAAGTATTTTAAATATATAAGATTTAAAGGCTTTGTATTGGTAACAAGAGAAAATAGCATTCTTTTAGATGAAAAATATGGAAATAAAATATATAGAAAGTCTGTGTTGCCGTTTGCATCATTAACCAAACAGTTTACTGCAGCAGCAGTTAATGAACTTATTTCTACAACAAGTGTTACATTAGAAACATCAATTTATGATATCTATTGTAAGAAATGTCAAATAGGAGATGTTTCAATTAGAAATTTATTGACTATGCAGAGTGGTATTGTGGATTATCTTAATGATTCATTGTATAAAGAGAAATTAATAAAAATAATAAATTTATATGATGCTAGCCAATTAAAGAAAATGATAATCATTGATATATTAAATAATAATACTAAATTCAAACCAGGGACTAAAACAAATTATTCAAATTCAAACTATTATTTGCTTGGGGACATAATAGAGAGAGTGACTAATATGAGTTTTGAGTGTTATTTGAATAATACAATTTTTAATGATTTTGACCTTAAGAATACATTTTTTTTAAAAGGAAATGAAATTGAGAATGATATATATTATAAAAAAAATTTTCTTCCATATGAGTTAACTTATTCAGCTTGTGGATTATATTCAACACCATATGATTTTTATAAGTGGGTCGTTGAATATTTAAAGTTTAATATTCAACGAATTATTGAAGAAGATTATGAGTATAATTGGGGATTACAAATTGATAAGAAGAAAAAAGTTGTTAGTCATAGTGGTGCCACATTAACCGAAAATATGAATTTTATTTATGATTATAAAAATGATATTTTAATATATATTTATAACGAGGAAGCAAAGATGTTCGATGCATATGAAATTACTACTAATGTATATAAAATAATATGTGAAAATAAAGTATGAATAATGTATAAATTCAAAGTAAATAAATGGAGGGAAAAATGAAAGAAGAAAAAGTTATTATGGAAAAATTAGGACAAATTCTTATTAAAGAATTTGGAAAAATGAACATTAATTATGATACAACTTTAAATGGAGATAACAAAAATTGTCTAGATCTCAATTCATTAGAAATAGTAAAATTGATTGTTGAAATAGAAAATACATTTAATATTATTATAGATTTTGATGTTAGATTTAATTCAATTGGTGATATTATTAAATACATTATTTTACAAGAATCAATTTAGAAAATAATATGATGATATTAAATTGATTTTAGTTTCCGAATTTTTTTCTAAATATAACTGAGAAGAGGAAAAACAATATTTATTAACGCTTTTCATTGTTATGGATTGAGTTCTTTAGTAATTATAAAATTAGACTACAATACTAAAAGATGTTTAGAAAATTTTGACGGAAATTATAAATTAATATTTAATATAATTTTATAAGAAAGGAGAAAAAATATGACTTTAGAGGAATTTGTTTCCAAGTTAAAAGAAAGCGACCATATAAAAGTTGGTGGTGGAAAATGCGGAAGTAATAAGACTGGTGGTGCAAATACAGGTTGCTGTTAATATAATAAAAATAATTAACCTGGGGGAGACATCAAATGTAAGTGTTAAAAATTATTTAGTTTAATCAATGCATTTGATGTCTTTTTTATAATAAATTTATTAAAAACAAGTTGGTTAATATATTATAGCTATAATTATTTATTCAGAAATTAATATAATGCTATAATGCTTTGAACTATGTATTAAAAATTGAATAAAATATAAAAAATAATAATTTACAGTTTGATGTTGTAGAAAGGAGAAGAATGATGTTTTTAATTAGTAAAACATCAACGATAGAAATATGAAATTATTGGAGTATAAAAATTATTATGTTTTTGAGGATGGATGTAAGAAATATTTATTTGATAGTTTTTATATGGAATGTGTAGAAATTAGAGAAAGCCTATATTATGCACTTAAGAAAAAAGACTTGCGACAGATAGATAAGCATTCTATGAAAATATTGAATTATTTAAAAAACAATGGACGTTTTTTTTCTAACAATAAAGCAGATATAGTTAATTCAAATAATAAAAAGATATATATTTCTTTAGCTCCAGTAACAAAATGTAATTTAAGATGCAAATATTGTTTTGCAAATTATGGTGGGAATAATATAAATGAAAAAAAAGAATTTGATTCTGTTACATTGGAAAAAATTGCTGACTATTTTATAAATACTTTTAATGAAGTATATGATTTTCGTCTTGATTTTGTAAGCGGTGGGGAACCTTTATTAGATGTTAAATTACTGGAAGAAACTTTGAAAATCTTTAGAAAAAAGTTTATAAATAAAAATTTGGAAATATTTTTGTGTACAAATGGAACGTTGTTAAATGAAAATGCATGCAAGATATTAGATAAGTATAATGTTAATTTAGGCATAAGTATAGATGGCTCAAAAGAACAGCATAACTTATGTAGAATTTATGAAAATGGTTTAGGAACATATGATGATTTATATAAAAATTATATGAATTTGAAGAATAATATGATTTTTTCTAATCACTTAAAGAGTATTTGGTCGCTTGCTGTAATAACATCAAAGACAAAAAGTCTTGTTGACTTAATAAAGAATAACAAAAAAATAGGATTTTCAAGTATACAAATGAAACTTGTTAGATTAAAGAAAAATAATGAATTGGTTATTAATGAATCAAATATTAACAATGTTTATAAAATGGTTAATGAATTAGTTGAATATTTTTATATATGTGTAAAAAATAACAAAATAGATGATGTGCTTTTTTTTGTTAATGATAACGATTATTTTGGTAAAATAATAAAACGATTGATTCTTAAAGAAGTTTATGTATATAGGTGTCATGCAGGAAAAGAAAAGTTTGCAATAACTCCTGTAGGTGATATTTACCCCTGCGATAGTTTTGTCGGAATGAAGAGATATGTTTTGGGGAATGTGTATAGAGATTATGAATTAAAAAGAGTATTTAATGATTTGGATGTTGATAATCGACTAAAATGTAAGAGTTGTTGGTGCAGGTATGTATGTGGTGGTGATTGTCTACATAACTCATTATGTACAAATGGAGATGTGCAGGAAAGTGATGAAGTATTTTGCCTTATTGTTAAACATACGATTAAGAAAACCTTAGTTAGAATAAATGATTTAGAAAAATGTGTGCCGGATTATTTAAATAATTTGAGACAATTATTGCGTGTACGCTATTCTTTGAACAAGGTTTGAGAATAAAGATAGATGAAATTATTGTATAGGAGAAAAATATATGATATACATGAAGAGTTTAAAAATTAGTGAATATCGATACTTTGGAGAATATCTACTTGTTTTTATTAGTGGAAATGCATATAGATTACACTCTGTTCAAGAAGATATATTTATATTAACAAATGGTAAAAAAACGGTGAAGGAAATTACATACTACATAATAAAAAAATATAATATGGATAGTTCTTTATTAGCAAATATTTTGGATGAAGTTTCTAAATACTGTTTAAATAGCCCATTATTTGAAATTGTTGATGAAAAAAAGTGTGATTTTAATAGTAGAGTTATAGGAAAAAAGGGAAAATTTTATCCGAAACGTATACAAGTTGAATTAACAAACGCTTGTAATTTCTCATGTTTTCATTGTTATAAATCAGCAAATAAAGATAATGGGATCTTTATAGAAGATAAAATGTTTTATAATCTATTAGATTTTGCGGGTCCTCATTTAACAACTTTGGCTTTTACAGGAGGGGAACCATTATTACATCCACATTTTGAACAATATGTTATAAGAGCAAAAAAAATGGGATTAAAGCTGGAATTAAATACAAACGGTTCATTATTGTCAAAAATTAATAAGGAAATATTATATTTATTTGATAGAATAGCAATTACTTTATATGGGACGAGTTGTTTAGATTATGAAAATAATTGTTATAATGCATATGGATTTGAACAATTAAAAGAAAGCTGTAGGTGGTTAAATAAAAATAACATTAGTTTTTTTATAAATATTGTTGTAAGTGAAGAAGTTTTAAGTAAATTAGAAGAATATATAAAAACAGCAATAGTGTTAAAACCAATAAAAGTAAAAATTGGGACAATAAGTAAGATTGGTAAAGCAATAAATATAAAAAATTCCAATTATGGATATAATCCAGATTATGATAGAAAAGTATATAGGGAGATAAGGAAACTTCAAAATAAATATAGCTCAAAGCTTGAAATTGAGGATTGGGAAAGGATAATTTTTCATGCAAAGGAAATAGACGAAGCATTATATTCAAAATGTTGTTTGGCTTGTAATGCAGGAAATTTGAATTGGGCTATGAATGAATTGGGTAAAATGAAGCCATGCGTTATGTTGCCACAGGAGGATGAGTTTGTATGGAGTTTTGAACAATGGAAGAAGTATGTTGATGGGGAGAGTAATATAATGTGGGAGGGGTATATGGAAAAATATATAAGAATGTGTGAAAAAAAGAAAATTAGACCAGAAGATTATTGTGAATCACTAAGTCTAGTATATTATAAAGCTAAATGATATAATACAGTAAATGAATTAGATTATTTGGACTTTTAGTTAGAGTGTAAGTTTAGAATATATGAGACAAGGGGCGGAGGAAAGATGAAATGCAAGATGAATTTATGTTTAATGTAAAAAGAGAATCAAAAAAAATGTATTTAAATAATATATTTATGAGTTGTTTTAAAGTTATTATTTTAGGTATATATTCTCAAATGATTTCAAATCTTGTAAGAGATGTTACGAACTCAAAGTTCAATAGTATGGAGACAGTTGTTAGAGGTTTGATGCAGATTTTAGTAGTTGGATTTGTTTTGGCCTTTTTTTGGGAATACTACACTAATATTAAAATTGAGAATGTTAAACAGAAATTAAAATTAAGTTTTTACAATTGTATAGGTATACAAAGTTTATCGGCATTAAGTCAGATTAAATATGGACAAGGAAAAGAAAGAATTAGTGATGATTTTGAGAGGATAACAGACTTTCATATGTGGGAAATACCTAATTTGGTTGTGTCAATTTTTACGGTTGTTTTTTATACGGTTTTATTAATAAATGACAATGGAATTGTATTGGTAACATTGTCAGTATTGGCATTTATTCAATGTGTTGCACCTATAATTATTAATAAATTTGTTAAAGTTAATTATACAAAAATGAGGCAGGTAGAGGAGGAATTGACAGATTATATTGTATTTAGTTATACAGGATATGAAACAATGAAAATATATGCTTTAGAAAAATGGTATATACATAATTTAAAGAAAATTCATAAACGATATGTTAAGGCTGGAGTTAATTCAGAAGTTGCAGTAACAGTCGAAAATATCATGGATAATTTTTTGGAAAATATGTTAAATTATGGTTCTTATGCAATTATTGGACTATATGTTCTGAGAGGGGTAATAGATGTCCATTTGGCGACACAAGCAATTGTACTATCATCATCCTTATTTGTTGCTTATAAAAATATTTTTGATACGATTCCACAATATGGTATATATAAAGTTGCAGAAGGACGAATTACTGGTTGGTTAAAAAAATATAAATCAACTACGGATAATATAAATGATGAAGTTGGACAATTTTGCATTGACAGTTTATTGATTGAAAATAAAGAGGGAATAGTTGTTTTGGAGATAGAAAATATAAAATGGGATATGAAAAAAAAATATATTATATTTGGAGATAATGGTAGTGGAAAAAGTACATTGTTAAAGATTATGGTAAAAGAAATGGAGTACAAAGAGGGTCAGATTAAATACGATAATATTGAACTAAAAAATATATCTGACAATTGTTTATTAGATAAAGTGTTTTATCTGCCGCAACAAGATGTAGAATTAAATATAACACCAATTGAATTATATAAATATACTTGCCATGAAAATGCAGCTGAAATTGCAATAGAGTTCGGCATTATGGAAAAAATGCTTAAAGAGGAAAAAATTAGTGATTTATCATTAGGTAATAAACGTAAAGTTTTTCTAGCTTTAGCATTTTCACAAAATGATAAATATTTATTTTTAGATGAGCCTACTAATCATTTAGATACATATGGGATAAATATTTTAAAAAAGAAGATAAATGAGTATCAAAATGGTGTTTTTATAGTTACACATGAAAAAGAGTTATTCGAAGTGGTTGATTTTCAATATGAAATAAGGGGTGGTAAAATCAAATGGAAGAATTAAAGAAAACAGTATACAGTGATTGTGCAAAATCAATGTGGAAAGCATTAATATTCAATGTAATAAGTGAGTGTTGTGAAGTTTTAGTAGTGGTATTAATTGCAGGATATTTAGGAAAGTATGCATATGCTATTATTAATGGGGAGGCAATAACTGATAATAGCATACTAATAAGGGTGATATTTAGTTTATTATTTATGATATTTGCTGTTCCAATAATAGATTTTATTAAAAATTTATTGATGCTTAATGGTTCACTTCAACATGACCGTTATTTATATAGACATTATTTGCAAATGGAATATACAAAAGTTAGAGAAATTGAACCAGGAGAAATACAGTATCGTTTAGAAAATGATCCTATAGATCTAAGATTTTATTGGATGGAAATTATAACAAAATATGTAGTTACGTCAGTTGCAATAATTTTTTTAGAAATTCAATCCATTAATATTAGTGGGGGGTATACAATTATTGTAATGGGAATATCTGTTTCTCGGTTTATTATTCCTATTTTATTGCAGAGATATGAAAAAAAGTATGATAAACAAATGAGAGAATATGAATCAATGACAAGAGTGTTGGAGAATGAATATTTTTCAGAGTTATCATTTATTAAGAGAAATAAATTGATTAAATCTTATATATTTATTTTTAAAAGAAATTTTAATCATTATTTTAAAGAGTCAAAACAAAAACAAATATTTTGTAATGTTTTAAATACTAATTTAAATGTATTTTTGCAAAGATTATCCTATATGATAATTTTAATAGTTGGATGTTTGTTCGTAAAAAATCATGTAATTAATATTGGTGAAGTAATTGCAATGTTGGGATATTCGAGTATATATGATAGAATTTGTTTTGATATTGGATTTATTATTAGAAAAAAACCGATTTTAATCAATAGTTATGAACGAATTGCTATGTTTTATGAAAATAAAGAAGTTTATAGCGGAATAGAATTTTTACCAACACAAAGTATTAGTTTTCGTAATTTATCTTTTTCATACGGAGATAAATTAATCCTGCATAATTTTAATGATAAGATACTGATAAATAAGAAGAATGTAATTGTTGGGAAAAATGGAAGTGGAAAGTCAACATTATTAAAATTATTGTGTGGACTAGAAAAAGATTATCAAGGAGAAATTTTTTGTGATAATAATTTATTGTCTAATATAGATATTAGTTATTGGAGAAAAAATATTGGTATGGCATTTCAAAAACCTATAGTTTTTCAAGGAAGCATTAAAGATAATATTTTATTATTTTGCAAAGATGTTAATGAAAAAGTAGTTGAAAAAATTATTTATTCTTTAGGAATGGAAAAAATAAAAGGCAGGGTACTTTCTAATGATGAAAAAAATATTTCTGGTGGTGAGTTACAAAAGATTTCAATTGCAAGGGCTTTGTTATGTAATCCATATCTTTTGATTTTAGATGAGCCCAATAATCATTTGGATACTGAAGCTATACATTGGCTGTATAATTTCATAAAAAATTATGAAGGGACATTAATATATATAGCACATTCAAAAAAGTTTATTGAGTTGGCAGATAATATAGTAAAAGTTTGAATTTAATTGTTAGAAGAGTGAAGATTGGAGAAAATTAATGCTGAATGTTCCGATTATAAATAATAATATTGCGCAATGTTTCGTTCCAGTTTGTATTGAGAATGTTATTTCTATGTATTGTAAATACAGAGGAATTGAGTATGAAACTATTTTTTTAAAGGGATATAATTTTCATTTTGATAGAAAATTATGTAATAATGGAAGAATAGCAGATGGCTTGTATGTAAATTATGATTGTACATTATATTTGGAAGAATTATATGGAATAAAAACTCAAAAAAAAATACTTAAAAATTTTACAGAGTTAATTAATTTCATAAAAAGAGAAATGGAAAGATATATTCCATGTATAATACATATGGATTCATATTATTTAAAATGGAGTAATTTTTTTAAGAAAGAACATACAGAACATTTAATTATTGTTGTTGGTATTGACATGAATAGTAAAACAGTTGATGTGATTGATTCAATAGACAGTAGTAAGGTAGAAATACTTTCATTTCAAAACTTGTTTTATGGTTGTAAGTTTTATTTGTTTTTGTCTGTTCCTAAAATAATTAGAACATTAAATCAAAAACAGATAGAAGAAGATATTATAAGAGGTGTTTTCAATGTTATAAATGAAAATAGATTTCAAGAGATGGAAGATTTTGCAACATGCTTTTTAGATTTTTTTTCAGCAGATATAGAATTTAGAAATAAAAATGACATAAATTTAATGTCTACTGAAAAACTTGTAGATGAGATACGAAAATATATAAAGGGTATAAATTTGTTTGTAATTTGGCTGACTTGAAGAGATGAGGATGAAAAAAAACAACGGTTTTCAGAAATAATTATTATATATCGACAAATAATGAGTAGGTGGTCTAGAATTATAAATACACTTTTGAAAAATAGTATTACAATTTGGGAGGAGAATTTTGGACATAAGGCGTATGACGAAATATTAGAAATTATTAATTTAGAAAAAAATGCATATGAAAATTTTTTAAAGTGTTTAAAATGTGGCAATATAATAATAAAAGGAGTAATTTCAAATCATGTGAATGATGATAAAAAAACAGTTTTTATGGATTTAATTCCATTTATGAATAATAGTGGTTTTGCAAATCATATTGTTTCAGAGGGCAAGGATCTTACAGGAGCAGGGGAGTATTTTGTGTTTGATAAAATAATACAAGGAATTAGTTATTATAATAAAATACCGTATTATATAAAAAATAATCAAGTATTTGATAATGTTATTTGTAGTGGACAGATATTAGATGTAAACATTATAAAAAAAGTGTTGTATATAGGAATTGTATGTTGTGCAGAATGGGGGAGTAGTGTGGAACGTTTAGAAATAATTAAGAAGAGTGATGAAAGTATATTTATACCATTTTTTATTAAAGATATATCGGAGTGTAATGAAGAGAATGCTTGTATATTTGGAAAAACATATGGTAACGATGGAAGAATAATTTGTAATAAAGCAGCAGTTTTTATGGAAGTATTAAATGTAGGAACAGAAATTGTTAAAATAATTTTACCTAAGGCGGCTAATGTCCATATATTGTCAATTACATTTATTACAACTTAAAGTTGTGAAATATAACTTTATATGTTAAATTTTGAATAAAAAATGCTTTAATAAAAGAAGTAGAAAATTGTTGTTTTAAAAAGGTAAGTTAAAAATAGTATTTACAAAATTTTTATATAGATTTTAGACTTTTTTATAATTGATTGGAAGAAACTTCATATTTGGTATGTTATGATTTGGATAGTTTTAACATTGTTATTTACTTTTGGTAGTTTGATTATCGCATTGCTTGTCTTTTTCGATAAAAGAAACAAGCGAAAATAAAAATGCCTATCCTGTTGGCCAATAGGATAGGCAATGTTTATACGATAAGGTAGATTGTTGCGAAAAATATTTACTCCCCTTTATTTATTTCATTTATTGCATTCTGTATGTCTTCGTATTTTAATTCATCAGGTGTAAATGAAAGTGTAGAATGAAGCGGAACACCTCCAAAGCCGCATTTGAGGTCTTTAAGTTCTTCCTCTTCTGTTTTTGGTGAATCAATTTTATGTTGTGCTTTTACGCATTTCATAAGCATTTCGTCAAGTGGAGCTTTGTTTTTGGCAAAGCGTTCAACATCTTCACAAGTTGTTGATTTATTTACGACAAAAGGAATTTCTATTGTAGATTTTATTGAAACTGCTTTTGAAGTTTTAATATCTTTTGACGATGCGCCAATAAGTATCTCATATTCTCCGGATGGTGCATACCAGTCGTGGATAGTTTCGTTATAATATGCCCATGTTCTGAAATTGAGAGTGAATGTGACAGTTTTGGTTTCGCCCGGTACAAGCTTTACTTTTGCAAAATCTTTTAATTCTTTAATTGGTCTGTTATCCTCACCAATATAATTTTTTATATAAAGCTGGACGATTTCTGCTCCTTCAAGTTCGCCTATGTTAGTTATATCAATGCTCACATTTATATCTTCATTGTCTTTAAATGAAAAATCATTTTCAGATATATTATTACCGTTTATTTTCATATTGTCATATCTGAATTTTGTATAACTCAATCCATAGCCGAATGGGAAAAGAACATTCATTTTCTTCTTATCGTAGTATCTGTAACCTATAAAGACACCTTCATTGTAATTTACTTTATCCCTGTTGCCCGGGAAGTTTAAGTAGGCAGGTGTGTCCTCTAACTGCATAGGGAATGACTCAGCAAGCTTTCCGGATGGATTTGCAATGCCGAATAAAAGGTTGACGGCAGCAGCACCTGACGCTTCTCCGGCGAGATACATTTCAAGAACGGCGTTTACTTTGCCAAGCCAAGGCATAGTGATGGCTGAGCCGTTATGTAATACAACAACTACGTTTTTTTGAACTTTGCATATTTCTTCAATGAGTTCATTCTGGCATTTTGGCATATCAATATGAGTTCTGTCAAAACCTTCATTTTCAAATGCATCCGGCAATCCGGCAAAGATTACGGCAACATCTGCATTTTTAGCTGTATTTAATGCTTCGTTTAAGAGGTTTTCGTCTGTCTGTTCATTGTCTGTATTATATCCCTTTGCATATGTGACGTCTGCAAGTTCTTTTACACAATTAAGTGCGGTATCGATTTTGTGGCAGTTTATATGACTTGAACCGCCGCCCTGAATACGTGGATTGTCAGCAAATTCACCTATAAATGCTATGTTCTGGTTTTTGCTGAGAGGGAGTGCACCGTTATTTTTGAGAAGAACGGCACAATTTTCTGCTGTCTCCTGTGCAATTTCATGATGCCATTCCATATCGTATTTAAAGCCTGAATGTTTGTCTTTTGAATCAAGTGAATTGTCAACAAGAGTGAGTATTCGTCTTACGGCTGTATCAAGTGTTTCAATATCAAGGGTACCGTCATTTACGGCTTTTACGATAAGTTTATCTGTTTCACCGTGGCTTGATGGCATTTCGAGGTCAAGACCGGCTTTGAGTGCTTTTACCCTGTCATTCATGGCTCCCCAGTCAGTCATGACAAGTCCCTCATATCCCCATTTGTCTCTCAAAGTATCAGTCAGAAGTTCTTTGTTTTCACAGGAATATTCTCCGTTTATCTGATTGTAGCTGCACATGATTGTCCATGGTTTAGCCTGTTTTACAACTTTTTCAAATGCCGTAAGGTATGTTTCGTTGAGAGTTCTTTCATCAATTTCAGCACTTATGCTCATTCTGCGCCATTCCTGATTGTTGGCTGCAAAATGTTTAAGGCTTGTGCCAATGTCATTTTTTTGTACACCGTTGACAAAAGCAGCTCCCATTTCTCCGGCGAGATAGGGGTCTTCTGAGAAATATTCAAAATTTCTTCCGCATAGAGGAGAGCGTTTCATGTTTATACCGGGTCCGAGCAGTACAGAAATATCTTCACTTTGGCATTCTTTACCGAGGGCATTTCCTACATTTTCAATTAAATCTCTGTCAAATGAGCATGCGAGAGCTGATGCAGTCGGAAAACATATAGCTTCAATACTTTCAAGAAGTCCAAAATGAGCAGGGCTGTCATCCTCCTTGCGAAGTCCGTGAGGTCCGTCTGAAACCATGACTGAAGGCAGATTAAGCCTTTCGATTTTCTTTGTGTGCCATGCATCGGCAGCAGAACAAAGAGAAGCTTTTTCTTCAAGTGTCATTTCTGAAATCAGATTGTCAATATTTATTTTTTTCATATATTATATCCTCCATTAAATTTCTCCAATAAGATATTTATTTGAACCATCTTTGAGGAATACCGGAATGGTATCGATTGGTGCATCGATATTATAGGTTTTGCCGCCTTCATAGACTTCGCCGTTGTGGGCAGATGTCCATGAGTGACCTTTCGGCAGATAAACTTCTCGTCTGGTTTCGTGCTCATGGCATATAGGAGCAACAAGAATTTCATTTCCAAACATATACTCGTCGTAAATGTCCCAGCAGTTATCATCAGGAAATTCGTAGAAAAGTGTACGCATGACAGGAGTTCCTTTTTCATGTGCTTCTTTCATAATACCACGTATATAGTCTTTCATAAGTTCGCGTACATGAATAAATTTGACCATAATTTTTTCTGCATCTTCACCATAACTCCATACTTCATTATCTGCACCTGTTCCTTCACGAACTTCACCGGCTTTATTTTTTAAATTGGTGTATGGCTGGCGGCAGCCGTGTATTCTCATAACAGGACAGAAAGTTCCAAATTGGAACCAGCGGAGTAAAAGTTCTTTGAAATCATCACTTTCAATATTTCCGCCATGAAATCCGCCTATATCTGTTGTCCACCACGGGATGCCGCAAAGTCCCATATGAAGTCCGGCGCATATCTGTTTACGGAAATCTTCATATGAAGACCAAATGTCACCTGACCACACAAGGGCACCGTATTTTTGACTTCCTACCCATGCACAGCGGACGAGATTGACTATATCAGTCTGTCCCATTTCTTTCTGGCCTTCATAAAAAAGTCTGGAATATTCTCTGGGATATATATTTCCTACTTTTGAAACAGGCCCTGCATGATATTGGTAACGCTCATAATTGTAATTTGTAAATTCAGGTTCGGCTTCATCAAGCCAAAATGTTTTTACACCCATGTCAGCATAATTTTTTTTGCATTTTTCCCAGACATATTTTCTTGTACGAGGGTTAGTTGCATCCATAAATACGTTGTTTCCGTGGAAGGTCATTTGAACGTCTATACCTGAGTTTTGTTTTACAAGAAGCCCTTGTTGCTTCATTTCCTCAAAATTTTCACTGTTCCATTCAACCTGTGGCCAGATGGAAACCATCGTTTCAATGCCCATGTCGTGCAATTCTTTTATCATTTTTTCAGGTTCAGGGAAATATTCTTCATCAAAACGCCAGTCACCGCAATGTGGCCAGTGGTAATAGTCGATAACTAAAACATCAACGGGAATATTTCTTTTTTTGTATTCTTTTGCGATGTCGAGTACCTGTTTCTGATTGTAGTAGCGGAGTTTGCACTGCCAAAATCCGAGACCGTATTCAGGCATCATAGGTGATTTTCCGGTACAGCAGGCAAATTGTTCTTCAATTTGTGACGGAGAGTTGCCGGCTGTTATCCAATAGTCCATCTTGTCTGTATCTTCGGCAATCCATTCAGTAGTATTTTTTCCGAAATGGACTTCGCCGACGGCAGCGTTGTGCCAGAGAAAACCATATCCAAGATTTGAAATATAAAAAGGAATACTTGCCTGTGAATTTCGGTGTGCAAGTTCGAGATTGCAGCCTTTAAGGTCAAAAATTTCCTGCTGATATTGTCCCATTCCGTATATTTTTTCAGAGGGTGAAGGTTCAAAACTGACCTTTAATTTATAACTGCCACCGTTGAGAGTGTGAAAATAACGTGCTTTTCTTGTCAATGCACCGCCGTTGCTGATTTCACGAAGCAGAAGTTTATTCTGCCCGTTATAAAAAGAAATCTGTAAAGCATTTCCCCATTCCTGAACATATAATTTTGCTGTGATAAGTCCGTTTTTGATAACGGCATGACGTTCGTCAATTATACGGATGTCAATATCTGACGGATTGTTTACATTGGGATTGATAAGAGCAGCATTTCCATCCGGGATTTTATCCATCAGTGATGACTGCACACGCAGACTGTTGTCACCCCATGCAGCAATAATTACAAGTTCGCCGTCATTGCGGAAAAATAATTCTTTGTCGGTAAATTCAAAAAAATTCATAGATACCTCCTTTTATATGTATGTAATGATGTTGAGGTCAAAAGGTATTTTGACCCTTGCGTCATGTGATTTTTATTCTAAATAAGAATCTTTAAAATATATCGTTGTAAATAATATAATTCAAATAGGCGTATATATCAATCTTTATATAAAATAAAAACAGCCATAAATTTTAGACATCCGCATTAACGGGATGAATGAAATTTATAGCTGTCTGTTATAAGATTTTGATTTAGTATTTATTTTCCAAAGCGGATTTTTGCATATTCCTCTATTTCGAGGGCACAATTTTCAAAACCGAGTTTTGAACTGTCAAGACAAAGGTCATAATATCTTGCGTCAGTCCAGTGGTGTCCAGTATGATAGCGGTAATAGTCAGAACGGTATTTATCAGTGCGCTCAATAAATTTTTTCATCTCTTTCTCGCTGAAACTGTTACGTTCCATGGCCCTTGCAAGGCAGAAGTTTTCATCGGCATGAACAAACACGCTGAGTACATTAGGGTTGTCTTTCAGAATGTAGTTTGCGCATCTTCCTACAATGATGCAGGATTCCTTTTCGGCAAGTTCCTTGATGGTTTTGGCCTGATAATTAAAAAGGTTGTCATCGGAAGTAAAGCCCTTATCTTCAGGAGGAAGAAGTTCACCTGTATAAGTATGGCTTAATGTTTTAAGCCATCCGGCATGGCGGAGTTTTTCGTCTGACATACCGAAAAGCCTTTCGTTGATTCCGCTGTCCTCAGAAGCCATTTTAAGAATTTCACGGCTGTAGCAGTTGATACCAAGTTTCTGGGCAAGCATGGCAGCAATAGTCTTGCCACCACTGCCATACTGGCGTGAAACAGTAATAATCATATTTCCCATAGTAATACCTCCTTTATTTTTATTAAAGATATAAAGTAAAGAGTAGTAGATTCTAATGCCAAACTCGCTAGAGTTTGGCTATTTATTCACCTAAATAAGCTTTCTTTATCGAATCGTCCTCAAGCAGGTCACTTGCTTTTCCACTTGTGACAATTTTTCCGGTTTCAAGTACATATGCTCTATCTGCGATAGAAAGAGCTTTTTTAGCATTCTGTTCTACAAGAAGAACAGTAGTGCCCGATTTGCTGATAGATTCGATAATATCAAATATCTCATTGACAAGGATAGGTGAAAGTCCCATTGATGGCTCATCCATAAGGATAATAGATGGTTTTGACATAAGTGCACGTCCCATTGCGAGCATCTGCTGCTCACCGCCGCTCAATGTACCTGCTGATTGATTTTTTCTCTNNACCTGCTGATTGATTTTTTCTCTCGGCAAGTCTTGGAAATCTTTTGTATATATTTTCTAAATCTTTGTTTAAATTCTCTTTATCTTTTCGTGTGTATGCACCTAATTTAAGGTTTTCGTACACGCTTAAATCCGCAAAAACACGTCTGCCTTCGGGAACATGAGCCATTCCCATTGATACAATTTTATGTGCAGGTATCTTTGTTATGTCCTTTCCCTCGAAAATAACACTTCCTTTTTTAGGAGAGAGAAGACCGGTGATAGTGTGAAGAGTAGTAGTTTTGCCGGCACCATTGGCACCGATAAGTGCGATAACCTCACCTTTATTTACTTCAAAAGAGATACCTTTGATTGCCTGTATCATACCGTAATATACTTCTAAATCTTTAACTTCAAGCATCGCCATAATTTTATCCCTCATTTCTATAATTATTCACCTAAATATGCCTTGATAACCTGTGGGTTGTTTAACACGTCTGATGTATCGCCCTGTGCAAGAACCTCGCCGAAATTAAGTACGGTAAGCTGCTCGCATATTCCGCTTACAAGTTTCATGTCATGTTCAATGAGAAGAATTGTCATATGAAAATGGTCTCTTACAAATTTTATCATATCCATTAATTCTTCTGTTTCGTTTGGATTCATGCCGGCAGCAGGTTCGTCGAGAAGAAGGAGTTTAGGATTTGTTGCAAGTGCACGTGCAATCTCAAGTTTTCTTTGCTGTCCATAAGGGAGATTCTGTGCTTCAACATATGCATCATCTTTTAGTCCGAACACTTCGAGAAGTTCCATAGCAATATCATTCATTTCTTTTTCAACTTTATGATAACGTGGAAGCCTAAGTATGCTGTCAAGTGTTGAATAGTGATGATTGTTGTGTAGACCTGTTTTTACATTGTCGAGTACGGTGAGCTGTGAAAACAGTCTTATATTCTGAAATGTTCTTGCAACTCCTGATTTGTTTATTTCAATTGTGGATTTGCCTGTGAGGTCATTTCCGTCGAGAATAATCTTTCCGCTGTCAGGTTTATAAACACCTGTCAAAAGGTTGAAAATAGTTGTTTTTCCGGCACCATTTGGACCGATAAGTCCGTAAAGCTGTTCCTTTTTAATGTTGATACTAAAGTTGTTTACGGCACGAAGACCACCAAAAGAAATACCAAGATTTTGTACATCTAATAAATTTTCCATTTTATGCAGCCTCCTTTTTGTTTTTCTTAAATGAAAGGTGTTTTTCACGCCATTCAATTGCTTTTGGTGCCCAGTTAAAGAGCATCATGACAATAAGAACTATTGCGTAGATAAGCATACGGTAATCTGACATTCCACGGAGCAGCTCCGGAAGAAGTGTAAGTACAACAGCGGCTATGATAGAACCTCTGATATTTCCGATACCTCCAAGAACAACAAATACAAGAATGTTTATAGACATATTGTAACCGAAGTTATTTGTATTAGCTGTGAGATTTGAGAGGTTGTGTGCATAAAGGACACCGGCTGCACCTGCCATTGCAGCAGATATAGTGAATGTCATAAGTTTATATTTTGTAATGTTTATACCGATTGATTCAGCGGCAATTCTGTTGTCACGGATAGCCATGATAGCACGTCCGTCTCTTGAGTGTATGAGGTTTAATACTATAAACAATGTTATAAGAATAAGTATAAAACCGATAAAGAATGTTGAATCGTTAGGCGTGCCCGTAATTCCCTGAGGACCGTTCACGATAATTTTTCCGTCAGGTTCGAGATTTAAACTTACCGCATCTTTTGTTGAAAAATGAAATCCTTTTGAATCTTTTCCTATAAAAAGAACGTTAACAAGGTTCTTGATGATTTCCCCAAATGCAAGTGTAACTATTGCAAGATAATCACCATTTAATCTCAAAACAGGAATTCCTATTATAATTCCGAATATGGCTGCCACCGCTATTCCTATTAGAAGTGCGATAAAAAATCTAAGTGTTCCGTTTGTGATAGTATCATGTGTAGCTTTTGAGAAGAAGGAACTTGTGAAAGCACCGACACACATAAAGCCGGCATGTCCAAGACTTAATTCTCCGAGAATACCTACGACAAGATTAAGCGAAATGGCGAGAATGATATAAGTACACAAAGGAACCATAAGTCCCTGGAAGAGAGAAGAAATCTCTCCGGCATTTATAAGAATCTGCATTATAATAAAAGCAGCTATAACTATACCATAAGTGATAATATCATTTAATTTTTGTTTAGATAATTTCTTTGACATAATATACCTGCCTCCTATACTTTTTCCTGAATTTTTTTGCCTAAAAGTCCTGTCGGTTTAACAAGAAGGACGATAATAAGTACAGCAAAAACAATTGCATCTGCCATCTGTGATGAAATATAGGCCTTACCAAATATTTCAATAATACCTAAAAGAATACCGCCTATAAATGCTCCCGGGATTGAACCGATACCACCAAATACGGCGGCAACGAACGCTTTGATACCGGGCATGGCACCTGTGTAAGGTGTAAGACTTGGGTAAGCAGAGCAGAGAAGTACACCTGCGATAGCTGCAAGTCCTGAGCCGATTGCAAATGTGAGAGCAATTGTTCCGTTTACATTGATACCCATAAGAAGTGCGGCACCACGGTCTTCAGATACAGCACGCATTGCCTGACCCGGCTTTGTTTTCTGTACAAAGAACATTAAAGCTATCATAATGATGATACAAACTATTATTGTAATGATAGTTTCACCGGAAAGGTTAAGTTTTCCTCCGGCTAATGAAAGTCCTTCCCATTTGATGATTGATGGAAAAGTCTGTGCATTGGCTCCAAAAAGTAAAAGTGCAACATTCTGAAGTAAGTAGCTGACACCGATTGCAGTAATAAGAACCGCAAGTGAAGAAGATGCATTTCTAAGTGGTTTGTATGCAATTCTCTCAATGACAATACCTAAAACAGTACAGACAACAATTGAAATAATAAGTGCCGGAAATGCCGGAATGCCTGCATTTGTCATGGAAAGAAGAGAAACATAAGCACCAATCATGATTACATCTCCATGTGCAAAGTTAAGCATTTTTGCAATACCATATACCATTGTGTAACCGAGGGCAATTATTGCATAAACACTTCCGAGACTTAATCCGTTAAATAAATACGATATAAAGCTCATGGTTTACCTCCTGTTTCTTTAAATGTAGAGTGTTACTGTTTAAATTTGAGTGTGAACAGTAATATTAAAGTCTGTATGAGATTTAAATCTCATACAGACTTTATAATATCATATAACAAGCTTAAAATCCACAAAATACGTTATTCAGTAACATTTTGTCTAATTCGGATTTTGGTGTTTATAAACTTTATTCAGCTATATTGTAAGAACCGTTTTCTACAACTACGACAGTAGGCTCTTTTGTAGGTTCACCGTCTGATGACCATTTGATGCTCTTAGCAGTAAGACAGCTGAGTTCAATTTCAGTCATTGATTTCTTTAATGCGTCTGACATATCAGAAATACTCATATCAGGTGTAAGCTTTGCTTTCTCAGCGGCAGCTTTTATAGTGTAGATACAGTCATAGGCATCTGCGGCAAACTGGATAGGTGTGTCATTAAATGCTTTTTTGTATGCTTTTACGAAAGTCTGAGTCTTGTCATCCTTTGAATCAGGTGTAAATGGTGTAAGGAACATAAGTCCCTCAGCAAGTTCTTTGTCAAATCCGTCAAGTGCAAGGATTCCGTCCATACCGTCACATCCGAAATACTTAGGTGTGAAGTTTGCCTTCTTTGCCTGAGCAAGGATAAGAGATGCCTCCTGATAATATATAGGAAGGAATACCATTTCAGCACCGGCACTCTTAGCTTTCTGAATCTGTACTGAGAAGTCTGTCTTGCTGTCAGCAGTAAATGCCTCGGCAGCTACTATATCAAGTCCTTTTGCTTTTGCCTCGGCATCAAATTTCTGATAGATACCTGAAGAGTAAGGGTCAGAACTGTTATAAATAACTGCAACTTTTGAAGCAAGTTTGTGGTCTGCGATATAATCAGCAGAAGCACTACCCTGGTTAGGGTCAGAGAAACACATACGGAATGCGTTGTCATACTGAATTGACTCTACTGCTGTAGCTGATGGAGTAAGCTGGAACATGTTGTCATTATGTGTCTGTTCAACAACTGCTGTACAAGGGTTTGATGTAACAGTTCCTACAAGTATCTGCATACCCCAGTCTTTTAAGCTGTTGTAGGCATTTACTGATTTCTCAGTATCGTTCTGGTCGTCCTCAAATTTATATTCAATTTTCTTTCCGTTAATACCACCTGCGGCATTAACCTCGTCTACTGCAAGCTTGATACCGTTCTGGACGGCTTTTCCATAGATAGCTGCATCACCTGTTGTAGGTCCGATGCCACCAATCTTAAATGTGTCTGCTGATTTGCTCCCTTCGTCCTTCTTGCTGCCACATGCACACATAGAAAATGCCATAGCAGATACAAGTACAAGGCTGACTGCCTTTTTCCATAATCTCATAATAATTGCCTCCTTTTTCTTTTACTAATGTATGGTAGTTTTTAAGGGGCAATTTGTCAATAGAAAAAAGTACCAAAAGTTGAAGAAAATTAAAGTTATAATTGACAATTTTTCAACTATACTTGCATAGTGTTAAATTTCTCTCAATTAGGCAAGTATATTATTAAATTTATTTCAATTTACTGAGTGCTTTTTTAAACTGAACTAAAAATATGATTACCGTAAAGGATACTGCTATGAAGTCGGCAACAGGTTCAGCCATATATACTCCGTTTGTTTTGTTTGAAACAAAATGCGGCACTATGTAGATAAGCGGGAGAAGAAGAACGAACTTTCTCACGACGGCAACAATGACCGAGCATACGGCATTGCCTATGGCAACAAAAGTCATCTGGCATGCAATCTGTATTCCAAACATAAATAACATACCGCAGTAAATTCTGAGTGCGCCGGCGGTAAATGTAACAAGTTCTTTATCTGAACTGAAAATTCCTGCAAATACACCAGGGAAAAGCTGTATCAATGCCCAGAATATGATTGAATAGCTGAGTGATACGGTAATAAGTATACGAAATGTCTTTTTTACACGGTCAGCATTTTTTGCTCCGTAGTTGTAGCTGGTAATCGGCTGTGCACCCTGACCGATACCCTGTAGTGGCAGCATTGCAAACTGCATTACACTTGTAAGTATAGTCATGGCACCAACGGCGACATCACCGCCGTATTTTAAAAGTGATGAATTAAAACATACGGAAATGACACTCTCGCTTGCCTGCATGACAAATGTTGAAACGCCGAGAGCCATACATGGAAGAATTATTTCGGCAGAAGGAATGAGATATTTTTTCTTTATCTTTAAAAATGTTTTTCTGCCTGTTAAGAATGAGATAACCCATATACATGAAATTCCCTGTGATATTACAGTGGCAATTGCAGCACCCTTTACGCCAAGACCGAGTGCAAAAATAAAAATCGGATCGAGAATGATGTTGCATATAGCACCTATGATTACGGTTAACATTCCGGTTTTTGAAAATCCCTGTGCTGTTACGAAAGCGTTCATGCCGAGAGTGAGCTGTACGAATATTGTTCCAAGGGCATAGATATTCATATAGCTTGAAGCATAATCAATTGTGTTGCTGCTTGCGCCGAAAGCCATGAGGAAAAATCTGTTACCGGATAATAATACAATGGTAAGGATAATTGAAATGATAATCTGCATGGTAAAACAGTTTCCAAGAGTTTTTTCGGCTGTATCATTTTCGCCCTTGCCCATAAAAATTGAAGCTCTCGGAGCACCGCCAAAGCCGATAAGAGCAGCAAAAGCGGATATTATCATAATGATGGGCATACAGACACCGAGGCCTGTGAGAGCAAGACTGCCGGTTTTTGGAATATGTCCTATGTAGATTCTGTCTACAATGTTGTAGAGCATGTTTACAAGTTGTGATATAACGGATGGAACTGCCAGTTTTAATAAAAGTTTTCCGACAGGTTCAGTAGCTAAAAATTCTTTGTTTTCACTCATAAGAAGTCTCCATTCTGTAAAAATTATTTTGTTATTTTTTTCGTATATGAACTTCCGGTATAGCCAGATTATCATAGTTTATGGAAGAGTCGTCACTTTCATTTTCGGTCGTTTCGTCGTGGGTCTTGTGTGTATGGACTTCCGGAATTGCTACATTGTCAAAAGTTAAATTGTAATCATGTTTTTCCTCAACATGTTTTTGCTCATTTTTCTTTTTCCAGTGAAACATAAAAATCCCTCCATTTAAAGTATATTAATGAAAAATGTGATAACAAGACTGTTGATAAAATCTGCAAATAAACTTCCGATAAGCGGTATGATAAGGTATGCCTTTACGGATGGAACATATAGGTCGCAGATTGCCTGCATATTTGCCATTGCGTTTGGGGTCGCACCCATACCAAAGCCGCAGGTTCCGGCAGAAAGCACGGCTGCATCATAATCTCTTCCCATAACATTGAATATGGCAAAGTATGTGAATACGCATATGAGAAGCGTCTGTGCTGCGAGCAGGATAACAAGCGGCAGGGCGAGAGTGGCAAGTTCCCAGAGCTTTAAAGTAATCATTGCCATTCCGAGAAAGAGTGAAAGACTGATTCCACCGAGGTCGTTTATCTCACCCATATGGATAGTTCCCTTGCTTGAATACTCAGTAATATTACGCATAAGTGCAGCGGCGAGCATTGCACCTATATAGATAGGAAAAGTAAGTCCTGTCTTTGTGAGAAAATACGAAAAGATGGTGCCGAGTCCTATTGCAAGTATAAGCTGGAATACTGCGGTTGCGTACATATTTGTATGACGCTGGTGTTTTTCCTCGTCCTCAACCAAAAGGCTGTCATCCTCAGACGGAACATTGCACATAAGATTTCTTTTCTCGATAAGGCGCTTTCCTATAGGACCGCCAACAAGACTTCCTGTTATAAGTCCGAAAGTGGCAGCGGCAGTACAGATAGTTGTTGCACCCTTAATATTAAAATCCTCGAGTACCGGACCGAATGCACCGGCAGTACCGTGACCGCCGACCATAGGTATTGAACCTGTACACATTCCGATGAGAGGATTTAAGCCAAGTACCTTTGAAAGTCCGATGGCAAGCAGGTTCTGCGAAAAAATCAGTGTGATAACAAGTGCGAGGAATACCAATAAGGATTTTCCGCCGCTTTTTAAAACCTTTAAGTTTGCCTGAAAGCCAACAGATGTAAAGAAAAATACCATGCACACCTCACGCAGAGTATCATCAAAGGAAAATTCAATAATTCCGGTAGTATAACATACACATGTAAAAATAGCAAAGAGTAATCCACCTATAACAGGTGCTGGAATACAGAATTTTTCCAGAATATTTATTTTTTTTCTCAGATAACTTCCTAATAAGAGTACCAAAACTGCAGCAGCAAGCGTTTGGTACATGTCTAATTGAATTTTCATAAAGTTAATTCCTCATTTCCAAGCGATTTGTTGTGGCTGTAATTCCTTTTTCCTTATAATAAGCGGCTGCGCCCGAATGGAATGGAATATCAATACCCTGAACCGCTGTATTTTCATCAGTTATCAGTTCAAGAGAAGTTGCATATTGTAAATCTTTATTATGTTTAAAAAAGGTTTTAGTAAATTGCTTGACAGCGTTTTCAGAAAGGCTGTCAGATGCAAGCAATACTGATTTTACACCTATTGTAGTTACGTTTTCCGACTGGCCTGCATAAGTGTTTGCAGGTATTTCATACTTACTGTAACAAGGATAGGCTGTAAGCAGTTTTTTAATACATTTATCATCAATACTTAAAATTCTGATACTGCATTCTTTAGTAAGTTCAGATATTACTGTTGTCTGAAGTCCGGCTGTGCAGAAAAATGCATCAATCTTACCTTCGGCAAGCTGTTTTGCCGCATCGGTGTAATCAAGATTTACCATATTGACAAGTTTAGAATTTAAACCGCTGAATTCTAAAATCTGATTTGCGTTAATTTCCGTACCGGATTCCTTTGCACCGATACTTACTTTTCGACCCTGAAGGTCATCAATGCTTTTTATACCTGAGTTTGCTTTAACGACTATCTGGCATGCTTCGGTATAAAGTGCAGCAACAGCTTTATAGCCATTACAGATATTGTCTTTAAAATAACCTGTGCCATCGTAAGCATCCTTGATAAGGTCTGCCTGTGCGATACCAAGGTCTATATATTTGTCAGACAGAAGTCTAAGGTTAGCCGCAGAACCGGCTGTATTTTTGACTTCAAACTTGTAATCGGAGGTGTCTTTTGATATAGCACCGGAGAAACTGCTTGCAAAAGCATAGTACATACCGCCTATGTCAGCGGCTCCAAAACGTATATTGTTTGATTGTCTGCCGCAAGATGATAAAAATATTAGCGAAAAACAGAGCAGAAGACATAATCTTTTCTTCATATATAAGGTTTCCTTTCTTAATTGGATTTTGACCACAATATATTATCGTGGTAATAAAAAATTACCACTGATTATTTTACAATAAATTTGGATAAAATACAAATTAGGTATAAACAAAAATAAGGCAGCAAAGTAAGAATAAAGTATTAAGTATGCAGGTGGAAGAAGTGTATTATATAGTAAAAGAGGACGGTATATTTAAAATTGCTCTTGATACATTTTGGGAAAATGATGAATGTATTGGTGTATTTAAAATGTCAGAGTGGGATAACGAAAAAATATTGTGGGGGAAGTGCGGAATCTGGCATTCGCCTGATGAAATTCATTTTTGCAAGATGGAAAGTCATAGGGATTTTTTGTACGGGACATTTCAAGTGCCATCAAAAGAATATGGAAAAAAAGATACACTTTTTGCTATATATATATTGAAAAACAGGGTAATCATTTTAAGCGATGATGATAACGTTGACAAAAATATAGTGAGAATATCAGGAAAAGCGGTCACAAAAGATTATTCAATCGAAAGATTTATATATGATTTTTTTGTCTCATTTATAGAAGAAGATTTACTTTTTCTGCAGAAGATAGAGCACAAGATAACAGAGATTGAAGAGGATATCATGAAAGAGCAGTCTGATAAATTCAATATAGGTCTTTTGAGATTAAAAAAGATAATAGCGAGATTTTATCATTATTATACACAGCTTGCGGAAACAGGGGATGAACTTGCCGGAAATGAAGAGAAATTTTTTTCGGATGATATTGTGGAACTTTTTAAAATGTATTCTGAAAAGATGACAAGACTTGCACAGGAAACACAGATACTAAGAGAATATGCGATGCAGGTTCAGGATGTGTACCAGTCTGAGATAGAGATACACCAGAATGATGTAATGAAGATGCTCACGATAGTAACAACAATTTTTCTGCCATTGACACTGATAGCAGGGTGGTATGGAATGAATTTTTCATATATGCCGGAGCTTAAAATGAAATATGCCTATCCGTTTGTTATAGGAATCAGTGTGCTGATAGTTGTTGTGAGTCTGATTGTATTTAAAAGAAAAAAATATTGGTAGTGTGTCATAAATAAAATGGAATTTAATTGATACAAGTTCACAAAAAGTTCACAAAAATTATTAGCACTCACTATTGACGAGTGCTAATAGAAGTGGTATAACATAATCAGCAACAGAGAAACAAACAATATTAAAAAATAAATAAGATTTTATTTACTGTTGCATCACAGATGCGGACAGTAATAGATTTTTGGAAGGAGCGATTGATTATGTTAATGCCTGGTATTTTTGCAAATGATTTAATGGATGGATTTTTTGATGCACCTGAAAGAAATTATAAAAAGAGTTATTATAATAGCGGATTGATGAAAACAGATATAAAGGAAAACAAAGATGGTTTTGAAGTTATCATGGATTTGCCGGGATTTAAGAAAGAGGATATAAAGGCTGAATTAAAAGACGGATATCTTACAGTTACGGCAGAAACGTCTAAAGATGATAAAACATCTAAGGATGATACAAGCAGATATATATGCAGAGAGAGATTTTATTCTACATGCAGCAGAAACTTTTATGTAGGTAAAGAACTGACACAGGAAGATATAAAAGCAAAATTTGAGAATGGAGTTCTTACATTGAATGTGCCTAAGAAAGAAGCATTACCACAGAGAGAAGAGGAAAGATATATTTCAATCCTGTAACAGACAGTGGATAAATACATTTAAAACTGCCAAAAACGGTTTTTAGTATTATATTTTAATTTGTACTATCATATATCAGATAAAGGTGACGGAAGGAGCGGTGAAAAATCGCTCCTTTTTCAAAATGCAGCGTAAAGCGGCACAGGAAAGGGGGAGTTTGTTATGGCTGTGAAACAGGATTACTACAAGGTGCTTGGAATTGATAGGAACGCTGATGATAAGACAATAAAAAAAGCATATCGTAAGATGGCAAAGAAGTATCATCCCGACATGAATCCCGGTGACGCAGTGGCTGAGCAAAAGTTTAAGGAAATTACAGAAGCTTATAATGTACTTAGTGATTCTGAAAAGAAGAAACTTTATGATCAGTTTGGTCATGCCGCATTTGAAGAAGGATTTTCGCCGGGAGACGGGGAGTCCTATGATGGACCTTATGGAACACACAGAGAGTATCATTTCACCGGAGATGCATCGGATATTTTTGGAGATATATTTGGAGATCTGTTTAATGACGGCCACTTTAGTGGTCATGGAAGTTTTGGAGGTTTTGGTGACCACGATGGTTTTGGACAAAGTGGCGGAGCTGGCGGTCGCAGCAGCTTTGATGAGGACGGACATTTTGGAGGACATGGTGGATTTTCGGGAACACATTTTTACAGCACAGGAGGTCGGGAGCCGGAGTTTGGTTATGATATGAGAGGCGATGATACAGAGGCTGACATAGAAGTAACATTTGATGAGGCTGTGTTTGGATGTGACAAGGTGATTACTTTGCGTAATGGCAGGACAGGAAAAGAGCAGTCATTAAAAGTTCATATACCGGCAGGAATTGACGACGGAAACAGTATCAGGCTCAAAGGAAAGGGTCATCCGGGTATGGGAAAAGCAGAGGCCGGAGATTTATTTCTCAGGGTTAAAGTAGGTGAGAAACCTGGCTATGAGAGAAAAGGACAGGATATATATACAAAGGTAAATGTACCATATACGACTGCGGTTCTCGGAGGAGATGTGCGTGTCCATACACTTTATGGAGATGTTGAGTGCAGGATAAAAGAGGGAACACAGTCAGGTACAAAAATACGCCTTAAGGGAAAAGGTGTTGTGTCTAAAAAGGACGGAAAGACTTACGGTGACCAGTATGTTACGATAGGAATTGAAGTTCCGAGACATATAGGCAGAAATGCAAGGGAAAAGCTGATGGAGTATCGCAGCTTATGTAAAAACTCAGCCTGAATATAGTAAAAATGCACAAAATACCCTGGTAATTCAGTTGGATTATCGGGGTATTTTTGTGCAAAGATGACAAAAAGCACAAAAGATTAAAAAAAATATTGCATTTTTTATCTAAATGTTATATATTTTAGTTACAACGAAATGGAAACATTTCCAGAAACATTTCCAAAATCGTTTCCACAAAAATACATATTATTTTAAAGTTATTTAAAGTATTCAAAATGGAAACAACAACTATTCTAATTTAGGAGGATAACTATGAGAAAGAAAGGACTTATAGCACTTGGACTCGCAGCAGTTATGACAGCATCAGCACTTACAGGTTGCGGTGGCGCAAGTGATAAAAAGGAAAGCGACAGTAAGAAAGAAGCTAAAGGAACAGTTTATTATTTGAACTTCAAACCTGAAGCTGATGCACAGTGGCAGGAACTTGCAGATATCTACACAGAGAAAACAGGTGTTAAGGTAAATGTAGTAACAGCCGCAGCAAATCAGTATGAGACAACACTTAAGAGTGAGATGGGTAAGAGCGAAGCTCCGACATTGTTCCAGGTAAACGGACCGGTTGGACTCGCATCTTGGAAAGATTATTGCTATGATCTTAAAGATTCTGAAATTGCAAAGCAGATTACAAGCGACGATTTCTTATTAAAAGATGGTGATGCTGTTGACGGTATCGGTTATGCTATTGAATCATATGGTATAATTTACAACAAGAATCTTTTGAAAAAAGCCGGATACACACAGGATGATATAAAGAATTTTGATGACCTTAAGAAGGTAGCTGAAGACATCACAAAGAGAAGCAAAGACCTTGGATTCTCAGCATTCACATCAGCAGGTATGGATGGAAGTTCAGACTGGAGATTTAAGACACATCTTGCAAACCTTCCTATTTATTATGAATATCAGCAGGATAACATCGAAAATACAGATGCAATTAAGGGAACATACCTTGACAACTATCGTAACATTTGGGATTTATATGTAAACAATTCTACAACAAGTCCAAAACAGCTTAGCACAAAGACAGGTGATGATGCAGTTGCAGAATTTGTTACTGAAAAAGCTGTATTTTATCAGAACGGTACATGGGCTTACTCAGATATAGCAGACATCGGAGATGAAAATCTTGGAATGCTTCCTATCTACATCGGTGTAGACGGAGAAGAAGATCAGGGACTTTGTACAGGTACAGAGAATTACTGGTGTGTAAACAAGAAAGCATCTAAAGAAGATATTCAGGCAACACTTGATTTCATGAACTGGTGTGTAACTGACGAGACAGCAGTTAAATGTATGTGTGGAGCAGCAGGGGCTATGCCTTCAGGACAGGACGGAATGGGATTTGTTATTCCATTTAAGAAAAACCTTGAATCTGACAATCCTCTTGTAAACATTGCAAATGACTATGTAAATCAGGGTAAGAAACCTGTAACATGGAATTTCACAACTATGCCATCTGAGAAATGGAAAAATGACCTTGGTTCAGCTCTTACAACATATGCTTCTAAGCAGACAGATGCAAATTGGGATCTTGTAAAGAAAGCATTCGTTGACGGATGGGCAAAAGAGGCCGCAGCAGCTAAGAAATAATTTTAAATTACAGACTATTAAGCATTAGTTATATCACAAATTATTTACTAATGTGGACAGACTAATATATGGGGGAGACGGTCAAACGTGTCCCCTGTATTAAACAATAGCTGCTTTATACTTTATACACAGTAATGTATTAGGCAGTGAAAAAGGGAACAGCTACGTTTTTTGCGTTATGCACAGTGGATATGTGCAGAAATGAGGATTATTATGGAAAAAGCAATAAAAAAATACTGGCCGGTATTTTTGCTTCCGACTATGGCGGCATTCACAATTGGATTTATCGTGCCATTTATCGAAGGAATTTATTTATCATTTTGTAAATTTACCACTATCAAGGATGCATCTTTTGTGGGATTTAGCAACTATGCAGAAGCATTTAAGGATTCAACATTCCCTCATGCATTTGGATTTACTGCCATATTCGCGGTAGTAACGCTGATACTTGTTAATCTTTTGGCATTTGCACTTGCACTTGCGCTTACACAGAAAATTAAAGGAACAAATATTTTCAGAACAATATTCTTTATGCCAAACCTTATAGGTGGTATTGTTCTTGGATATATCTGGCAGCTTATATTTGATGGTATATTCAGTAAATTTGACATGGCATTAAAATTAAATGCAAAATTAGGTTTTTGGGGACTCGTAATCTTAATCTGCTGGCAGCAGATAGGTTATATGATGATTGTTTACATAGCAGGTTTACAGGCAATACCTGATTCATTAAAAGAAGCTGCTATGATTGATGGAGCAAATGCATGGAAGAGACTTTTCCATGTTACTATTCCTAATATGATGCCATCAATAACAATATGTACATTCTTAACAATAACAAACTCATTCAAGCTCTTTGACCAGAACCTTTCACTTACAGGTGGTGAACCGCTTCACAAGACTGAGATGCTTGCATTGAATATTTATGATACGTTCTATGGAAGAGTAGGTTATGAAGGTGTAGGTCAGGCTAAGGCGGTTATTTTCTTCCTTGCAGTAATAGTTATAAGTATGTTACAGCTTAGACTTACAAGAAGTAAGGAGGTGCAGCAGTAATGAAAAGGGTAAAAGGAATTTTAGCAACATTATTATTTACGATTATATCAATAATATTTGTATCACCGATTATTGTTGTATTGATTAACTCTTTTAAGAAAAAGACATATATAAGTCTTGAACCATTTAAATTTCCGTCATCAAAGACATTTGTCGGAATGGAAAACTTTAAAGAGGCTATAACAAAATATGAATTTATTAAGGCAGTAGGCTGGACCGTATTTATTACGGTAGGCGGTGTATTACTTATTCTTGTATGCTGTTCAATGTGTGCATGGTTTATTACAAGAGTACAGACAAAGATTACAAAAGCAATTTATCTTCTTTGCGTATTCTCAATGGTAATTCCGTTCCAGATGGTAATGTTTACATTATCAGGAACAGCAGATTCTCTTGGACTTAATACACCATGGGGTCTTTTGATAATATATCTTGGATTTGGTGCAGGTCTGGCGGTATTTATGTTCTGCGGCTTTGTAAAATCAATTCCAATCGAAGTTGAGGAGGCAGCCATGATTGACGGCTGCAGTCCAATAAGAACATTTTTTAACGTTGTAATACCAATGATGAAACCAACGCTTATATCAGTAGGAATCCTTGAGGCAATGTGGATTTGGAACGACTTCCTTCTTCCATATCTTACACTTGATATTAAGAAATATAAGACTATATCGATTATTATCCAGTATATGAAGGGCAGCTACGGAAGAGTTGATATGGGAGCTATTATGGCTTGTCTTATTATGGCAGTTATTCCGGTAGTAGTATTTTACTTATGTTGTCAGAAATATATTATTAAGGGCGTTGCAGCTGGTGCGGTTAAGGGTTAAAATACATTTTATTCGGAGTATTCTGCAGGGGATGTTCCGGAACAGAAGAAAAGCGAGGAAAATGTATGACCATAAAAGATATCGCCAAATTATCGGGATATGGTATAGGAACCGTATCCCGTGTATTGAATAATCATTCCGATGTTAGTGATAAGGCAAGAAAAAAGATAATGGAAGTTATAGAAGAAAGCAACTTTCAGCCAAATACAAATGCAAGACACTTGAAAAGGCAGTCGGTATCATCTCTTTCTATTATAGTTAAGGGAAATCAGAATATGCTTTTTGCTGATATTCTTGAAAAAATGCAAATGTTATTCTCTAGAAACGGTGAAAATGCAGAAGTTTCTTATATAGATGAGGATGCAAATGAAGTAGAGTGTGCACTTTCATTGTGCAGGGACAGAAATCCCAAAGGGATAATATTTTTGGGAGGAAATCTTGATTATTTTGATGCTTTTGACAGCATAGAAGTTCCTTGTGTATTGTTGACTAACAGTGCGGGCAGTTTGAACATAAGCAATCTTTCATCATTTTATACGGATGATGAGGAAGCTTCATATCAGGTCGGAAGTTATCTTATAAAACAGGGACATAAAAAAATCGGAGTTATAGGTGGAACATTGTCCGCAACTCAGATAAGTTCGAGCAGATATGAAGGATGTCTTAGAAGTTTTAAAGAAAATGGAATTGATTTTGAAGAAAAAAAAGCGTATATACCGTGTCGTTATTCTATGGAAGACGGGTATCAGGCAGCAAAGAAACTTTTGAAGCAGGTATCAGGTGTCACGGCTATAATTGCACTCAGTGATACAATTGCAGTCGGTGCAATGCGTGCAATATGTGATGCAGGAAAAAGAGTGCCTGACGATATTTCAGTGGTTGGATTTGACGGAATAAGCCTTTCTAATTATTGTATTCCAAGACTTACAACTATAAGGCAGGATACAGACAGAATGGCTAGAGAGGGAGTAGAACTTATGCTTAGGCAGATACATTATCCGGGAGAGGGAAGAGATGTATCAGTGCCATTCCAGCTTCTTGAGAGAGAAAGCGTTAGAAAAATTTAATTATGAAATGTAAAAGGAGGAAAAAACTTTGAGAAGAGCAGGAATTTTAATGCCTATTACTTCATTACCATCACCATATGGTATAGGAACAATGGGAGAGGCAGCAAGAGAATTTGTCCGCTTTTTACATAAGGCAGGGCAGTCATATTGGCAGATATTGCCCATATGTCCTACAAGTTATGGAGATTCACCATATCAATCATTTTCTTCATATGCCGGAAATCCATATATGATAGATTTGGATGATTTGTGTGAATCAGGTCTGCTTGAAAAAAGTGATTATGAAAATATAGATTGGGGAGATAATCAGGAAAAAGCAGATTATGGTCTGCTTTATAAAAAGAGATTTAGTGTATTAAAAAAAGCAACTAAAGCAGCTGAGGAAAAATATGAGACACTAATTTCTGAATTCAGGACTGAAAATGAAAAGTGGCTTTCTGATTATGCGCTTTTTATGGCAATAAAAGATGAACAGAATGGAGTTTCATGGCTTGAATGGCCTGAAATTCTTAGAAAAAGAGATAACAAGGCACTTTCGGTAGAGAGAGAAAAGTTAAAAGATGAAATAAAATTCTGGGAATGTGTTCAATTTTTGTTTTTCAGTCAGTGGAAGAAAATAAAAGCATATGCAAATGAGAATGGAATAAAAATAATAGGAGATATCCCTATTTATGTATCATCAGACAGTGCGGATGTCTGGGCAAATCCTGACCAGTTCCAGCTTGATAATAATCTTATTCCGATAAGTGTTGCAGGGTGTCCACCTGATGGATTTTCTGCAGACGGACAGCTTTGGGGAAATCCATTATTTAACTGGGAACTTATGAAAGAGCAGAACTACAGCTGGTGGGTTGACAGAATAGCATATCAGACAAAAATATATGATGTTCTTCGTATTGACCATTTCAGAGGATTTGATGCGTACTATTCTATACCGTACGGTGAAAAAACAGCGAGAAATGGAGAGTGGAAAGAAGGACCTGGAATTGATCTGTTTAATGTAATAAACGAAAAATTGGGAGAGCTTCCTATTATAGCAGAAGATTTAGGATTTTTGACGGATTCAGTCAGACAGCTTCTTAAAGATACAGGTTTTCCGGGAATGAAAGTTCTCGAGTTTGCATTTGACAGCAGAGATACAGAATCAGGATATCTTCCGCATCTCTATAACAAAAATTGTGTCGTTTATGCGGGAACTCATGATAATGATACAATTCTTGGATGGTTTGACGTAATATCAAAAGAAGATGCAGAATATGCGAAGAAATATATGAGACTTTCAGAAGCAGAAGGTTATCACTGGGGTATGATGCGTACAGCGTGGGCTTGTATTGCAGATACGGCAATCATGCAGATGCAGGATATATTGGGACTTGGAAAATCTGCAAGAATGAATACTCCTTCAACGCTCAGTGATAAAAACTGGAGCTGGAGATGTCTGCCGGGAGCGTACAATGACACATTGGCAGAGGTTCTTCATGCTGAAATGAAGTTGTATGGAAGAATTTAGAAAATTGCCTGTTGGTATGTGGGTAGTATGGTTGTTGGATTTTGTAATTAAAGGTATGAATTTTATAAATAAAAAACTGTGGATTTATGATGAATCCACAGTTTTTTTGTTGTGTAATGGAACTCGGCTTGATTAAATTAACGAGGCATAATATAATTGTACATAATGTGAAAATGATATGATTTAGCATGTGTGGGTAAAGATTTTAGGAAGGAGCGTGGGGGATTGGGTAGATTTTTAAATCCGGATAATGCTGCATTTAAAAGAACATTAAATTCTAAAATATATGTTGATAAGACAGAATTTCTTGATTTTACTAATCAGATGATAAATACTAACTCAGCCTTTATATGTAACAGTCGTCCAAGGCGTTTTGGAAAATCTGTTACGGCAGATATGCTTACGGCGTATTACAGCAGGGGATGTGATTCAAAGAAATTATTTTCAGACTTAAAAATAGGAAGTTTGGAGAATTTTGAAGAAAACTTAAATAAGTATAATGTAATTCATTTTGATGTACAGTGGTGTTTAGAACCTGCTGGAAATCCGAAAAAACTGGTCGATTATATTACTAGAAATACATTGAATGAACTTAGGGAAGAATTTCATGAAATTATTTCTGAAGAAATAGAGTCTCTTCCTGATGCGTTATCAAAAATAAATGCAAAAACAGGAAAACAGTTTATAATAATTATTGATGAATGGGATGTTTTGATAAGAGATGAAGCGGCACAGCTTGATGTGCAGGAGGAATATATAAATTTTTTAAGAGGTCTTTTTAAGGGGTCTGAACCTATGAAGTATATAGGGCTTGCGTATATTACAGGAATTTTGCCTATAAAAAAGTTAAAGACACAGTCTGCACTTAATAATTTTGATGAATACACTATGCTGGATGCAGGTGAGATTGCAAAGTATATTGGATTTACACAGGATGAGGTAAAAAAATTGTGTGTTAAATATGAGACAGACTTTGAAAAAGTAAGGCATTGGTATGATGGCTATCTTTTGGGAGAATATCATATTTATAATCCCAAAGCAGTTGTAAGTGTTGTAACGAAAAGAACTTTTCAGAGTTATTGGTCGCAGACGGGTTCATATGAAGTTATAGTACCGCTTATAAGCAAAAATTTTGATGGACTAAAAACAGCAATAATTGAGATGATTTCAGGAGATATGGTTAAGATTGACACGGGAACATTTCAAAATGATGCAGTAAATTTTTCAAATAGAGATGATGTGATAACATTTCTTATACATTTGGGTTATTTAGCGTATGATGAAAAAAAACAATGCGCATATATTCCAAATGAAGAAGTCAGACAGGAACTTTTAAAAGCCACAAGACAGAAAAAGTGGAAAGAGTTTATTGAATTTGAGCGGAAGTCAGACAGCCTTTTAGATGCAACCCTTGATATGGATGAGGAGACAGTTTCGGCAGTTATTGAAAAAATTCATATGCAATATACATCGGCAATCAGGTATAATGATGAGAATTCACTGAGCAGTGTGTTGACTATTGCTTATCTTAGTTCGATGAAATATTATTTTACGCCAATTCGTGAATTCCCGGCAGGCAGAGGATTTGCAGATTTTGTGTATCTGCCTAAACCGGAGTATATCAATATTTATCCGGCATTGTTGATTGAACTTAAATGGAATAAAAATGTGCAGACTGCATTAGAACAGATTAAGAAAAATTTGTATCCTGAATCTCTTTTATCGTATACGGGGGATGTATTTATCGTAGGGATAACGTATGACAAAAAGGATAAAACACATAAATGTAAGATTGAAAAGTATAAAAAATAACAATTACTTAGGCTGAAAGTGAGGGGTATTTCTTTTAATAAATGAAAGTTCAAAAGAATAAGAATTTATACCCCTCTCGTCATAGACGGAGTTATTCCATACTTTTTTTTGTATTGTCTGTTAAAGTGTGAAAGATTGTTAAAACCGCAGTCTCCTGCTATTTCAAGAATGCTTTCCTCTGTTGTAAGAATTCTGGTTCGTGCTTTTATCAGGCGGAAATCATTCAGATATTTAATAAAACTTGTTCCCATATGATTTTTAAAAAACTTCATAAAATGTGATGGGCTGTAGTGGCAGATTTCTGCTATTTTTTCTATTGAAATTTCTTCAGTATAATGCTGTTCCATATATGTAAGTATTTCTTTGATTTTATCTACTGATTTTTCGGATTTTTTATTTTCCTCTGTTTTAGGCGGATGCCTTATCATAATATGTATCAGTTCGAGAAGGCATGACTTAATGGCAAGTTGGTAGCCAAACTCTTTTTTATCGCAAAGAACATCCATTGTATTTATTATTTTTACAAAATGGGAATAGAAAGAATAGCCCATATGTACATGTGTGACAATGGGAAAATCACCATTAAAAAAAGGAGTAAGATATTTAGACATAGTAATATCATTAGTAGCAAAGCTGAGAAGTTCCTTTTTAAAAATAATATTTTCATATTCTAATCTGTCACCGATGGCGCAATCAATAGAATGAAGATTTTCAGGGAGAACCACCAGAATATCACCTGCGGAAAGCTGATGTGGAGTAAGGTTAAGTGTAACCTTTGCTGAGCCGTGTTTAATAACAATAAGCTCCATATCATTATGCCAGTGCAGAGGAACACTTGGAAAATCTGTCGGAATGGAACAAGGATAGGTATTAAATAAAAATTCCTCACTGGAGTGAGACTTGGTTTCGTGGTATTTATTTTTTTCAATCTGATTCATTTCTTATAAAACCTCCCCAAAAATATTTTTGATATGTATAGAAACAAGAGTAAATGTATTAATAAAAATGCGTATTAGTTATCGTATATATGCAACATTTGTATCACAAGATTTTTCAATACACAGCGAAACTGCCGCAACCACACAATCGTCATAGTATACAACAGTTTCGCGTCCGTTTTCGAAAAATATCTCTAAATGATAGTATTGTATCATATCGTGCTAGGAAAAGACAAGAACTGTGCTCATCAAAATGATATATTATAGTCACAAAGTTAAGAACGGTTACCGCACATAAAACTGTGAGAGGTAATTGAAACTAAATATTCACATCAGGTTGTGAATAAGGATATGGATAAGAGATAGAGAAAAAATGTTGCAGTATAAACAATGGATGGAGAACAAAGAAAGGATAGCGTTATGGATATCAAAAACATTTTAGAACAAAAACTTGGTAAAAGCATAGCTGACAGCAGCAAGCAGGAAATTTATGTTGCACTTTTAAACATTGCAAAAGAAATGTCAGAAGAAAAAGTACAGGAAGATACGGGAAAGAAAGTTTATTACATTTCGGCAGAATTTTTAATAGGCAAACTTCTTTCAAACAATCTTATAAATCTTGGGATTTATGCCGATGTAAAGAAAGTTCTTGCTGACAACGGTGTGAGCCTTGCAGAGATTGAAGAGATTGAAGCAGAGCCTTCACTTGGAAATGGTGGTCTTGGTCGTCTTGCAGCATGTTTCCTTGATTCGATTGCAAGTCTTGGTCTTAACGGTTCCGGTATCGGTCTTAATTATCATCTTGGATTGTTTAAGCAGGTATTTGAGAACAACAGACAGAAAGAAACAGCAAATCCTTGGATTGAGGAGAATACATTCCTTAGAAAAACAGATGTAAGTTATCCTGTTCAGTTTAAAGATTTTACTGTTCAGTCAAGAATGTACGAGATAGATGTAACAGGATATGATAACAGAACAAACAAACTTGAATTATTTGATCTTGATACAGTAGATGATAGTATTGTAGGAGATGGAATTGATTTTGATAAAAAGAATATTGCAAAAAATCTTACATTATTCCTTTATCCGGACGACAGTGACGATGATGGAAGAAAATTAAGAATTTATCAGCAGTATTTTATGGTAAGCAATGGTGCAAGACTTATAATAGATGAATGTAAGAAAAAGGGAAGTAATCTTCATGACTTATACAATTATGCAGTAATACAGATAAATGATACACACCCTACAATGGTAATTCCGGAACTTATCCGTCTTTTGACAGAAGAAGGAATTGACATGGATGAGGCAATTGAGATTGTTTCAAAAACATGTGCATATACAAATCATACAATTCTCGCAGAGGCACTTGAAAAATGGCCGATTTCATTCCTTAAAGAAGTCGTACCGCAGCTTGTACCTATTATTGAAGTTCTTGACGATAAAGTACGCCGCCGTTTTGATGACGAGAGTGTAGTCATTATTGATAAGAATGATACTGTTCATATGGCTCATATAGATATTCATTATGGATTCAGTGTAAATGGTGTTGCAGCACTTCATACTGAAATTCTTGAAAAATCGGAGCTTAACAATTTCTATAAAATTTATCCTGAGAAGTTCAATAATAAAACAAACGGTATTACATTCAGAAGATGGCTTCTCCATTGCAATCCGGAACTTACAGACCAGATTACTGAGTGGATTGGTGATGGTTACAAGAAAGATGCAGAAGAACTTAAAAAGCTTGAAAAATATCTTTCAGATAAGGGAGCACTTGACACACTTCTTAAGATTAAAACGGACAATAAAGCAGACTTTGTTGATTATATAAAGAGAACTCAGAATATTACACTTAATCCTGACTCAATATTTGACATTCAGGTTAAGCGTCTTCATGAGTACAAACGCCAGCAGTTAAACGCATTGTTTGTAATTCATAAATATCTTGAGATTAAGAAGGGTAACATCCCAGAGACTCCTATCACAGTTATATTTGGTGCAAAGGCAGCTCCGGCTTATATTATTGCAAAAGATATTATTCATCTTATTTTATGCTTACAGGAGATTATCAATAATGATCCTGAAGTAAATAAATATCTCAATGTTGTTATGGTAGAAAATTATAATGTAACAATGGCAGAGAGACTTATTCCGGCATGTGATATTTCAGAGCAGATTTCTCTTGCATCAAAAGAAGCAAGTGGAACAGGAAACATGAAATTTATGCTTAACGGAGCAATCACACTTGGTACGGAAGATGGAGCTAATGTGGAAATTCATCAGTTTGTAGGTGATGATAATATATATATTTTCGGAGCAGAAAGTGACGAAGTAATAGAACATTATGCAAAAGCTGATTATGTATCAAGAGATTATTATGAGAAGAATGCGGCACTTAAAGAGGCTGTTGACTTTATTACAGGAGAGCAGATGCTCAAAGTTGGAGACGAGACACAGCTTAACCGCCTTAAAAATGAACTTTTAAATAAAGACTGGTTCATGACATTCCTTGACTTTGACAGTTATGTTGAAACAAAGGAAAAGGCATATGCAGACTTTAAGGACAGAGAAGCATGGGCAAAGAAAATGCTCGTAAATATAAGTCAGGCAGGTTTCTTCTCATCAGACAGAACTATCGCTCAGTATAATGAGGATATTTGGAAACTGTAAAAAATTAACAGAGCAGAAATGTGTATATCAGGCATGGAAAATCATATTTTTAACATGTTAATTAAATAAAATAGTTAAAGGGAACAAAATTAAATAGATGCACCGTAAGGTGTAAAAAGGTATAAGATATGCTTGAAATTTTCTTTAAATCAATGAGTTGATTTAGAAAGAAGTTTCAGGCATATTTTATCTTTATAACAAAATATGTTTACTGCATGACGTCTGTTAAAAATATACAAAATTAAAAATTATATCTGTGAAAAATTACAATAGAAATTGACTGGGTAAACTGATATTATGTCAACAATAAAGCAGATTGAGAACGAAAAATAGACGGGATTTGAGAAAAAGGCTGGAAATTGGGAGTTGAGGGATATATGAAAAAAAGGGCATTAATAAATTTAATAGGGGTATTTATAGTTGTTGCATTATTTATTACAGCATGGGTTTTGTTCCCTAATAAAGTAAGAATAGGTTATTACAAGCAGCTTGATGCTAACGGACAATTTTATAAAATAGATAATAATAATGAAAAAAGAGTATATATCTATGATAAAAATAAAAAAGAACATATGCCGTTTTTAAATGTATATTGTGATGACGTTATGATATACAATTGGACATGTAGTGGTTTGACGCTTCCTGTTGATTATTTTAGACCTGCCGGAATGTATACTAAGAAACTCGTGTATTTTGGAAACAGTTTTTCGTTTCCGACATATTCTGATAAAGGAGATGTAAATACAATATATTGCAAGTTTAGCGATAAATATATAACGCTTACAGACCTTAGAGGACAGAAGATTACATATAAATGGATTGGATTATTGTGCAATTCTTATGATTATAAGAAATCGGAATATACAACAAAGTATGGGCAGGATATATTAAATAACAGTGAAGAATTGTCATTAAAGGAGATAAAAGCAAATAGAAATAAGAGAATTATTTTTTATGGAATAGATGTTTTTGTGTTAGCCGGTTTAATTTTTTATAATATATATTTTGGTAAACATAATAAACAAAAATAAGGAATGAATTATTTTCGTTGTGTTTACCTTGACGCAGAAATTAAAAAAATAACCTGTCGTTTTGAGTAGAAATCGACAGGTTATTTTAATGCGTTTATATATTAATATTTATTTTGTAGTGGCTGTCTTAGTTTTA
>FR887306.1 GCA_000436755.1 Clostridium sp. CAG:253 | reverse complement strand
GATATACAACTGCAATGGCTATTATTGCACAATAAGAAAGCAAGAAGCTGCATGAAAAAAGTGCATACGGTTTTTGTACAACAATAAAGACAGCACTCACTGACATTGCAGAAAGCATATCATAACTCCTGCCGTTTATTTGTGCGGCAAGTGCAAACAGCATCATTATGACTGCTCTGCTTGTAGAAACTCCAAATCCTGTCATCAATCCGTAAAAAAGCAAAAATAATACAATGATAACAATGGCTGCTTTTTCATTTACTCTCAGTTTGGACAGCAGTTTCTTTAAGCCCATACACAAAATAGTTACATGCAGCCCGCTTATTGCAAGAAGATGACCTATACCGTTTTGTCTGTAAAGCTCTTTTACATCCTCGTCTATAATGCTTTTGTCACCTAAAAGCATCGCACAAATAGTTCCGGCTTCTTTTTCAGGCAGGCATTTTATATAAACTTTTTTTATATTGTCACGCAATTGAAAGAGAAACGTTTTTATCACGTTACTTTTCGCATTTATAATGTTTATGTCTCCTTCTGAACAAACTGCCATATAATATATCTTTTTTTCACAATAATATTGTCTCAAATCAAATTCACCGGGATTTGTTGCTGATTTTATATTCATAAGTTTTGCTTTGCAGTTTATTTGATTACCGGGGTTTATATCTTTTGGAATATCATTTACATAAATTATTATTGCAGGCAAATATGCATTATTTAGCATTTTAAAGTTATATGATGAATTTTCATATAATCTGACATGTTTAAGTATTATGCTGTCTGAGTTTTCGCCTTCTAGTGATGATTCAAATTCACCACGTATATTCATAGAAATTTTATCGTTGTTTTTGAGCAAATCATCAAATATATACCGTTTTTTGTACGTCTGCTCTTCTGATAAAATGTTAAAAATCAGATATAATATTAAAAGAACAATGGCAACCCACACAGCCGGCCGCCTTATAATAAACACCTCCTTATTTGGTTTCTCTGACTAAATCAAGATTTCGTTCAAATGCTTCTCCGAAATTTATATTCTGATTATATTTAAGTACCTGC
>FR887305.1:19436-39875 GCA_000436755.1 Clostridium sp. CAG:253 | reverse complement strand
GGCGCACCCATCAATAATATGCAGCTTTACATCACCAAGCTGCATTTCTGATACCTCATCTTCATATTCACCTTTATCATCAAACCAAAATACGATTCGTGTCTCTGACTTGTCAAATTCTGTATTTAATTGTTCCTGAATATTCTGTAAATCCATATTTCACCTTCTAATCCATTTGTGCAGATGGTATGCACAAATTACATTCCTCTGCGAATCAGCGAATTGTAATGTTTTCTAAAATAATATATCTGAACACCTACAAACTCATCTCTTTCTTCTCTGTTGTATAATTTATCCATTATCTTTTTAAGCGTTGCTGATGTACATTTTCCTTTTGTATTCAAGGCAGCCATCATTTTCTTTGCTCTGTCATAGGCATCTTTTCTGCCCTTTAACAGTTCCGTAGAGGTATCTCTTACCGTCCCATCTTTTTTCTGAATACCGTTCAACAAGAGAACTTCATTTATATCTCTTTCAATATCTTCATCTTTCGGCTTCGTGTAGATTTTACCTTTTGAGTCATATGCAATCTTATCCATCTGAGCCTTATTAAGAGGACTAATCGTGATTTCTGTCTCTTTTTTATATGCATCACAACAAAGAATATGTCCCTTATCCCCAGTGACTTTCTCACCACCATCACATACTCCAAGCATATTGTTATAATCAATTGCCATGTCCTTGTTTCTACTCAATGGTACAAGATGCTCCACTCTGGAATGATTGTCCATACGAATACGTCTCATACAATATGCACAGATTCCATGTTGTTCATGAAGTAAAATCTCTTTAACCTCATTCTTTGGAAAATCATTATCGAAGGCATTGCGTATTGCTGTTGTGTCGTCTTCGCCGATGCTTTTCCATTCCTCGCTTTTGCTCAACTCTATAATTTTTCTGTTTATATCATTCGGCAAACCTTCTTTTTCTATATACAGCATGTCAGCACTCCTCTATCAGCTTTGCATCTGAAATCATTCCTGCCATTTTCTTGTACTCTAAATTATCTTCACCAAGCACATCTTTTAATCTTTCCAATGCAGCATCTGCTTTATCAAATGCTATATCGGCAATCGCATTCTCTATCTCATCAACCAAGTATTTTACCTTCTTTGGTCTTGATACACTCTCCTGACGGTAACTCAGTACATCCTCTACTTCATATCCATAACAATCTGGTAAATAACTCACTGCTTTGACTTTGTCTAAAAGAATCAGGTTTACCTCTTTTGACGCTGAAATTACAATCGGTGAATGTGTTGCAATGATAAACTGAACACCTGAAAATGTTTTTCGCAATGCATCAATTACATTCCACTGCCACTTTGGATGAAGGTGTAAATCAATTTCATCTATAAGAACTATACCTGTAATTTGGTCTCTGCTTTCTAATTCCGGATTAAGCATACAAACACGATATGCCAGATCCATAACCATCCACAATAGAGACTGATAACCGGCACTCAGCTTTGAAATAGGCATTTCTTCCTTATCATCCTTGTAAACTAATTCATCAAACTGCGGAGAATAATAAATTGAAGGCATCTTATCTAGTTCATTGATTTCCTTCATAAACGAAGCTACAATATTCTTAAACATTTCGTATTCCCGCACTATCCCTTTATTCGAGGTCACTATTTCCTGTTTGAGGCACCACTGCTGGATAGATTTCACATCCATTGAAGAATCCAGACATCCGATATACCCACATCGTCTATCATCCAATTTCTTCTTTAATTCCGTTCCAAAATCTCCTCTTCTTACTCTCCATGCTCTTGCAGCACTTTGAAAACTAATCAATGGCAGAATCGTACTTGAATTATTAGCAAGTTTCTTCATCCAAACACATACATTTTTATCATCTATCTTTGTATAGGTAGCAGATACCTCTTCCTTGATTCTGCTCCATGTAAAATTCTGTTCTTCCGTTACCTGAAGTGTACAACCAGCCACTACAGGTTCACAGTATTCAATCGTCGTTGAAGAATCACCCAAAGCTTTTATATTCATACGAACATCATCTTTTACGATATTCTTAGTTCTGACACCTGCGACATTGACAAACAAACCTCCAAGAGCCACAGCAATTCCCTCAAGGACAGAAGTTTTTCCTGAACCATTATCACCAATAAGCAGATTCAACCCAGGTTTTAAATTAATATCTAATTTTTCAATTGCTTTATAATTCTCTATATGAATCTTTTCTAAATACAAATATCTCACCATCCTTTATCTATATCTTTGCCAGCAAATCAACTTTCAATGCTTTCTTACCTTCCTGTGCGACTTCCACACCATGAAGTTTAGCATAATTTACCTTTACACCATCATCATTATTCAGATGAATCTCAATTGTATATTTTATAAATCCATTTATTTACTCCCATCTCTAATTATGACACACTATCTACATAACTTATAATATCGTCAACTATATCTCTGTTCTGTACAAATTGCCCCTTTAATTGACATCATATATTTTATAATCTTTTGTTCTAATTCTTCTGATGTAAAATAATCTAATATGTATGTTCCCCCCCAAAAACATTTAGATACTTAGTTACTTCATAATATACATCTCTATGGTTTTTTCCTTTTATTTTATATCCGATATTTTCAAGATATTTTAACGCTGAAAACAGTCCTACAGTAATATCATGATTACTTATATAATTATTAGAAAATATAATCAACATTTTAGTAGCATAATCATCAATGAGATATATTGTCAATTCAAATGTATCTTTCATTTGTTCATCATATGTAAGTCTACCACACCACCATAATTTCGACAAACTGTTTGTTATCAAAGACCCTTTTTATTTTGACCAAAGAAAAATCGCGTTCTTACTTTTATTTCACCCTCTAATCCATTTGTGCAGATGAGCTGCCATGAAATAATTATTCCACAATATGGTGTCAAATTTCGTTCCTGTATCATATTACTATTCTCCCAGTATCTTTTCTAAATCAAGCGATGTTCTTGCTGCTGCAATATCAGGATCTGATGTTCCAACGATTGCCTCAATCTCTGTCAAAAGCTTATCTGCTTCTTCATAATTATTTTCATCCATATATACATAGAATAAATCCATACGTCGCTTGATGTCTGCTGGACGCTCAGATACCTTCATCACTTCTCTTAATATAGAATTTGCATCTCTTCCATAGGTTTGTGCTGCCGGCATATAGATTTCTCCATTGTCCAAAATGCGAATCTGTTCTTTTCTATTAGTTAATTCTTTTGCTTCTTTAACTGTTGTATTTCCACTTTCAGAATTAAGAGAACGCACCCATTTCACATCATGATTGTCCAGACAGTCGCCTGTACTTTCAATACTTACAGGAAACTGATGCTGCGGATCAACTGTACCATCAAGATCATGGAACTCATATCTGGCATCATCTTTTGAAATACTTCTGCTAACTCCACCATCAATTCCAAGTAAAAATGTGCTGACCGCAACTGCATCTAATATTGCAGTCTTACCTGCTCCATTCTTTCCGACAATTAATGTTGTATGATTATCAAAGTCAATCTCTGCTTCTTTGAAACATCTATAATTTGTGATTCTTATTTTTTTTATTTCATTTATTTGTCACCTCAAATCACTTTCATTTCTTCTCAATACTTGCTAAAATAATTTTATATTACAGACTTATCATTTTGAAATAGGCTCCGTCAATTTTAAAAATTCTCTACCTAGCGAAGTGATTTTGTATGAATTATTATTTGCTAACTTTTTTACTTTACTTGGAAACTTAACACTTTTAGGGCTCTTTAAATTACTTTGCTTATCAAGATCTTTTAGATAATCAATAATGATAGCTAAATCCATATCTCTAATGTCAGCATTTTTATTCTGAAGCAAACCAAAGCGTTCCAATTTTTCTTTCACAAAACGATATTGCGTATCTGAAATATCAACATTCCGCATGATAGAATAATAATTTTCTTCATGTTCATAAGAAAAACATTTTAATACACGAATATCCAAATCACTTAATTCAGTAAGTGTTTTAAAAAACATAAGTGTCATATCCTCATTAGGATTTTCAATACACATCAAATTTATAAAACCATTAATTCCATATTTTACTTTTGATTCTTGTATTTCATCATATATAGTATCAAGCATCATCTCACAATATTTCGTCCTAAACATCTGATCTTGATTATTTTTTTCAAGCACTTCCAGTTGAGCCGCAATTAAGGAATCATTCTTTTGTAATTCTTCAATAGCTTTTTTTATATTTCTTTCAAGGCGATTCTGTTTCCACCCCAATCGTATATTATTGATTCTTGGAAATACAGCTCCTAACATTTCACATATTACTGATGCCGTAGCTTCAGACACCACCATTTCCGAAATCTGTTTAACAACTTCAGGTAAGATTTCTCCCAATGTTACATCCAATGCTTCTTCATTCGATGCATGAAATAAATCTAATACATTTTCCTTGCTCATAGTTGATCTCCTAATATCACATTCATACTTGTATCATAAATTATTTTCTACTACTTCCCAAAATCTTTTCTTGCATGTTCAAAGCTATACTGTAACTTTTCCACACTCCAATCATACGAAAAAAATGCATCATACTGCTCTTTCAATGAAATCCACCAGGATTCATCTCCTTGCCATTTGGTATTTCCTATAACTATCTTAAGTTCTTCAGTTACATCCTTTAAAAAACCTTCCGCAAATTCTCCTCCTGCACCATGATAGAATGATCCCCAATTTATCAAATGAGTTTCATACCAATACTCTGAATTATTCTCTGGAAGTTCGTACCGGTTAATATATTTACGCAATTTTTCTTCCTGAGCACATTTCCTAAGTAATATCGGAATAACATAATGTGCAGATTTATTTCGGACTACTCTTGATACAGCATGCCACCATTCAATATCGCATCCATCCATAAAATGTGTACTTTTAGCCTCATTAATCGCCTCAGATAAAGAGCCATACTTACTTAACTGGGACGCTGAATCTTCTCGTTTCATTCCAGAATCTTTATCATTTAAAATCGCTGCTCTCAGTACATGTTCCATCAATAAACAAAGATTAGTAATAGAACTCTCATAATTTCCAACCATAAATGACAACACCGCTTCTTTGTACAAGCAATTAATTGACGGATCAATCCATGGCAGAGGCTCTGGAATTCTCTTTGCATTATTTGTTAAATTGTAAAGTAAATTACCACCATAACCTACATCTGATGTAATATGCCATACTTTCATACACCCGTACTCCTTCCTATATCTTCGCCAACAAATCAACTTTCAATGTTTTCTTACCTTCCTGAGCGACTTCCACTCCCTGGAATTTCGCATAATTTACCTTTACGCCATCATCCAGATCAATCTCTATCCTCTGATTAGCAACATGAGCAATGGCTTCATCATATATCTTCATCTCAGCAAGCTGCTTTGTGTACTTTGTTACTGCTTTTGTAGCTTTTGATTTTTCTGATGCAGATTTAGCATTGTCAATCGTATATTGTGCACTCTGCATTGCATTTTCCACATACTTCTGTGCCCTATGAAGATAATCTGTTCTCACCCTGCCTACTGTGTCAGCATCATATTGATGCATATAAATAAGTGCTTTGAATCCATTTTGCTTACCACTGTCAAAAAGCCAGTAGATATCCGACCTCATTTTCCAATCCTTTATTGCTGCGAAAGCTCTGATCCGATATTTTCTTCTCTATCTGATTCAACCTTTTATCCAATGATAACTTTCCCATCAACGCACCCCCTTCACTGCATTCAGATATGCTTCTAATCCATTCCTTTTCAATAATTCTTCCATTCTATAATCAATGTGTATCCGCCTCATAGTCCTAGGCTTGGCACTGCTTTCAAGCAAGCCTGCCTCATACATCATGCGACAAAAACACTGTTTAAGTTTTTTTACTGCTGCATCTGTCCATCCGGCAACCACTTCACTCTGCATTGCCTTATTTGCAAAAAATACATTCAAATCACGGTCTGTAATCTCTGACTCACAAATTCTAAGCTTTTCATCATACACTTCATGCATAAATTCAAAAAACAAACGGCTGTCCATCAATATCGAAATCAGATTTAAAACCTTCGCCGTCTCAATATCGCAGGACAAAAATGCTTTTAGTAAATCCATTGGAAGAAGAGAAACCCTACGATATGTCCCATTCAACACCTCATAAGCACGATACTCGGCTCTTACCTGATATATATTCTCATCCCATGCAATCGCTCTAATCTCAGACTTGCTAAGACCATCTGCAATATATGATGCCGTCTTTCTTGCCTCCTGCAGCCAAAACAATTTAGATGTTAATCCTGCACTGTATTCCATGATCATTCACCCTCCTCATCTTTCACATAGCGAATAATATCTCCGAAATCACAGTCCAGCTCCCGACAAATCTTTTCAAGTACCCGCAAAGAAACCACCTCGTTCTTTGTCATTTTAGCTATTGTACTGCTGCTAATCTCTAATCTTTCTATCAGATCAACCTTCTTCAGATTTTTGTCAATCAGCATTTTCCATAATCCGTTATATGAAATCGACATCTACTCTACCTCGCAATATTAAATATCAAATCATCAATTAGATTTTATTCAAACCTAACTGCATAAATCATAATTACAACATGATAAATATAATACCATAATTCAGAGTACAAATCAATGAAAACTTAAAAGAATCATTCGAGTTCTCAAACTTTTTATTTATCTTATCACAAGCAATTCATAACATTTTCAATACCGTTTACTTGTATTTTATTACTAATTTTATGAATATAATAAGCCTTACAAGATAAAAACAGCAAAACGGAAGTCACCACAACTACTTATTGTTTGAGACCTTCTTAATGGTGTTAAACAATTTTAAAAATAAAAAGTAACCCACAAGTTCACAACTTGTAAGTTACTTTCTACAATAATTATATTATCCTGTCAAAATCATCTCACCGGTTTAAATCTGCTATAATCAAGTGCACTTATATCTACTACTGTTTCCTCTCCAACTACCATCTGCGCAAGCATAAGTCCTACAGCAGGTGCCGTTCCAAATCCATGTCCTGTAAATCCACATGCAAGTATAAGTCCTGGTGCTTCTTCTACCGGGCTCAGGAAAGGTACTCCGTCAAATGCATTATCAAGCCATCCGCACCAGCTTCTCACAATCTTTGCATCTTTAAGTGCAGGTATGTAACTCTGGATTGCCCTGCAGCTTGCCGATAATGTCATGGAGTTAGTGATAAGCTTTGAAGGGTCTGCCGTATTTGTTGAAGGGTCTACCATCTCATCTACTGCTTCCCATCCTGAATCTGATCCAAATACAAAAGAACCGTGATGTGTCTGATGTCCATAGAAATCTGCTGTCGCACAACCAAACATTACATCTATCATATGAGGCTGCATTTCAGTTACAAGACATTCATCTATAAGTCTTGTCATAGGTACGTCGATGCCTATTGTCCTTGCTATCTCCCTGCTTTCATAGCCTGCCACAAGTATTACTGTCTCGCCTTCAAATACGGTACCGTCATTTAATATTACTTTTCTTACCTTACCCTTAACTTTCTGCAGTGCTTTTACAGGTGCATCTGTATAAAATTTCACACCCATTTCAAGTGCTCTTTTATAGTATCCGAGTGTTGTTGTGAGAGGGTTTGCTTGACCGTCTGTCGGACACCAGCTTGCCCCGATTACATCATCTGAAAGATAAGGGCAAATCTCCTTAACTTCTTTTTTATCAATCATTCTTACATCAAGACCTACTGATTTTGCATTGTCGGCAAGCGTCTGAAGTTTTTTCAGATGTTCCTCTGTCTTACCCATTCTTAAATTTCCTTTTTGAGTATACTCCGTATCTACACCAAGTTCCTCCGATAATGTAGGCCACATATTTTTAATTCCATACATCGCATATGGAAGTTCTCTAACATCACGTCCCGACTGGCGTACACCGCCTCCGTTTCTTGACGAACCTCCATGCCCTATACTGTTTGTTGCTTCTAATACGACCACATCCTTAACACCTTTTTTTGCAAGATAATAAGCTGCAGCACATCCGTTTATTCCACCACCGATAATTACTACATCTGCTGTTTTATTCATGGCTTGCACCTCCATCCTCTGCTAATATACACATTTCTATTGGTCTCATTGGAGCTCTTGAACTTGCAGGTACAACCTCAGACGGAGATACCTTAAGTTCAGATGCAATAATTGATTTAACCATTTTTCCACATGTCTGTCCCTGGCAAAGACCCATTCCTGACCTTAAATATCTTCTCATTTCTTCCAATGTAAATATTCCCTCATGAACAGCTTTTCTTATCTGTCCTTTAGTAACTTCCTCGCAACGGCATACCAGAAGGCTGTCGTCAGCACCTTCAACAAATGGTCCTATTTCTTTTAATTTTGCCTGAATGTCTGTCATAACTAAACCCTCCTTATGCTTCTTTTTTATAAAATCTTGCTTTCATAACCATGTCATTCGGAACTTTTATTGTAAGAAGATTTGTATGGTCAAATGCGGGAGCTGTCCTAACTTTAGTAACCTCTGCCTTACATACCTCTTTTCCGTTTCTTCCAAGTGCAATACCTTTATCTCCGACTTTTGGAACCGGTAAAAACTCATATGGCATTGTCACTTCGCCAAATCCCGGTTCTACATCCTCTTCTACAAGGAAAATTGACTGACCTGAACATGATGCAACACACATACCGCATCCGATACATTTTTTCTCCTCATCAATTGCAGGAAGTGATGTTATATTCTTACCGATGCGGATACATCCCATCTTACAGGCATCCTGACACGGATTACAAGGAATATTCTGTGTACATTCTATAACAGGATGTATTCCTTTCTGGTGTGTAACACCCGGAAATCTCTCTATCTCATCATCAGCTACAAAACCCTTATTTAAAAGATTCATTGAGACATCTATTCCCTCGTCTGTCTTTTCGACAAGCTTACCTCTGTTCTTTGGTGCAAACATACCCTGTCTCAATGTTTCAAGCTGATTTTCAAGTTCCTCTATTCTTGCATCTCTCTCTTCCTCTGTCATATATCCAAGATAACATGCAATTGATGCTCCCGACATTCTTCCTTCTATCATTGCCGAACTTGCTTCCTCAATACCTGAAACATCACCTGCGGCATATATTCCCGGAACACTTGTTGCACCATATTTATCGATTTCAGTGACATGACCGCCTTTTGTGTCATTCATTTTTACTTCTGCCTGCTTTAAAAGCTGTGACATCGGAGACAATCCAACAGCAAGACATACTGTATCTACATCAAAATGTTTTTCGGTTCCCGGTATTATCTTCCAATCAGGTCCTACCTGTCCGATAACAACTCCCGTAACCGCATCTCCGCCTTCAACTCTCACAATAGTATGTGACAGATAAAACGGAACACCACATCTTGCAATCTTTGCAGCATGAACACCATATCCTCCAACTCTTGGAGCTGCATCTGCAAGTGCCACAACCTCACATCCTGCCTGTAAAAGCTGGTAGCTTACGACAAGTCCTACATTTCCTGAACCAAGCATCAATATTCTGTTTCCGGGTTTAATGTGATGAAGATTCATCATTGTCTGTGCCGCACCTGCACCGATAACACCGGGCTTTGTCCATCCCTCAAAATTAACCATGTTCTCACTAGCTCCGGTTGCAACTAAAACAGCATCACCTTTATAATGCTTAACGCTGTCACCAACCTTTACCGTAACTTCCTTCTCCGGATAAAGACCAACAACAGTTGCATTTAAAATTACTTCAACACCATATTCCTCTGCCTCACTGAGAAGTTCTTCCCCAATCTTAAAACCTCTTACCTTGGCTTTGTGCTCTTTTGAACCAAAAAATTTATGTATCTGTTTAAAAAGCTGTCCGCCCGGCTTTGCATTTTCATCAAATACAATAGGCTTTAAACCTTTCTTTGCCGCCTCGATTGCTGCCGATAAACCCGCCGGACCTGCGCCAATTACTATCATGTCATATCGTTCTATTTTCATAATGTACCTCTTTTCTGAACAATTTATTGTTACAAAGTTACAAGCTCTAAAATATCAGTTGTCAATACTTCTTGTTTTATAATTCTTTTATTCTTCCGGTTTTGCAGAAACACCATACTGTGTCTGCACGACCATTCCTGCCTCAAGAGGTGTAATGCATGTTCTAATATTAGGCTTACCGTCAACTATCATTACACAATCCGTACATCTTCCTATTGCACAAAAGATTCCTCTCGGCTCATGATTTCTCGCCGTGTATCTGTGAGCCATAACACCTGCTGCCTTCAACGCTGTAGCAATCGGCTCTCCTTCATATCCTTCTAAAAGCTTTCCGTCATAACTGAAAGTTACTTTTTTACGCTTAGGTGTCTCACCTAAAATCGGATGATTTTCTATTCTTTCCATATATATCAGACCTCCTTAATTTCCCGAAAACAAAAGACGCCTGTTATCTCTAACAGACGCCTTTGTCTTAATCATTTGTTGATTAGACTTTATCATTAAATTATTTAGTTGTATTGTAAAAAACGATATAACTTTTTTAAGCAGCTAATGCATTCTCCTTAATACATTTGATTATCTGAACAAATTTCATTTGTTCTTCTCTCGAAAAAATCGCACTAAATTTATATGGTCTGTCAAACGGAGCTTTCATTAAATCAATAACATTATCTATACAACCATTTTCTACCACATAATCAACCACCTGTTAAATAAAATGTCTATGAAGTTCTCTTGCCTCCATCCCCTTAAAATTTCTCCAACGAAGTGCCTGTTCTTCTTTCGACTCTCCAAATATATGCTCTTGCTTCTGACCGGAAAGTAATTCTGCCGTCTCTATATCTGCCTCTCTTTCATCAAGCTGCTTTGCAAACATAAGATATGTCAGCTGCTCAATTACTTCTGTTGGCTGAGATACCCCTCCCGCAATAACATCAAGCCAAATCTGTTCAATTTTATTTTTAACTGCTGCCGGTAACATCATTTTCCTCCTATAACCTCTTATTTATTCTACAATTCATCACTATCCAACAACACTGTAAATGGTCCATCATTTACAAGCTCAACTTTCATATCTGCACCAAATTCTCCCTGCTCTACAACCTCAATCTCATTTTTACATTTTGATATTATATATTCATACAAAGACTTAGCCTTGTCGGGATCACCTGCTTTAACAAATGACGGTCTGTTTCCTCTCTTACAGTCAGCATACAATGTAAACTGCGAGATAAGCAGCAGACTTCCGCTAACATCTTTTAATCCAAGGTTTGTCTTACCGTTTTCATCTTCAAAAATACGCAGATTTATCATTTTATGAATCATTTTATCGGCTGTCTCCACAGTGTCACCTTCTCCGACACCTATGAGAACCATAAAGCCCTTTCCTATCTGACCTCTTATTTTACCATCAATCGTCACTTTTGAATTCATCACTCTTTGAATCACAAAACGCATCTTAAGTTCCTCCTGTTAATTTATTTATCTTCTGCCCAGGCAAGTGCACAACGTATCGCTCTTTCCCAGCCGTCTAACTTCTGCTTCCGCAGTTCCTGTGGCATATCAGCTTCAAACGACCTTGAAAGTGCCCAGTTATTGCGTATATCCTCAAGGTCTTTCCAATAGCCGACTGCAAGACCTGCCAGATAAGCTGCTCCTAATGCCGTAGTCTCCACACATTCAGGGCGAAGCACATTTACATCCAGCACATCCGCCTGAAACTGCATCAGAAAATTATTTTTTGATGCTCCTCCATCGACTTTAAGGCTCACAATGTCCACACTGGACTCTTTTTCCATTATTTTTAAAATATCATATGTCTGATAAGCCATTGCTTCTAATACCGCACGCACAAAATGTTCTTTTTTGCAGCCTCTTGTCAAACCCACAATCGTTCCTCTCGCATACGGATTCCAATACGGTGCACCTAATCCGGTAAATGCAGGAACCACATAAACTCCATTCGTATCTTCCACGGAATCTGCATATTTTTCCGTCTCGGATGCATCTCTAAACAAGTCCATCTCGTCACGCATCCACTGTACTCCGGCTCCTGCCACAAAAATACTTCCCTCCAACGCATATTGTACATTATTTTCAAAGCTTGCGGCAATCGTTGTAAGCAGACCATTTCTAGAATTTACAGCCTGTTCTCCCGTATTCATCAACAGAAAGCAACCTGTCCCATATGTATTTTTAACTTCTCCTTCTGAGAAACAGCATTGACCAAACAACGCTGCCTGCTGGTCTCCTGCCGCCCCTGCAATAGGAATTTTGCAGCCAAGTATTCCCGAATCAGTGTATCCATACACGCTGCTTGACGGACACACCTTTGGAAGCATTGACTTTGGAATACCAAAATACGCAAGTATCTTTTCATCCCAGCATAAATTATGAATATCAAACATCATTGTCCTGGACGCATTTGTATAATCCGTCACATGAACCGAACCTTTCGTCAAATTCCAAATCAGCCAAGTGTCAATCGTTCCAAATAACAAATCTCCCGCTTCAGCCTTTTTTCTTGCTCCTTCGACATTGTCTAATATCCATGCAATTTTAGATGCGGAAAAATATGCATCAGGAACAAGACCTGTAGTTTTTTGTATATAATCTGACCATCCGTTTTTTACCATATCTTTAATACGCTCTGCTGTCCTTCTGCATTGCCAGACAATCGCATTGTAAACAGGCTCCCCTGTATGACGATTCCATACAATTGTTGTTTCTCTTTGATTTGTAATGCCAATACCTTCTATATTTTCTCCTGTTGCCCCAATTTTACTTATAGCTTCTGTTGCAACCGATAACTGCGACGCCCAAATTTCCATAGGGTCATGTTCTACCCATCCTGCATGAGGATAAATCTGCTCAAACTCTTTTTGCGCCATACTGCATATATTTCCCTGCTTGTCAAACAAAATACAACGTGAACTTGTAGTTCCCTGGTCTAATGCTAAAATATATTTTTTCATGCAAAATCTCCCAATAAAATATTATTTATAGTTTATTATTATCCATTATATTATTTATTTTTTTCTTGTGCAATAACTCGAATAGATTTCGCTATCGCGAAATCTATTATAAAAATATTTATATATTTTTAGTGCACTTTTTTAACTCATTATATAGTCTGCAAACCGGTAATCCTACCACATTATTGTAATCACCTTTAATTCCCGTTACATACTTTCCGAAAGTCCCCTGTATCCCATAACCTCCTGCTTTATCATACGGTTCCGTACTGCTTATGTACTCTTCAATTTCCTGACTGCTCATATGTGCAACTTCAACATCTGTTTTCTCAGAAAATACATCAATACGCTCCACCTTTCCGCCTTTTACAAGTACAAGTGCCACCCCTGTATATACCTGATGACTTGCACCAGATATTTTATTTATCATCCTTCTCGCATCATCTTTATCCTTGGGTTTGCCAAAAATCTCTGTACCTGATGCAACAACTGTATCTGCCCCAATTACAATAAAACTATCTTCATCTTTTACCGTTGTTTCAATTTGTTTATCATTCTTCTTTTGTCTATTCAACTCAGTTGCAACCGCCATGGCTTTTTGCTCTGCAAGTTCCATCGTAACCTGCTTTGGTTCACTGCTTGTTATTATTTCCTCACAGTTTGAAACTTTAATCTCAAATTCCGATTCAATCATTTTTAATAACTCTTTTCTTCTTGGTGATTGTGACGCAAGTATCAGCTTATACATAATTCTCCCCTTTTCTTTTAAAACATGCTACTGTGCAAAAATCAAAATATCTTTTGAACCTTGCATCATATTATCAAAAAAACGATGTTTCTATGATTTTGTACACACGGAAACATCGCTCTTTTTAATTGTATTTAAATTTTCTATTGATTATCATTATCCAATGATAGAAAAACTAATACTCTTCAACTTTTGCATTGATTTCTGCAAACATTTTTTCTTTAAGTCCCTTGATGTATTCAAATGCCTCTTCAACAGGAACCATTTCTTTTACAGACTTATCTCTTGTTGTAATCTCAACACATGATTCCTTGAGGTTTCTTGGACTCACAACCACCCTTATAGGTGCTCCAAGCAAATCGGCATCTGAGAACATTGCTCCCGGACGTACATCTCTGTCATCATACAAAGTTTCTACTGAGGCTGACTGCAAATCCTTGTATAATTTATCTGCAACTTCTTTTGTCTGTTCATCATCCACACGCAGACAGCATACTTCAACTTCCCAAGGTGCTATTGAAATAGGCCAGATAGGACCATACTCATCATGCTTTGCCTCACATACTGACGCTGCAAGTCTTCCTACACCAATTCCGTAACATCCCATAATAGGATTCTTTGTCTCTCCGTTCTCATCAGTATATGTCATATTCATAGCTTTTGTATACTTTGTTCCGAGCTGGAATATATTTCCAACCTCGATACCACGCTTAATGCTGATTGAATTTTTCTTACAGCATGGACATATTCCACCCTCTTTAACTTTTGCAATATCAACATAGTTAACTTCGCCAAGGTCTCTCTCAAGATTAAGTCCCTTATAGTGGTATCCCTCTTTATTTGCTCCGGCAACCATTCCCTCAACACCTTTAAGAGAAGAATCGATATAAACCGTAACTTCCTTTGAAATATTGTATGGTCCGATATAACCTGCAACAAGTGGGTCATCTTCCATAATCTGTGCAACATGTATAGGTTCTCCAACAATATTGCGAAGCTTTGTCTCATTTACCTCATAGTCACCACGCACAAATGCTACAACAAATGAATCATCAGCATTTCTCTGATATACAACAGCCTTGCATGATGTCTCTACCGAGCTGTGAAGGAAGTCACATACATCCTCAATAGTTTTGCAATCCGGTGTTTCTATACATTCCAATTCAGAAACAGTACCTGTCTTTTCATCAGGCATTATGTTTTCGGCAGCTTCCATATTTGCTCTGTAATCACACTCTGTACATGTAACGATAGAATCTTCTCCTACAGGTGTAAGAAGCATATATTCATGTGATACGCTTCCTCCCATCATACCTGAGTCTGATGCTACAGTAACAACTTCCGGAACTCCTGCTTTCTGGAAAATTCTATTGTATGCCTTATAACATACATCATAATATTTCTCAAGATCCTCCTGAGAAGTATGGAATGAATAAGCATCTTTCATTGTAAACTCACGCACACGAATCATTCCCGCTCTAGGTCTCGCCTCGTCTCTGAATTTACGCTGAATCTGATATATCATAAACGGATAATTATTGTATGACTGGCCATACTCACGAACAAGCTGAACTGATGCCTCTTCATGCGTCATACCAAGAACAAGTTTAGAACCGCTTCTGTCCTTAAGTCTTACAAGCTCATTTCCGACACTATCGTATCTTCCTGACTCTTCCCAAAGTTCAGCCGGCATAACAACAGGAAATAATACTTCCTGACCGTCTATAGCATTCATTTCTTCACGAATAATCTTCTCAATTTTTGCAGTTACTCTTCTGAGTGTAGGAAATTCAGAATAAATTCCGTTTCCTACATATTTCATATATCCGCCTCGAACCATAAGTGCATGACTGTCAATTACGCAATCAGCAGGTTTTTCTTTAAATCTTAATCCAACTAACTTTGATACTTTCATTTTGTTTTCCTCCATATTTTTCTATAACATAGTACAAAGAGTCGCTTGCGACTCTTTCGCGCTTGAGCGGAATGCATAGCATTTATTTCCTATAACATAAAAAAGTCCTAAACAATAATGTTCAGGACGAAATATACTTCCGCGGTACCACCTAAATTTATATATTAAACAAACATTTAATAATACACACTCTATGCCATAATAACGGTGGCTTTCCGGCAGGTTTTTTATTCCTGCAGCTCCCAGGCTGGTTCAATATTTTTATGTCAGGACTTTTCAGCAGCCAGTCCCTCTCTAAAGACTCCAAATATTTACTATTCTGTTCAAAGCTTTTTATTATATACAAAAAACCTGTAAGCCATAAACGACTCACAAGTTTTTTCGGGTTGGGCTGATTTTCATCAGAGCAGTCTGTAGGGGAATCGAACCCCTGTTTTCGCCGTGAGAGGGCGACGTCTTAGCCGCTTGACCAACAGACCATACGCTTGCCGACAGAAAAACATCCCTGTCGCGCCGACAAGCAATACTATACATCATTTTGTTACAAAATGCAAGCATTTTTTTAATTTTTTTTCAATTTTTTGTTATTTTTAATTATCAGCTATTTTACGCATCCCTTTACTGCGTATATATAGCCTCTTCTCGTGAATGATTTGGATTTTTTTCAACAAGCTTGACAGCTTGATAAACACATGAGGTTATCTCAGCATCAGATTGTGCCGTTGAAGCATTAAATCTGTGAATAAGCTTTCCCTGAAGTGAATGTACATATCTTGGCGGCAGTCTGTTAAGCGCATATGTCGCTATGTCGAGTTTGCACTTCTGACATTTACATCCATCTGTCGTCTCCCATAACTCATCAATTTTCTTTAATACAGTTTCCTCCATCATGTTAACTAAACCTTCCATCTTTCTCCTCCATTCATACCCGTACCTTAAATAATTTTCAAACAATCATATACTGTTTATTTAAAATATGCGTCAATTCCATCTGCAATTCCTTTTGCCATTTTTGTCTGAAATTTTGACTTTTGCATTTTTCTGTCCTCTGCCGGATTGCTCATAAATCCCATTTCAATAAGTGAAACAGGAATCTTGCTCCAGTTTGTTCCGGTAAGGTCATCCCTTGTTACCACCCCCCTGTTTCTAATCTTAGTCTCCTTGCAATATGCTTTAAGAAGGCATTCTGACAGCTTCTTTGATTTTGAACTAAGCTTTGAAACATATTTATTTGCCTTTGACGGATACAATCCGCTTGCACCTGTTACAGCACTTGAAGCAGAACTGTCACCGTGAAGTCTTATGTAAATGTCTGAACCACTCTTGTTGGCAAGCTGTGCACGCTTTTTGTTACTGATATTTACATTGTTTTTTGTTCTAATCATATAAACCTGATAGCCTCTGTTTTTGAGTTCCTTCTGAAGCTTCTTTGCCACTGCTAAAGTAAGTTTATACTCAGGTACATGTGTTGCAACTCCTGTTGCACCCCCTGCCACTTTTGCCTTTCTTGTTGAAGAACCCGGTCCTATAGGCTCTGTTGCAGAATTTCCTCTTGCCTGGTGTCCCGCATCAATAGCAATTTTAATATTTTCCTTGCTTTTCGCAGTTACTGTCTCCTGTTTTGCCACTGTCACATGATTTATACATAAAACAGCCACCAAAGACATACATAAAATCTTTTTTAATTTCCTTTTCATAATCGTTTTTCCTCCTTTTTATTTTAAACATAATAAGGGCAGATAAAAATCTGCCCTTGTTATAAATCCAATACTTTTTTCGCTTACAATGCGTTATTTAAATGTACCAAACTCAGACAACGGCGAAATTCTCAAAATTGCTCTGCCTGCTATATTCTTTCTCTTAACCGGTCCTACATCCTCGTATCTGCTGTCATCACTTATCTCTCTGTTATCACCAAGAACAAAGAATTCATCATTTGCAAGTTTCAAAGGTTTTTCTGCGATACCGGATTCTGTCATTGGATCCTTACCATAATTTTCTTTTATCGCCTTTCCATTTATATATATGGTATCTCCCTTAATCTGTATTGTCTCGCCCGGAAGTCCTATAACTCTCTTTATATAATAGTCATTACTCTGTCTTCCGTGTGGATAAAACACTATGACATCAAATCTCTTAGGGTCTGAAATTCGATATGTTACTTTCTCAACCAAAAGATTGTCACCATCGGAAAGTGTATTCATCATAGACGTACCGTCTACTATTGTTCTCTGCAATACATATTTTGGGACAACACATACACACATTATTATGATGGCAGCATATATGATAAGTTCTGTAATAACACCCTTTATTTTCTTTTTCTTTGGTTCTTCATCACCGTCAGGATTTTCTATAGGCTCTCCGTAAGAATCAAGTTCTCTTTCCTTATCATCAGCTTTTTCATCATTTAGCTCAGCCTGATTTGAAGTTTCTAGACTGTTTTCCTGTTCTTCGTCTTGATTTTTGTATTCGTTATCCATGTCAAAACCTCTATTACTCTTCTTCATCAAATGAGAAAGTCATCTCACTCATTGCTTTTCTTTCTTCTTCTTCAGCAGCTTTTTTTGCTTCGATTTCTGCTGCTTCCTCTTCGCTTAAAATTCTAATCTTTGAATTGTATAATTCATCGACTGCAATTGAAAGAGGCTTTGGACATCTGATATCAATAAGCGGGTCAGCCCCTGCTATGAGCTGGCGTGCTCTTTTTGCACTTGCAAGTACAATAGAATAACGGCTGTTTACTACAGGAGCTTCTCCTGTTTCAACTTCGCTGTTAATAACTTTCATAAGATCTGTATAAGATGGATGTAACATAATTATTTCTTCCTTTCATGTTATATATTATTATTTAAATTTTTTTAACTCTTCTGTTATTTTTTCAATAAGCTCAGACTGATTTTCTTTAGCATTATGTATTGACTGCAAAAGCCTGTGTATATCGTCAACACACTCGTCTAAGTCGTCATTCACAACTATATAATCATACTTGTTCATATAATCACATTCGTCAACGGCTCTTGACATTCTCTTATCAATCTGTTCAATTGTCTCTGTACCTCGTCCAACAAGTCTTTTCTTCAATTCGTCTGCAGATGGAGGTGTAATGAAAATCAGAGCAGTCTCAGGAAACTTTTCTTTAACTTTAAGTGCACCCTGCATCTCAATTTCCAGTATAACATCATAACCTTCTTCTAACTTTTTGAAAACATAATCTCTCGGAGTTCCATAATAATTTCCCACATATTCAGCATACTCTATAAGCTGATTATTTTCAATCATATTTTCAAACTCATCCCTGCTCTTGAAAAAATAATTTTTCCCGTCAACTTCCCCCTGTCTCGGTTCACGGGTCGTTGCAGAAATTGATACCGCATAATTATCTTTTTCTAAAAGTTTATTTACAACAGTACCTTTACCCGCACCGGAAAATCCTGAAATAATCGCAAGAATACCTCTTTTATTCATTGGTTCTGCTCCTCTCTGTATTGATTTTCATTCACACGGTTTTCAATAGTATCCGGCAGAAGTGCCGACAATACAACATGACCGCTGTCCATAACAAGGATACATTTTGTCTTTCTGCCACATGTGGCATCTATAGCCATATTGTTGTCCTTTGCAACCTGTATCATTCTTTTTATCGGTGCTGCTTCTGTTCTTATAATACTGACAACCTTATCCATATTTACGATATTGCCGTATCCCACATTTATAAGCATTGTTAGCACCTCATATCTACTCAATATTCTGTATCTGTTCTCTTATCTTCTCTATCTCTGTCTTTAACTCAATAGCTTCTGCTGAAAGTTTCATGTCATTTGCCTTAGAAAGAATTGTATTTGCCTCTCTGTTCATTTCCTGTGCCAGAAAATCAAGCTTTCTTCCTATCGGCTCTTCCTTAGATAAAGTATCTTCCATATTTTTTATATGGCTTTGAAGCCTTACGGTTTCCTCATCTACACATACTTTATCAGCAAAAACAGTAAGTTCCGTAGCTAAAATTGCGTCATCTATCTGTTTATTTCCTAATAGTTCTTCAACTTTGTTCATGATTTTCTGCTTATATTCTGCTAAAATCTCAGGCGACCTTTGTTCAATCTTTTCTACAAGTTCGTGTATATACGCAAGTTTTTGCTTTATATCATTTTTAAGATGTTCGCCCTCTTTTTGTCTTGCCTCCCTAAACATCCTACAGGCTTCTTCAAACGTATCCTCAACAGCTTTCTCTAGCGATTCGTCTATCGCATCATTTACTTCAAGTGTCACAACCTCCGGAAGTCTTATCAGTTCTGTTGCTGTCGGATATTTTAACTCTGCTCCTGGAAACTTTTCCCCATATGAAGCAGACGCTTTCTCAAGTGCATCCATATATCCTTTTGCAACATTTTCATGATATCTTACTTCAACATTGTTCTCAGAATAGTCTTCATATAGAACATAGACATCTATCTTTCCTCTTGCTGCATATTTTTTCATAATGTTTCTAAGATTATTTTCATATGCATTAAATTTTTTAGGAAGTTTAATATTTAAATCACAATATCTGTGATTTACTGATTTTATTTCTATTGAAATCTTATAGTCAGCAGTTACTTTTTCAAATCGACCAAACCCGGTCATGCTTTTTATCATAATACTCCTCGTTCCTACCCAAATAATATAATACAACTAACTAATTGTATATTAAAATGTATTTTTAGTCAAGTTTGACATTCATTTCGTCCGCCATCAAACACAATTATTCATCATAAATC
>FR887305.1:3457-19408 GCA_000436755.1 Clostridium sp. CAG:253 | reverse complement strand
ATAAATCATACCGACCGCATGGCTGACAGCAGCTATTTCTCATCATTTTTATCTTTTGATATCTGTTTTGAATCCATCACCTTTTTGAAGAACTTCTTTAACACTGACATCAAACTGCCGCTCTTTGCCTTTGAGTCAGAATTCTTTTTATTCCGCTTTCCGTTAATCTCAGATACGGTGTATTCTATATATTCATACCCGTCTCTGCCAGCCTCGATTGTTTTAAGATTGACATAAGTCTGTGTATCCGTCGATAATTTTCTTTTTGCAAGACAATAATTGATAAAATCTTTTGCAATCGTATATATAACCGCAAATAGAGGACAACCAACGAGCATTCCTACAATCCCCCAAAAACCGCCAAAAAACAGAATCGAAAAAAGTACCCAGAACGCTGACAGGCCGGTAGATTCACCAAGTATTGCAGGTCCTATAATATTTCCATCAACCTGCTGAAGTATTGCAACAAGTATAATAAAATACAAAGCCTGTACCGGACTTACAAGAAGTATCAAAAGTGCGCTCGGTATAGCTCCTATATATGGTCCAAACACCGGGATAACATTTGTTACACCTACAATGACACTTACAAGAAGCGCATATGGCATTCTGAAAATAGTCATGAGGATGAAACATATAATTCCTATTATCGTTGAATCAACTATTTTTCCTGAAATAAATCCGCTGAACATATTATTTGAAATGCGTACATAATGAATAATTGTATCTGCTGTTTTCTTTCTGCATACACCATAAGTTATCTTTTTTGCCTGTGCCGCGAACACTCTTTTTCCTTTTAATAAATAAATTGCAACTATTATTCCTATAAAAAGATTGTACAGTACATTTATAAAGCTCATAACGCCGTTTGCAAACTGCTTTGCATATATGTTTAAATTAGGCAGCAGTTCACTTTTAAGCCATGGGAACAAATCATTATTCATAATGTTATCCATATATTTTGTTGCCTGCAAAGCTGTATCCTGCATTCTTGACGCAATATACTTATTGCTTTGTATCTTATCTGTAATGTAATTATAATAATCGTTTGCCTGTGACGGAACTGTTTCTATAAGCGAAATAACTGTTGTAATAAGCTGTGGTATAACAAGCCAGCAAAGAATCGCAATAATCAAAACTCCTGTCAGCAGAGCAAACACTATAGTCATGCTTTCCATAATACGAACAGTTTTGTCTGACGGACTTTTGCCTTTTTTCTCATATCCTTTTAACAACAGACGATAATACATTTTTGTAAGCGGATTTAAAAGATATGCGATAATCGCACCATAAATTACAGGTTTCAAAACACTAAGCATAAACATAAATCCTAAAAAAATGTCATCAAGATTTATAATCAGCAGATAAACTACCGCTGCCGAAATCAGCACTAAAAAAAGTCCAAACCACTTACCAAATACTTCTTTTATTGTTATTCTTTCGTTTTCATCTTTTTCATTCTGAGCCACTATATACCTCCCGATAATTTTCCAACTGAAATTTTATTTTTATGTAAATGACTTTTGGAACTTACATACTTTGCTTTCCTGCCAGTCATTCCATTCATTTATGCCTATTGTACCACAAATTCGTTTCTTCGTTCAAGTTTTCGTCTAAAACCGTTTATGAAAGAAGTAATCGTTCAGTTAAGAAAAAAGAAACCGCATAATAAACTATGCAGTTTCTCTTTTCTTCATTATATATATTTGGGAATATTAATATGAAAGCAATTCTATAAGTATGCATTATACTTCAAATAATAAGTCACCATATGATGGTACAGGCCAAAATTCCTGATCTACTATCATCTCTAATTCATCAATTGGTGCACGAAGTTCTTCCATTGCTGTAAATACTGTATTCTTAAAGAATAATGCCTGCTCCTGTCCCTCTTCTTTACCTGCTGCTTCTGCAGTTACTTTTTCAAGATTTGCAAGTGCTTTCTGAGCCTTAGCAAGGAGTGAAGAGCATTTTGTAAGAAGCTCTGTCTGTACTGACACATCTGCTGCTGCACATGCTGCTGTTACTGTGTTTACTGAGTCAGCAAGGCTTGTTACATATGAGATAACAGCAGGGATAAACTGTTTTCCAGCCATATCAATCATAGTCTTAGCTTCGATATTTATTGTCTTTGAATAATTCTCATAGTTGATTTCTGCTCTTGATTCAAGTTCTGCCTTAGAAAGTACATTCTGTCTTTCAAAAAGGGCAATTGATTTGTCTGTCACAAGATATGGTACAGCCTCAACCATAGACTTAACATTCGGAAGTCCTCTTCTCTCAGCTTCTGCTACCCACTCATCTGAATATCCGTCACCATTAAAGATAACTCTCTGATGCTCTGTAACAGTCTTTTTGATGAGTTCCTTTACTGCTTTATCGAAATCTGCAGCACCTTCAAGTTCATCTGCAAAATCCTGTAATGTATCAGCAACGATTGTATTAAGTACAAAGTTTGCACCTGCTATTGACATTGAAGAACCAAGCATTCTGAACTCAAATTTGTTTCCTGTAAATGCAAATGGTGATGTACGGTTTCTGTCTGTAGCATCTTTCTTGAGTACAGGGAGTACATGAACACCTGTATCAAGCTTGCTTCCCTGAATTGAAGATGAAACATCACCCTTAACAATCTGCTCAACAACATCTTCAAGCTGTTCTCCGAGGAACATTGAAATAATTGCCGGAGGTGCCTCGTTTGCACCAAGTCTGTGGTCATTTCCAGGATTTGAAGCTGAAAGTCTGAGAAGTTCTGCATTCTCATCTACAGCCTTGATAATTGCTGCAAGGAAAAGAAGGAATACTGTATTCTCATGTGGTTTCTTTCCTGGTTCAAGAAGGTTCACTCCTGTATCAGTAACAATTGACCAGTTATTATGTTTACCTGAACCATTTACGCCTGCAAATGGCTTCTCATGAAGAAGACACTCAAGATTATGTCTCTTTGCTACTTTCTTCATAATCTCCATTACTAACTGGTTGTGGTCTGTTGAAATATTTGCTGTTGTAAAGATAGGGGCCATCTCATGCTGTGCAGGAGCTACCTCATTATGCTGTGTCTTAGCAAGAATACCAAGTTTCCAAAGCTCGATGTTAAGATCTTTCATAAATGAAGCAATACGCTCTTTGATTGCGCCAAAGTAATGGTCATCAAGTTCCTGTCCCTTAGGAGCAGGTGCGCCAAACAATGTACGACCTGTAAAGATAAGATCCTTACGCTGTAAATATTTATCTCTGTCTACAAGGAAATATTCCTGCTCAGGTCCTACTGAACAAGATACTTTTTTGACATCATCCATGCCAAACAATTTAACTATACGAACAGCCTGTTTGCTGATTGCCTCCATTGAACGAAGAAGCGGAGTCTTTTTGTCAAGTGCCTCACCTGTATATGAGCAAAATGCTGTAGGAATGCAAAGCGTAACACCTGCTGCATCCTCCTGAAGGAATGCCGGTGATGTACAATCCCACGCTGTATATCCTCTTGCCTCGAATGTTGCACGAAGACCTCCTGAAGGGAATGAAGAAGCATCCGGCTCACCCTTTATAAGTTCTTTTCCTGAAAACTCAAGAACAGGCTTGCTCTCTGATGCAGGACTGAGGAATGAATCATGCTTTTCTGCTGTAACACCTGTCATCGGCTGGAACCAATGAGTATAATGTGTAGCACCATGCTCAAGTGCCCACTCTTTCATTGCATGAGCAACTACATTTGCAATTTCAATATCAAGGTCTGCTCCACTCTCAAGTGTCTTCTTCCAAGATTTATATACATCCTTTGGAAGCTTAGCCTGCATTACTTCATCATTAAATACGTCTTTCCCAAAAACCTGTTCGATAACATTATTTTCCATTTCGTTACCTTCCTTTCATATTAATATTTCAATATTCTATAATAGCTAAAAGAATTTACTCCTTTAAACTATTTTATTATATAAAGTGTCCGGAATAATTATGTCATTCCTATGCTGTCGCCCGGGCACCATATAAGTTGTGGTACAGCTTATGTCATTCATTCTAGCAAAAAAGGCGTACTCAATTGTTTAAATTGAGAACGCCCTTGTTCTGTACTTCTTTATCAACTGATATGAAGTATATCATACTAACTTTAATTTGAAAAGCCTTTTATTACATTTTTTTACTTTTTGACATATTGTACATTCACTTTTGAAAATACGGTCGATTTTTGTAATTTTTATACAATACAGGTCAATCTGTCTGATAGCAATTTGTATGTAATCGTACATTACTATCTGCTTTTAACCCTTGCATCATATCATCCCTTTATAATCAAACATATCAAACTTTACAGCTTTCATATTCTCTTTTCCGTTCCCACTGGCATATATGGCAATATAATTTCCTGTAAATTTTCCTCCAACTTCCGTTGTCAGATAAGCAGCCTCACCTCCCCCTGCTTTAATCCAATTTTCATCCTTATTGTAACTGAAACAATAAATATTTTCTCCATTTTCGTTTTTCAACGCCTCAAGTCTCACACGAACCGTATCATTATTTAACGTCGTAATTTTTTCTTCATTTATAAGCGAACCTATACATCTTCTGAAAATAAGCCACTTTACCCCTTCAATCACTGTAACCGCAAGCTCGTAATGATGTTTATTATTCATATAAACAGAAAGACCCGCCTCACCTCCGTCAAATATATCTCCAAATTCAATACAGGTTTCTGCCGTAAACTCATGATGTTTTTGTCTGTAACCGACCCATGCAGCCTCATCACTCGATATAACAGATGATTTTGTTCCATATAAAAGCAGTCCTCCATCTTTATCCAAAGATGCATATTTTGATGTTGTGTTATAAATAAAATTCCAGTCCTGTTTTAGTTTATCTCCTTTAAAATCATCGTGAAAATATTTTCCCTCGTCTGTCATCGACTTTTGAACAACCCCACTAAGCAGTTTTCTGTCAGTTTCTATTTTCTCGTCAAGCAGACCGTCTCTTCCGATAACAGGCCACCCACCCTCATCCCATACCATAGGCACTAAAAATGTCTCTCTTCCGAGATTATGTTTAAACGGATATGTAATAGGACGGTTTCCAAGACAAACTCCCCACCAGTCTCCAAATTTATCACAAACTATATCCATATGACCTGTTCCCTTGATAGGAAGTGATGTTGACCTGTTGCTAAAAACAGGATTGCGTGGACATGATTCATATTCTCCAAGGATGTCTCTACTGCGCGCAATTGTTATCATATGGCAGAATTCTGTACCGCCTTCTGAAATAAGCAGATAATACCAGCCGTTTATTTTGTATAGATGCGGTCCCTCAGGGTCATTTCCACCGGTACCGTTCCATATTACTTTTCTATCCGAGACAACATCACACGACATATCCGTGACCCTGCCATTCTCATCATATTTATATGAAAATTTGAGTTCACTGATAAATATTCCATTGTCAAAGGCACCCGTATAATACACTCTGCCATCATCATCAAAAAAAAGTGACGAATCGATTCCCGGCAGGTCAATAAAAACAGGATCTGACCACTCACCGTAAGGATTGTCAGTCCATACTATAAAATTTCCCTCATCTTTTCCGCCATAAGCAACATTTGTAGAAATCACATAAAAAACACCTTCATGGTATCTTATGGTCGGCGCGTAAATTCCCACACAATTTGGCACGCCCTGCCTAAGCGTAAGCTGCTCCGGTCTTGATATACAATGCCCTATCTGCTCCCAATTTATCAAATCTTTGCTGTGAAAAACAGGAATCCCCGGAAAATACTCAAATGAACTGTTTACCAGATAAAAATCATCCCCAACTCTGCAAATGCTAGGGTCAGGATAAAACCCCGAAATTATTGGATTTATATATTCCATATACTTATACCTCATTTTATATATTTTTAAACACAGGGGGCGCAAAAGCCAAAAAAATATTTTACACCCAATGTCATTTTCATTATAACTTTAATTATAATTTTAGCTATAGCTTGTAATACAACAGTATATCTTTCTATCAAATTTTTCCATATTTTGCTAACATTAACAACCCTAATAATCTGATAAATGATACACAAAATTTAATCACCAAATATTTTAACAGCAGCTACAGCGAAAATAATTCATAAGTATTACTCGCTTGAATTTATTCATGCGTCATGTTAAAATTATATAATATTCAGACTAAAAAGTACAAAGATTTACAAAATAAATATAAGATTGGAGATTTTATTATGGGAAAGAAAATTGTCGTAGCACTTGGACACAGTGCACTCGGAAAAACATTTCCAGAACAAAAAGAAGCCGTTAAAAACGCTGCATCTGCTATCGCAGATTTAGTTGAAGCAAAATATGATATAGTTATCACGCACAGCAACGGTACACAGGTAGGCATGATTCACTCTGCCATGAGAGAATACAGCCGTCTTGAACCTACAAACACTGTTGCTCCAATGTCTATATGCAGCGCCATGAGCCAGGGATACATAGGTTACGATCTTCAGAATGAAATTCGTACAGAACTTTTAAACAGAGGTATATATAAACCTGTATCTACTATTATCACTCAGGTAAGAGTTGATCCTTTCGATACCGCTTTCTCTTATCCTACAAAGGAAATCGGCAGATATATGACAGCCGAAGAAGCAAAAGCAGAAGAAGAAAAAGGAAACCATGTAGTAGAAATCGAAGGAAAAGGCTACAAGAGAGTTATTGCGGCTCCACGTCCAATGGAAATCTATGAAACAGATGCGATAAAGACACTTATGGATGCAGGTCAGATAGTTATAGCTGCCGGTGGCGGCGGAATACCTGTATTACAGCAGGGTACAAGGCTTAAAGGTGCAAGTGCCGTCATTGAAAAAGATGTCACAAGTGCATGTCTTGCCGAAGAACTTGGAGCAGATGTTCTCCTTCTCCTTACCGGCGTTGAAAAAGTCTGCCTCAACTTTGGCACTGACAATGAACAGCCACTTGACACAATCTCTGTTGAGGATGCTACAAAATATATTGCAGACAAGCAGTTTAATGAAGGCGGAATGCTTCCTAAGGTAGAAGCTGCCGTTTCTTTTGCATCCTCATCAAAAGAACATAAAGCAATCATCACAAGTATTGATACTGCTCTTGAAGGAATTTCAGGAAAAACAGGTACAGTTATCACCTGCTAAAACACAACTCAATACAATCATAATACTAATAATAAACAATATAAATACCATACTCAAAAAACTCAGATTTTATTCTAGTTTTCAGAGTATGGTATTTTTTAGTGCAAGAACTTTTTATTACTATTGACAAAAAATAAATATCAATATAACATATAATTACTAATTAGAATTCTAATTAGTAATTTAATTTATAATATAGATGGAGGATTCAAAAGTTATGAAAAAAAATTTCACTAAGCTTCTCAGCATCACATTAATAGCTGCTAATGTATTGTCGTTATCATTACAGCCTGCTATTTCAACAAATGCAAATTCAAACCAAAAGCCTGTTTTAAGTCACAAAAAAATGACACTTACTACAGGACAGAGTAAAAAAATCAAATTAAAAAATGTTTCCATTTCAAAAGCAAAACTGATAAAATGGAAATCAAGTAATAAATCTGTTGTTACCATTACTGCTAATGGAACAATACATGCCAAAAAGAAAGGTAAGGCTAAAATCATGGCAAAATATAATAAAAAGACCTACAGCTGTGCTGTTACAGTGAAAAATAAATCAGTTACAAAACCAGATCCATATGACGGAGATACAAATTATCCGGTCTCATTTGCATACACTGAAAGAGACAACAGTATAACTTACGGCAAAGTAAAATATGATACATACTTTTCAACTACAACCAATAAAATGCGAACCTGTGCCATCATTTTGCCGCCAAACTATGATAAAAACAAGGCATATCCTGTATGTTATCTTTTGCATGGTCTTGGACAGGATCACACCGACTGGCTCAATGCAAATGCCGACACTATTATCGGAAACATGATTGCAGCAAAAACAGCCAGGGAAATGATATTAGTCCTTCCAAACTGTCGTGCCAGAGCTAACGATACATATGTTGCCGACCAGTTTTCACTTGACAATTATCGTGCATTTGACAATTTCATAAATGATCTTCGTGACAATCTTATGCCTTATATAAAAGAAAATTATTCGGTAGCAGAAGGTCGTGAAAACACAGCAATTGCCGGTTTTTCAATGGGTGGACGCACTGCACTTTATATCGGTCTTTCAATGCAGGACACTTTTGGATATATAGGAGGTTTCTGCCCTGCTCCCGGACTTTTTGCATATGAAATGAACGGAATAGCTGAAGACGGTCTTTTTAAAACAGATACATTTAAGTTAAACGATGAATATGCCGACAACACTCTTTTAATGATTGTTGCAGCCAAAAACGATACAGTTGTTTTTGACATTCCTGAAACATATCACAATGCACTTGTTAAAAACAACACTAAACATATATGGTACAAAACAACCGGTGGGCATGATGCTACAGTAATGGATCACGGTTTTTACAATTTTGCAAAAAGACTTTTTAACAATTAATAGTTAATAGTAACAGTTAATATTTACTATCAAACGAGGATTTTACATATGAATGAGAAATTTTTCTTAAAACTGCTTGAACTTTCCGCAGCACACGCAAAACGCAGCCAGGCCATTTTTGAAAGGCTTAATCTTTCAAATGCACAGCCAAAAGTTTTATATATACTCCGAAAGACAGACGGATACACCCAGAAAGAACTTGCCTCTATCTGCAGAATAACTCCCCCATCTATGACATCCATACTTAATAACATGGAAAAAGCTGATTTTATATATCGTGAAAAAGTATTAACTGCAGGTCAAAAACACGCACATAAAATTTATCTTACGACAAAAGGGAAAAAAACTGCTGAAGAAGTTTATTCCGAATTTGAAAAGCTTGAAGAGATATGCCTTAATGGTTTTTCGGAAAAGGAAAAAATTTATGTATTTGATATTTTTGACAAAATAATTAACAATCTTTCATAATTTCATAACGATAAAAATATCGTTAAACATTTATATCTTGTATAACTTTGCATTAAAAACAATAAGCCGTATGCTAAATATCATTATCATTTTAGAATACGGCTTATTTATTTAACTTAATATGTATATTTATAGCTGTAATATGCCGTCTGCAGATTTATATCCGAAGTAAAAGCATTATTTCTCAAATCTATAGTATGTTTCATTTTACTGTTTTTTGATACTGTTACCGTTATCGTTTTTGAACTGTATGCTTTCATATTCACTTTCTTATTAATCACTCTCTGGTGCAGACATCCGCCATTTGCATATATTTTTACATCAAGTGCCTTTATAACTTTTAATTTTCTGTCAGTATATGTATTATATAATTTTATCTTGACTTTAAGTTTGTTCCCTGAAAAATATGTCTTTACAACATGATAATATATCCTGTCGAGAAGCATATCTTTAATTTTTGCAGAGGGCTGTGTATATACATTCTTATGTACTGTGACTTTCTTCTTTATTGTAATGCCATTTACCTTACATTTCAAAGTTCCTTTTTTATCACACACTTTTACTTTCTGCGTATTTCCAATATACAAATAACATCTTGAGTAATTCAGATAAGGCCCTTTAACAGTAATTTCACATGACATCTTGATATGCTCAACATAGTTATTTTCAACATCATCATGAATCCTTATAGTCATTCGTTGATCTTCATAATCATTTTTATTGTACCACATATTTACAAAAAAATCTCCTAACAGCATACAACATAATACTTATTTCCTCTTTCTATTTTTTCATATATGAATAATATCCGTCATTTTCCTTTCGCACTGTCATATTAAATCCATCTGATATTTTATGTCCCTTTTCTTTAAATTTCACATTTATTTCTGACAGCTTTATATCTTCCTCCGACTGCTGTTTTTTTGTCATATTGGCTGTAAACATCAGCTTTGTTCCAGATTTACACACAACTTTTACTTTTTTATTTTCTTTCCAATTGCTGTCTTTGTCAGATGAAACTTTTTTTCCTATCGACATACTGGCATTTATCTCTTTAACATTGCAAATATATGTGTCTCCATCACCAGCTTTGCCAAATTGCAATATAAATTGGATTTTTATTATCTCTCCGTCTTTTGTTGCATGGACTTTTAATTTCTGTTTTTTGTTAGTTCTTATTTCTGTACCATCAGCACAATTGTCCTCACTTTTAACCGAACCACTGGTTTTTTCCTCCGTTTTATCATAATCTGTACTTACATCATCTTCTGTCCCACTTTTTTTATTTTTCTGCGTGTCGGATATATTTTCATCATATCCTGCTGCTATATCCTGGAACACGCTGGTTCGTGTTCCGTCAGAGTCCTGTGTTTCTTCCTCTGTTATCTCAGGATTATAGATATGTATATTTTCTGACGCATAATTAAATGTCTCACTTTCATCCATAGAATCATCATTCTTGCTTTTATCATAGTTTTTTTCAATATTCTGCCCTGTCGGCCTTAAATCATTTTTATATGACTTTTTCGGTTTTTCATATACAAGTAACGCACAACCTATAACTGCTGCGGCTGTCCCGATGGCAAATACCGTTTTTGCATATTTTTTTAATCTCTTTTGTCTAAAAGACATCTTTTTAATATTTTCTGAATAATCCTCTGCTTCTTTTAGCATTTCTTCTGAAACATCGCCAATGGCATACATCAGCTTTTCTGCCTCTTTTTCGCTCACACTACCGCCTCCTTTTCAAGCCATACGGCAAGTTTCTTTCTCATACGGCTAAGGATTGATTTTACCGTACCCTCTTTTATATCAAGCTCCTCAGCGATTTCCTTAATATCCATAACATAGAAATATCGTTTCAAAAAGACGGTACGGTTTCTCTTAGTCTGTTTCCACAAAAAATCTTCTATCGACTCTGTAAGAAGTTTATATTCCATGTCTTTTTCCACGGTCTTTCCATCAGTTATACATTCATTAAGTTCCTCTATCGCAATATTCACACTACTCCCTCCTCTTTTTAATGCGTGCATATCCCTATACCTGTTAAGCGACAGATTTCTAACTATCTTGGCAAGAAATGTACTAAGCACTGACGGGCGGCTTGGTGGAATCGTATTCCATGTCCTTAGCCATGTATCATTTACACACTCTTTTGCATCTTCCTCATCATGTACAATACGCTCTGAAATACAAAAACAATAACGGTCATATTTTTCAGATAATTCGTTAATACCGTTTTCATTTCTGTCCCATATCAACTGTACTATTTTCTCATCTTCCATGTATCTCCTTTTTGTTAAGTCAAAATTTCAATGTTTATAATTGATTTCCGTTTTATACCAGTAACAGTTCAGCCTTTGATTGCATCTGCATCCTGTATGCTGTATGTTTTTTATTTTTCTATAACTCTATTTACTGCTCCCATAAATATCGGAAGACCGTCACTTGTTGAAACTATTATAATAAATGGTCTGTTACAATTCATTGTGACAGTATCCTTTTTTTCGTCTGCAAACCCCACAAGGGCAACCTCTGTATATGAGGCCATACTGCATCCGTTTTCGTCAATCGTCAGCCTGCTTTTTTGTTTTGCTTTACTAACATAAATTCCACCTTCTGATTTATTTTCTCCATCTGACACAAACATTTTAGAAAAATCTGCTTTTTTCCCATCAAAAATATTTTTTATACCCATATCCTGCATCAATGGATTTAATTCAAGTTCACTTTTAAAATCCAGTTTAGGCATTGAAAATCTTACTATCTTAGAATAATCCCATTTTTTATTGAATTTGTTACACAATGAAATTATCTGCTTTGCATCCTTTTTATTTATGAGTTTGTCTGCTGCCACATTTTCCTTTGGCAGTATTATATTCATATTTGCATTTGTCATGGGTATCGAAACTGCCTGATACCTGCCATTCTCGGTATAGGCATAAGCATACTCTGAATTTAAAAAGCTGCATTTTTCCTTATCAATCTTTTCCTCCTCAGTTGTATTGCCACAGGTGTATCTAGACTGACCGTAGAATATACCTGTCTTTGTATTATCTTTATCAAATCTGACATTCCACTGCTCCTTAAAATTTACGGCCGACAACATTAGCATAGCCATGTCTTTATTTGTTTTCAGATTACCTTTTATCTTACCACCTGTCTGCTCATCAATCCATTTATTTATTTTATTATTAAAACTTTTACTTCCCATCTCTCCCGTTAAACTATACGCATTATAATCATTTTTAAGTATTGTGTCGACTCCTCCGGAATAATCATATTTATCACTTTGCCATACTGAATTACCCAAAGAACAATTTTCGGATTTTATTTTGCCGCTTATATACCCCATCATCTTTCTTACTATCTTCTGTTCTTCCTCCCTTTCTTTCTCCTCTCTGTCATTTGCATTTATGTAATCCGAAACAGCTGCTCTAAACATATTTTTGCTAAATGAATTTAATATCTGTTCCCGACTCTGCCCTGCAGTCATTTCCGAGAGCATTCCGCTTGCAAGATACATATTGATGTTTGAGCAGGCAACAAGCCCCTGTTGTGGATTATCCCCCCAGCTCTGTTTAAGAAAATGATATAAAAGACTGCTGTTATAATCTTTATAAATCTGTTTATAGTTTTTAACTTCTTTTTTTGACAAATTTACAGGTAATTTTTTCTTTTTTCCAACAAGTTTCTTTTTCTTGTCTTGTACTTCACTACTTAATGACTCACCATCCTTTTTCTGATTATCAGATATTTTTTGCGTATCTACATTTTTGTTTCCTTTTTCATTAAGACTTGTCTTTCTGCCGCCACATCCGGTCGTCGTTCCTGCTATTACAAGTGTCATAAATAATGCAAATACCTTTGCAATCATGTCTTTTCTCATAAAAAAACCTCCTTTAAACTTCCGTTATTATTGAAAACAAACATCATAAGAAATTAAACTTATGACAATTTTGCTTTCTACTTATAATAACCCGGTTATTTAAAGAAGGTTGCATTTTTTTATAAATTTTTTAACACAATTTGCAAAAGCAATGCAATAGCATCATCAAGGATACCACGACATCATTTTACACCTCGTGCTGCTCTGAGATAGTAGCCACATCTACAATAGAAAGCTTATCTTTGCCCTCTGTCTCAAGTGATGTAAGAAGTGCTGCTGCCGTATCAAGCGATGTAAGACAATTTACACCTGTCTCAATAGCAGTTCTTCTGATGATGAAACCATCTTTAAGTTTATCATCATGTGTCGGTGTATCTATTACAAGGTCTATCTGATGTTCGAGAAGCAGATCCATAAGCGTAGGTGCTTCTTCATTTATACGGTTTACAGGGATTGCAAGAACTCCTGCTTCGTTAAATACCTTGGCTGTTCCTCTTGTAGAGAATATATCATAGCCAAGTTTCTTAAAACGTTTAGCAATCTCGATTCCCTCTTCTTTGTCGGCATCATTAAGAGTGATTATCATCTTCTTGTGCTTTGGAAGATCTACTCCCGCTCCCTTGAATGCCTTGTAAAGTGCTTCGTTAAAGTCTTTAGATATACCGAGACACTCTCCTGTTGATTTCATCTCAGGTCCAAGGCTTATCTCTGCACCTCTAAGTTTTTCAAATGAGAATACCGGCATCTTTATTGCAATATATTTTGACTTCTTTGCAAGACCTGTTCCGTAACCAAAATCTTTAACCTTAGCACCAAGGATAACTTTTGTTGCGAGGTCTACAATAGGAATACCTGTAACCTTGCTGATATATGGTACTGTACGGCTTGAACGAGGATTTACCTCGATTACATATACCTGATCATGGTAAACAATAAACTGTATATTGATAAGTCCGATTACATGAAGTGACTTAGCAAGTTTTCTTGTGTAGTCAACAAGCATGTCCTGAATTCTCTCTGTAATGGTCTGTGCCGGATATACCGAAATACTGTCGCCTGAATGAATGCCGGCTCTCTCAATGTGTTCCATAATACCCGGAATAAGAATATCCTCACCGTCGCATACTGCATCTACTTCTATCTCTTTTCCCATAAGATACTTATCGATAAGGATAGGATGCTCCTGATGGTATCTTGTAACTATCTGCATGAATTTTTTAATATCATCATCAGATACTGCTATCTGCATACCCTGTCCACCAAGTACATATGAAGGACGAATAAGTACAGGATAACCGAGTTCATTTGCAACCTTAAGAGCTTCCTCTGTAGTAAATACTGTATCACCCTTTGCTCTAGGTATCTTGCACTCTTCAAGAATCTGGTCAAATAATTCTCTGTCCTCTGCAGCATCTACGTCCTCTGCACTTGTTCCAAGAATTTTGACACCCATCTTCATAAGGGACTCAGTAAGATTTATGGCTGTCTGTCCACCGAACTGAACTACTGCTCCGTCAGGCTTTTCAAGACGGACAATATTTTCAACATCTTCCGGTGTGAGTGGCTCAAAGTAAAGTTTATCTGCTATATCAAAGTCAGTACTTACTGTCTCCGGGTTATTGTTTACGATAATTGTCTCATAACCCTCCTGTTTGAGAGCCCATACGCTGTGAACTGAACAGTAATCAAACTCGATACCCTGTCCGATTCTGATAGGTCCTGAACCAAGTACCATAATTTTTTTCTTTTCAGTTTTATCTTCAACTTCGTTCATTCCATCGAAACAGCTGTAATAATATGGTGTCTCTGAAGCAAACTCAGCGGCACATGTATCAACCATCTTAAACGCTGCCGTAATACCGTATTCATAACGGAGATTTTTAATTTCTTCCTCTGTTTTTCCTGTCCAGCGTGCGATAACATTGTCAGGGAACTCAAGTCTCTTTGCCTCTTTTAATAATTCCTTGTCAAGATTTCCTTTTGACTCCTTAATCTTCTTCTCCATTTCAACAAGGATTGCAAGTTTATCGATAAACCATTTGTCAATCTTTGTAACTTCATGAATCTCATCATAAGATGCAATTCCACGGCGTAGAATTTCTGCGATAAGGTAAATTCTGCGGTCATCTACTACCGAAAGATGTTCAAGCACTTCCTCATCAGACATATTGTCATAATCTCCTGTCTCAAGACAGTCAACATGCTGTGAAAGTGATCTTATAGCTTTCATAAGTCCGCCCTCAAAGTTTGTGCAGATACTCATAACCTCACCGGTTGCTTTCATCTGTGTAGTAAGAGTTCTCTTTGCACTGATAAACTTATCAAACGGAAGACGAGGTATCTTAACTACTACATAGTCAAGTGCAGGCTCAAAACTTGCATAGGTCTTTCCTGTTACGGCGTTTGGTATCTCATCAAGTGTATAACCGAGTGCAATCTTTGCTGAAACTTTTGCAATAGGATATCCTGTTGCTTTTGAAGCGAGAGCCGAAGAACGGCTTACACGAGGATTTACCTCGATTACTATATATTCAAATGATGTAGGATGAAGTGCAAACTGTACGTTACATCCACCTGTAATTCCAAGTTCATCAATAATCTTTAATGCAGATGTACGGAGCATCTGATACTCTTTATCTGATAATGTCTGAGATGGTGCAACTACGATACTGTCACCTGTATGAACTCCTACAGGGTCAAGATTTTCCATGTTGCAGACAGTAATACATGTTCCGTTGCTGTCACGCATTACCTCATATTCAATTTCTTTCCATCCGGCAATACATCTCTCTACAAGTACCTGACCTACTCTTGAAAGTCTGAGACCGTTTGAAAGGATTTCAACAAGTTCTTCCTCGTTGTGTGCTATACCGCCGCCTGAACCTCCAAGTGTGTACGCCGGTCTTAGAACAACCGGATAACCAATCTTATTTGCAAATGCAATACCATCCTCAATATTTTCTACAAGTTCAGATGATGCACATGGCTCCCCGATTCTTTCCATAAGGTCTTTAAATTCCTGACGTCCCTCTGCGTTTCTGATAGTTTCAGCCG
>FR887305.1:0-3433 GCA_000436755.1 Clostridium sp. CAG:253 | reverse complement strand
GCCGTTGTTCCAAGAAGTTTTACTCCATGACTGTCAAGAAATCCTGATTCTGCAAGTTCCATACCAAGATTAAGTCCTGCCTGTCCACCCATATTAGGAAGAAGACTGTCCGGTTTTTCAACTTCAATGATATGCTGTAACACCTCTGTTGTAAGAGGTTCTATATAAACCTTATCTGCAATGTCCTTATCTGTCATAATAGTTGCAGGATTTGAATTGACAAGGATAACTTCCATTCCCTCTTCTTTAAGAGAACGGCATGCCTGTGTTCCTGCATAATCAAACTCTGCGGCCTGTCCGATTACAATAGGACCTGAACCGATTACAAGTACTCTCTTGATTCCTTCCATCTTTGGCATTATTTATTTCCTCCAATCATCTTCATAAATTCATCAAACAACATCTCTGAGTCTTTAGGGCCTGCATTTGCTTCCGGATGAAACTGTACTGTTTTTACAGGCTTACCGATATATTCAAGTCCCTCAATAGTTCCGTCATTTACATTTACGAACCAAGGTTTTGCAACTGATGCGTCTATTCCGTCTGCATCTACTACATATCCATGATTCTGTGAAGATATATATACTTTTCCTGTCTCAAGATTTTTAACAGGATGGTTTGCTCCTCTATGTCCGTATTTCATCTTATATGTTTTTGCATCATGTGCAAGTGCCATAAGCTGATGACCGAGACAGATTGCAAAAACAGGAATTCCCGAATCAGCAAGCTTCTTTACCTGTGCAATAATATCAACGCACTCTGCCGGGTCTCCCGGTCCGTTGGTAATCATAATTCCGTCAGGTTTTGACGCAATAACTTCATCCGCATCAAAATCACAAGGATAAACTGTTACATTGCATCCTCTGTTCAAAAGACATCTTATAATGTTTTTCTTTGTTCCTACATCTATAACTGCAATGTTTTTATCTGCTGCAACCTTATCTGAACCTATATCTCCCGGAACATATTTTTCTATTTCATCACATGAAACCTTTTTAACAACTCCCGTAACAGTATATTCTTTAAGTTTTGGAATAATCTCATCAAGATTATAATTCTCATTTGTTGTTATCATTCCGTTCATTGTACCCTTTTCACGAAGAATCTTTGTGAGTGCTCTTGTATCAATAGAGCTGATACCCGGTATATCATTTTCTTCAAGGAAATGCTGTACAGTATCTTCTGAGCGGAAGTTGCTAGGCATTCTCGCAAGTTCTCTTACTATAAATCCGTCCGGCCAGCCTTTTCTTGATTCCATATCTTTATAACATACGCCGTAATTACCGATAAGCGGATATGTCATTGTGACCGCCTGTCCTGCATAACTTGGGTCTGTCAGAACCTCTAAATAACCTGTCATCGATGTATTGAAAACTATCTCTGAAATTATTTCTTTGTCTGCGCCAATACTTTTTCCTTCAAATACTGTTCCATCTTCTAATATAAGAAACGCCTTCTTCATACTAAAGTTCCCATTCCTTTCCATTAAGTTCTAATATCATTTCAGCGGTTTCTACCATATTGGTACCACTGTCCATACTAAGTTTTTGAATATAATGATGTGCTTCATCTTCTGTCATTTGATTACGTTCCATCAAAAGCTCTTTAGCTGTCGTAATCACTTTTCGGTCATTTTCAGATCTGGCTTTCGGTTTCTTCTTCTGTTTCTTCTTCCATCTGTTGTACTGAACCATCATCATTTCCAAAGTGTTCAGCAAATCCTGTACTTTAAAAGGCATGGCGAGAGAAACAATACCGTCTAAGTCACAATCCGCAAGTTTTGCAGGAGACGCAAGTAACAGCATATTAAACCCCTTTGGCAGGTAATCATTTATCTCCGAATAGTGCATATCCGAAAATTTATATCCTGAAATAATGATACCTCCATCAAGTTCATTTACCGCACCTACTATTTGTGCTCCACTGTCACAAACCATGTTTACATCATAACCATTACGAACAAGAAGCTTTCTTAAGTTTTTCGCATCGTCCAATTTAGGAAAAGCTATAATTAAATCTGCCATGCAGAAACCTCCTGTCTGCTGCTGTATAAACGATTAATTCTATAAACTGGTCAGATATCTTTTTGTCTCCCAAAGAGTTACCTGTGTGCAGTATTCATTCCATTCCTGATCTTTACTCTTTATCAGATGCTCAGAAATATGCGCACCGACAACCTCCTGCAGGAAATCATCTTCTTCAAAGAGCTTTACTGCTTCATAAAGTGTCCTTGGAAGAGTTTCGCATCTTTTTGCCTCTTTCTCAGATAAATCATCCATACAGACCGGAGGTTCAAGTCCTTCTTTTATACCGCTAAGTCCTGCCGCCAGACATGCCGCAATAACAAGATACGGATTTGATGCCCCATCAGGGCTTCTGAGAACTATCCTTGCCCCGTCACTTCCTATGGAAGTAAGCCTTATAAGGGGACTCGAATTGGTAGATGACCATCCCACGGTAACAGGTGCAAGATATCCCGGTATCAATCTTTTATAAGAATTGACTATAGGGTTATTTATGAGCGACATATTTGCAATATGGCTTAAAAGTCCTGCCATAAACTGATATCCCTCTTTGCTTACACCAAGGTCATCATTTTCATCATTAAAAACATTTTTTCCATCCTTATATAAAGCAAATGTATAATGTGCCCCGGAACCTTTTGTATCCTTCTTTGGCTTTGGCATAAACGTCGCATTCACACCGTGTCTTTTTGCAACGGTACGAATGACAAGCCTTGAAGTCATAATATTGTCTGCCATGTCAAGAGCATCTGCATAGCTTAAGTCAAGAACATGTTGCGCCGCCTCATCCGAATGATAAGAAGTCTCAACACTTATTCCCATATCTGCAAGATAAAGCACCATATCACGTCTTGCATTTTCACCGCCATCAGCAGGCCCGACATCAAAATAGCCGCCCTGTTCACTTGAATGATTGGTCGGCTCTCCATTTTCGCCGAGGTCAAAAAGGAAGAACTCATTCTTGATGGCTACCCTAAATTCGTATCCAAGTTCCTTTGCCTCTGAAATAACTTTCTTTAAAATATATCTGCTGTCACCGTCAAACGGTGTACCATCAGGTTTGACAACATCACATAAAAAGCGTGCAACCTTGCCATGCTGTGGACGCCAGGGAAATATAACAAATGTGTCTAAATCCGGAACTAAAAATAATTCTTCATATCCAGTACCACGGAAACCTTCAATAGCAGCACAATCGAACTTATAATGTCCGTCTAAAATCTTGTCAAGCTGATCAATTGTAGTAGCCATGTTCTTTAAATTTCCGGATATATCTGTAAATTGAAGACGTATAAATTCTATATCTTCATCATCTATCAAATCCACTATATCCTGTCTGGTATATTTTGCCATCATTCTTCCTCCTTGCATCATTTATATATGTTAGGCGTTTGCGAAACGCCACACGC
>FR887304.1 GCA_000436755.1 Clostridium sp. CAG:253 | reverse complement strand
GAACCGATTCTATAGTCATTTCTTTTTGGTTTAAAAGACCGAGTGTAACGTATTTTAATGTTCTCATAGTATATTCACCTTTTCTAATTTGTACAATTGGTTGTTAAAGAAAAAATATTATGTCAAGCAGGCCTGCAAATTCAAGCAAGGCTAACGGAAGGGTTAACAAAAAAGATATTATAAATATAATCCAGTATTTAAAAGTTTTGTTTTCCTTTTTTTCATAGAACGATATAATCTGCTGTTTTGTTAATGAAATATATGAATAAACGAAGTTGTTGGTCAAATCTTTTGTTCTAATAGTAGGAGCGTTTCTAATATTTTTATTTTTGGGATATAATTCAAAGTTTGCAATCATGTATTCATAGTTTTGCTGGCATTTAATAATGTTGTTGACAGTTTTATTAGTGTTAATAATTTTATTATTATTGTTGGTAGTTTTATTTTGGCTAATAACTTTGTTTTCAGTTTCCATTTTGAACCTCCATTTTCGCAAGTATTATCGTAATTGTGGGAACATAATTGCAGATATAATTAACATTATGAGTAATATCAAAGAGATTTTAATTATATATCTCAGTCCCGGAATGATGCTGCAAAGATATTTGTAACGTGGGATACGGTCGCCGATATAAAATAAATTACATCCAAAAAGGTATATTACAGCTACAAATATAGCAGAGAAAATATAAGTTTTTGTTCCGGAATGATCGAATATAAGCGATATGGGAACAAATGCATATAAATGGAAAGCAAGCATGTTTTTGGGCGGATAATTTGTTTGAAACCCCGGAAATTTTCTTATAATATTGAAAAATAATTTATCAGGATAAGACAGTTCTTTTTCAATATCTTTTACAAGCTGATGTATATTATGATATCTTATTTCGTAGCTTGCAGTACATGTATTAAAAATGTGGTTTGCCGTATAACTGCATATTTTAGAAAGTGGAGGAGCATTTCTGTCTTTGGGAGAACATCCTGTAAGCATAAAATATAACAAACAGCCGAGGGAGTATATATCAATGCGGTCAGTAGCGTTTGTGAAATTCAAAATATCGGGTGCAGCATAATTGAGAGTACCAACAGCATGTGTAACAGTGTGGTTAGCGTACTGGATATTGCGTGATATGTCAAAATCAATAAGTTTGACAGACACCTGATTGTGTATGCCATTAAATATTTTAAACTCATTGTCCCAGTTAAATTTATCTGTGAGCAGGACATTTTTAGGCGAAATATCACCATGAATCATATGATTTTTATGAAGTACAGCCAATGCGTCACAGAGTTGGTGAATTAAAATAAGTGATTCCTTTTCTGAAAGACAGCCAAAACTGTTTATGTATTGTTCAAGAGTAAGAAATCTGGTAGTAATCTTTTTGTCTTTTGGAAGAGAAGCATAATCAAGAGAAGACGGTTTGTCTATAAACTCGCTGATTGAAAGAGCATAATTGGGATTGTCGTTATCAGAAATAATTCCAAAAACAGTTTCAAGGTGTGGATTCCAATTTTCGGATATTGTTTTATAAACAGGTAACTGTTCTTTGGAAAGCTCCTTAATAATGACACTTGACTTGTCCGGTGCCAGATTTGAGTACTCATTTTTGATTTCTGCGAGGTAAGTGTGATAAAATTTTGCTGAGTTGGTATTGTTGAGACAGTCGAGAAAATCAAAATCAAAATAAAGTGAAAGTTCATCTTTGAAATGTTTAATTGTTTTTCCTAACATAATGTATCTAAATTTTCCTTTCCCAAATTTTCATTTATTAAATCTAAATCAGAATGATTTTTAATACCTTTCATTATGATAAAATCACGCATATCTCTGGGATACAATTCGCTTATTCCGAAATGCATAAGCGATTTTTGAATTTTATCGATATCATATCCAAGGGTAATAAAAATTGAAAGCAGCTTATCACGATTGAGCTTCTTTTTGTTGCTTAGAAAATCGGAAAGATGGGATTGGGAAATGGAACATTCAGAAGCAAGTTTATTCATACTATATCCGGCAACAGCTATATCATTTGCAAGTTTGTGACGTAAGTCCTCCTGAGAGACAAACTCAATATCATCTTCATTTATTTCGTCATCTGATTTAATTTTTTGTAGAATTTCATCCGTATCTAAAGTTTTCTTTTTCATAAGTGTTTAAATTCCTTCCTAGAGATATTATTTGATAAAATAATAGCATTGTAATTTGAAAATAGCAACAGTCATGATATTATACTTGTCAGTAATATTAACAGAAAAACTATGGTTACTGTTTGAAATTGCTGTGTTTAGAGTAATAAATTATCACTGTCAGTGAATGAAATTTATTGCCAAAGAGAATATAATTGCAAAGAAAGGAAAAGAAAAAATGGGAAAAAAGAAGAAAATAATTATTGTACTTGGAGTTATTACAGCCATTATTACAATTGCCGGTATGGGAGGCGTATTATTAACAAAAATAAAGCAAAAAAACGAGAATCCGCAAAAGATTGAAAAATTGCTTGAACGAGAGAAAAACGGAAAGTTAAAAAACGGTAATATGTATGAGGCTACAGACGCAATGGAAGCACTTGATGCGATGATTCAAGCAGGAATGTATTCGGATGCAGAGCGCATAGCAAAGAAATATTTGAAAATTTATCCACAGGGCTATGCTATGAATACCTATTTAGAGGATGCATTGAAAGGAGAAAAAAAGTGGGATGAGTCAGCTAAAGTAAGTATTAGTTTCGCAAGAAACAATTGGAAAATGGTCAATATAACAACGACACAATATATGTTTTATACCAGAATGAATGAGATTATTGACAAATTAAGCCCTGACATGAAAAAAGAAGCAGAGAAGTTTATGAAAGAAATTGAGGATAATGAAAAGCTTTACAAAAAACTTGAGAAAGATAGGAAAAATAAAAAACTTAAAAAGGACAAATCAGAGATAGAAAAGCTTCTGAAGAAAGGAGCATCAAATGAAGATTTTTTTGTTATTTATATGGACTATCTGATTGAAACAAAACAAAAGGACAAAGCAAAAAAATATCTTGATGCTTATAAGAATAGGGATGGATCGATATCGTATATCGTGGATAAGGATAATATTAAAAGGTTTGAAAAGGAATTAGGGGAGTAGATTTATAAATTACTTAGGAGGCGGAAGAAAATGAAAAAACAAGAGAGTATATTGATGTATAATTCAAATCCATTGCCGGATGAGTATTCTTCAAAGGCTAAAAAGTTGTACATATTTTGCGCAATATGTTGTTTTGGAGGAATAGTGGCACCAACTTTATTTGGCCTTGGGATTATTACATTGATTTTTGGTGTGGGCTTTTTGTATGAGTACTTAGAACGAAAAAGAAAAAAATTAAGAGAAGTGAAATTTAAATTTACTGAAGGCGTGGATTATGATCAGATTTTTGAGGCTATTCAGCCGGTTCTGATGCGCAAATACGGCATGGAGCTTGAAAGAGGCAAGGATAATATAGTTATTGTATTGTACAATAAAATGATATATGACATACATATAAACGATGATAATACATTTATAATTTGGTGGAGAGTTAGTGCAGGAAGAGCATTTTTTATGCCTGACCGTGTAAAAAAAGAGTATTTTCAAATTCGCCAGGTTATGGGAATAATTGCATTTGAAATTCAGAGTGCATTTGGAATTAATTCGCAGGCAGCAGTGACGCTTGAGAAGGGAGAAAAGTCATGAGCATTATAAATACTATAATTGTTTTTATAATTTTTATTTTATCTGTTATTATAGCGCATATGATATGCAGCAGATATATTTATATAGGCACATTTAGCGGAATTCTTACAGAAAAGCTTACGGTATGGATTATAACATTCATGATATTAGCAATTGCAGCAATGAAACTTAATATACTCAAATTTGATGATGTTTCTGAGGGTAAAGAAAATAAAAAAGTATCTGAAAGAGATATTAACGAATATAAAAAGAAGATAAAAGACATGGAAAATGATGTGACATCAGAGGAAAGTTCAGAAGATTTAGATTACTATGATGACAGTGATTTATCTGAGGATGATTATGATAGTGATTTGGATGAGGATTCAGATAATTACTCAGATAGTAGTGAGGAAAGTGAATATGTGCTGCCGGATAGTGCTAAGAGAAAGTTGAAAAAATCCGATTTAAAAGGTTTATCAAAAGAAGAATTGCGAATAGCAAGAAACGAAATTTATGCTAGACATGGAAGAATGTTTGATGATAAGAAGCTTCAGAAATATTTTGACAGTCAGTCATGGTATGACGGAACAGTGCCTGCAAGTGAATTTTCAGAAGATGTTCTTAGTTCGGTTGAAAAGAAGAATGTTGCATTTATAAGGCAGTTTGAGTAGAGATGAGGGTAGGGTGCGTGAGAATGGAAAAACGGAACATATAAAAATACTATATGGAATTTAAGATTTATGTGGATGTGGATAAGGTTTCTTTTGATTGGTTCTTCCAATCAAATAGTCTACACTTGTATTATGATAATCAGCAAGTTTAGATAAAACTTCAATTGGAATTGCTCTTTCATCATTTTCATACCTTGAATAAGTTCGTTGTGAAATACTTAAAAGATTGGCAATATCTGTTTGGGTTAAGTCTAAGTCTTCTCGTAAATTTCTTATGCGTTCGTATTTCATGGAAACCACCTCATATATAGTATATGTGGTAATATATAAAAACTTGCAAAATAGACCAAATTGGTCTATAATGTGTTTGGTTTATAGATTACAATTTTGAAAATTTAATAAGTATGTATTGTAACGTAATAAACGGTAGAACTCTTTGAAGTGACTATATGAAAGAAATATATATGGTGATATGGATAAGGGTAATTATGTATGAACAATGAGAATGGAATAGAGGCTCGGGGTATTAGATTATAATATTCTGGGCTTTGTTGAAATTGAGATATAAATTTTACAAATTAAAGGAGGAGCATAAAAATGGCTAATTATGATTTAGAATTAAAGGAATATGAGCAAAAATTAAGGGTACAGATAAAAGGAATTAACAAGATTTTAGGGTTGAATACAAATGGGCTTTTAGACAATGCTATTGAAGGAAAACTGGATGAATTAAGAGAAAAAGCTACAAAATTATTAAATAAATTAGAAAAAAACGAATTTGAAATTTCTATAGTTGGACTTGAAAAAACAGGTAAGAGTTCATTTGTAAATGCGATGATAGGAAATGATATTCTTCCATCTAAACCAGGAAGATGTACATATACCTCAACCAGCATTAGATATGGAAATGATACTGCTATCGTTAAGTTTTTTACTAAAGAGGAATTTGAAAGTAAATTTCAAAGTGCACTTAAACAGCTTGGAATAAAAAATTATGAGATGTATACATATGAGGCATTAACATTAGAAAATTATAAAAAATTGTTTGATGAAGTAAATATGTCTGAGAGTGAAAAATTGGAGAGTGGTACAACAGGAAATAAAGACATAGAAGAAATTTTGAATAATAAAGAAAATATAAAAAAATTTATTGGTTCTGCTCCGAAAGAATTTAGAGGGACAAATGAATTAGAAGATGATTATTTTAAAAGTTTTATTACAGAACCGGCATATGCATTGGCTGGGGAANNATGCATTGGCTGTAAAAGAAATAATAATATATTCAGATAAATTGGATAAAATGCAAAATGTGATAATATATGATGTTCCGGGGTTTGATTCACCAACACAAATTCATAAAGAACAGACAAGTAAAAAAATGAGAGATGCAGATGCTATTATATACATTGCTAGAGCAAATCAGCCGAGTTTAAATCAGCCGGAATTAAAAATGTTTGCAAAAGAATCTGATGAAGATGGTGTAAGAATTGGAGATAAAATATTTGTATTTGCAAATAAGGCAGATTACACAAAATCTAAAGAAGAATTACAAGCAAACATTAATGAAATTAAGACAGAATTATTGGATAAAGCTATCATAAATGAAAAATTAGTAGACAGTAGAGTCATTGCCGGGTCAGCATTAGCAAAATTAGAAGCAGACGGTAAAGTAGATGGTACTGAAACTATTGATAAGCTAAATGGGTATGGAATTGATGATGGAATTGATTGTATTAAAAGAAAGTTAGAGGAATACAATAAGACAGAAAGGTTTGAGGTATTAAAAAGCAAAATAAACAGACTTCAAAATGATATACGGAAAGTTTTTGATGGAGAATTTGAAGAAGACATTTATTCAGGATTTGATAGTTCATTAGGGATTTCTGATTTAGTTACGAAGAAGTTAGATGATTCAAGAGATAAGATTATAAAGGCAATCGAAGAGTATCATAACAATTTTAAAAGAGAATATTCACCTGAAAAACAAGTATTGACATCTAAAATGAAAAAAGATGTTATTGAAAAATTGACTGTTGAGGAGTATGGAATTAAGGATGCTGAATTTAGAATAGCATGTAATCATAATGATTCAATTTATGCTGTGTATGCTGCAAAAGATGTAGACATGTGTCTTAGAAAAGCAAAATATCCTTTGATTTACAATGCTTTTTCGAGTGGAATTGTACAATTGGCAATTCAGGAACATGAGAATTGCGATGAAAACATAGAAAAAATATTTGAGGAAGCTTTAGGTATAACTGAGAATAATCCATATTATAGTGAATTGAAATCTATAATAAATGAATTTATACATTGTCAAAAAGGGATTGATAGCAATTCAGGATATTATAAGAGTTTGATTGAGCGTTTTTCTGTAGATTTATTTGAAATATTAATACAGTATTCGTTCGGGGACATGAGCAGATGGGATAGATTTGAAGCTGCAAGAGCTAACTTTTACAGTCTTGCAATGTATTCCGATAATTTTGATGATCAATTGCCTCCGGGAAAACAGGGAGTGCTTTATACAATATTGTTTCATTCTAAAAAACAAAAGGCAAATTCAAAAAATACAAAGAAGGCTATTGAAATTATCGAAAATGTGGCAGGAATTGCAGTAAGCCCTGAGATGGCAGCATTAATAAGAGTTATTTCATCTGTTGAAGGTGAGAAAGTTATAGAGATTGTGCAAAAAATAGTAGAAAGAATTGATTTAAATAATGACAAGGAAACAAAATGGGGAATATTGTCGGGAAATTTTGAGGAAATAGTTAACAAGTATATGGATGCCGGTAAAAATATATCAGAAATGGAATTAACGAAAGAATCATATGAGCAGTATTTTAATGGAAAAAGGGACAGGTCTATTGATGACGTAAGAGAAGAAATTGATGAGGATATTAGAATTTTACAGGAACTGCTTGATGAGACAGTTGTCAATGCAATATGTATAGAAACTCCGTTTTTAGCATTGGAAACCCAAACTATGAATAACATCAAAGCTAAAGTAAGCGGTGAAGAGTACAGAAAATTAGTAGCAAATAATATTCATAAAATTTGTGTAGATGAGTATTCAAATCTAAAGGATGGAGATCAAAAGCAGATGGCTTATAAAGCAATGATGGAGGAAATAAAAAATATACTTGACAGTATAAAGAATGTTGATATTAATATGTAGATGTTTTAGGAGAAAATAAAGATGAAAATAATAGAGTTAAAAGGCACAGATTTAGAAAATGATAAAGATTTGATTAATAGTAACATAAAGAAACAGGGGATATATTTTGCATATACCGGTCAGGAGAAATTATATAAGTATATTGATGCTTTGGAGTTGAGTAATGCAAGTTTGTATAAATTGAAAATATTTAGAGAATTGGAACCTATTTGCGTAAGCCTTTTTAATAACGGGAAAGTGACAGATTACGAAAAATTGAGTGATTTGTTGGCTGAAATTGACATAGATAAGAGTTGTGAAGTGATTGTTAGGGGGGATTTATCAGGAAAAGATGAAGACAGAAAAAAAACAAGAACGCAATTAAGCGATATTATGCAACAATTTGTATATTTGAATATTCAATTAGACAGAATACATGTAATGACAGAAAAGGAATATGATGACAGTGAAAAGGTTAAAGAATTTTCAAAAAATATAAAATCACATGAAAAGAATTTGCAGGCTTCAGTAGAATTAATATCTAAAGAGAAATTTAATTCAAATTCAGATATTGTTGAAAAAGTAAAAAGTAATCTTGATGAAATAAAAGGTTATTTAAAAGAAGCTCAGGAAAATGAATTAAAAATTGCAGTAGCAGGGTCTAAGAAAAGTGGAAAAAGTATGGTAGTCAACAGTATGTTAAAGTGTGAACTTGCCCCGACAAGCTTGGAACTTGCTACACCGAACAATTGCATATATAAAAAATCAAATGAGGGATATACACTTGAATATAATAATGAAAAGAAGAAGTTTGAAGATGGGAATGCAATGCGACAATATATTAAAAAAATTTTTAAGGACGCATCAATGAATAAGGAGTCAGGGTATGCAGTCCCTGATATGACGATAGGATATAAAGAAATTGATAACGGGTTATCAACATATACTATATATGATACTCCGGGACCGGATTTGGCTGGTGCTTCCGGTCATAAAAAAGCAGCAGCTAAGGCAATTGAGGATTCGGATGTAATGATTTTTTCAATAGATTTTTCAAAATATTTTACTGATGAAGAAGTTAATTATTTAAAGGTGATAAAAGAGAAATTTACTAAAAATCAGAAATATTATTCGTTGATACTTGATGTTAATAAGCTTGATACTCGTTATAGTAGTGAAGAGGATAAGAGTGTAGTAAGAATTTTAGATTTTTTGCGTGAAAAGCTAATTAGTATTGCACCGGAATTTAGGGATTCAATAGTAGTTGGAACATCCGCTCTTACTTACTTTGATTGTATTGCTATTGAAAAGTTGGAAGAATTTGATAAAATGAGTTCAAATGGTAATTTAAAAGATAATATTTATATTTTAAAGAACCAATGGGTTGATGAAGATTGTAAACCAGAAGAAGTTAATAGACTGCAATTTATACATACAATGTTGTCTAATATGGAAACTTTTGAAAGAATTACTCCAAGCACAGTTGGACAGATTAAAAGCATTAGTGGAATGCCTAATTTGTTAAGTTATGTTGAGTATATTGCAAATGAAAAGGCAAGAATAGAAAAAGTAAATAGTTTAATTTATAAGATTGATAATCTTTATACGGATATTCAGAACCTTTTTGTTTTTCAAAGACTAGAAGAAGAACTAACAAATAATCAAAAAAAAATTGAAGAAGTTAAAGCCATATTATATGAATTTTCGGAAAATATTGAAAAAAATTTTAATAAAGAATATTCAGAAGTTAGTGAAACATGGGAAAAAGATAAGAATACATTTAAAAGCCAATCATTTAAGGATGAGTATGTTTCAAATAGAAAAGTGTTTAAATGGGATTACTTAATAGATTATTGCAGGGAAAAATTTATAGAATATTATCTGAATAAAAATAAGATAATTGTTGAAATTGTTGACGAAACAGTTAGAGGCAGGGTTAATGATATAATAGATAATTTATTTAAAGAAAGTAAAGTAACAAGAAAGATTGACAAAAAAGATAAAACAGTGGTTTTAGAAAAAAAAATAATGGAAGAATTTTTGAAAATTCCGGATATTGTTTCGGAGGATATAGGAAAAAAAGTAACAAACAAGCTTAGTGAAAGTAAAGAACAATTAAGAAAAGAAATTAGTGAAATAAAAGAAGATTTGGCAGGAATTGCAAATAAACGAATCAAAAAATTTGATTGTGCAGTAAAAGATTGTTCAGAAAAGTTGGAGAAAAAGGGTGTAAATGATTTCAATATTTTGACAACTAATTTTGCATTTGACTTTATAACCAGTGAAAGTAATATAAATAAAAATATTTTAGATGAAAGTTTAAAAAATAATTTGAAGAGTAATATAAGAGGAATTGTAGATTCAAATATCAAAAAAAATGTTATCAAGAATGATAAATTTCACAATATATTTGATAATATTTTGGGGATTTTCAAAAAAGACATGTATAATGAAATTACATATAATAAACAGGCGTTAAGAGATTTGTATGAACAGGAAATAAGTGAAGACTTAAAAAAAGAACTTGGAGCAGAGGGAAGCAATATAGAACAAATATGTCAGGAATTACAGGACAATATCACTAAAGACTTAAGCAATGAAATTGATTATTTTAAAAAGGAAATGGAAAATCAAATAAATAATGCGATAAGTAAGAAAAATGAAATTGAACGAATACTTGACAATACACAGGAAATGGAAGAAAGGAGACAGGAAATCGAAGAGAAGAAATTAACATTACAGAAAATATCCAATGATGTTGCAAGCTTTTGTGATGGCTGGCGCTGTTTAAGACAAGAACAAATGGAGGTATAGATGATAGAAATAATAGATCGATTGACATATTTATCTATAAAAGATAACAGACCTGAGTTGCTTCAGAAATTAAACAAGCTGGTAAGTGAAAATGGACATGTGTCGTTCTTAGAGTGTAATGACGAAGTTGCGAATAAAATCATTTTGGAGAAAATCGAAAAATGTATGAAACAGGGGACGATTGTAGGTGACTTCAGAAAATTTGCTGAGATTTTTTCAGATGGTAAAGTTGAAATTGAATTTTCAGATACAATAAGAATTATGGTAGCAAAAATTATGGAGCAAAGAGATACAATTAAAAGGAATATCGAAAGCATGTAGGATAAGTGGTGGTATTAATGGACTTGAACAGGCGTATTGTGTTGATTATTGATGCGATAGAAAAGATTATTGACATAATAGAAAAGATATTTGGTCAAAATAAAATTATTGAAAAATTAAGGAAGCGTTTAAAAAAAATAAAGAAGAAAAATAAAAAAGAATATTATTGCAAGGTGGTGACAGTAATAGTGTATATTTTATTGAAAATAATTATCTTTGCGGTTATAATTATCTTGACAGCTGGAATGTGCATGTTGTTTTTGAAAAAGAATAATAACAATGTTTCAGAATTAAATAACAGTAAAAATGAAGAAAATATTGTGACAAAGCAAGATGCAAAGGCGTTTTTACAAATTATTGAGATATTGGATGAAATATACAGCTATAAATAATTTGTAAAATGAGTATTTATCTTGTTACATCAGGAGGTGTCATATATGCCAATACCACATTCAATCGTAAAACCGAAATTATGTCCCTATTGTCATAAACCTTACAAAGTGGATTTATTTAAACGTTGCAAGTATTGTCACAAGTCATTGAAAGGCTTTAGCTGGTGAAGAGCTGATAAAGATAGTTAATTAAAAATCCCCGACAGACAAAGAGAAACTGTGTGTTCAATTTGTTTGCCGGGGATTTTTTGTCCTGTGAATTATTTTTCTAAAATATTCTTATACAAAATATAGTGAGATAATCAGCAAAAACTTAGTCACAATTTTAAATAATGATTAAAAATGATAAATATCAATTTTTTGTTGTGAAAGCTGTATAGAAAAAATATTAAAGTATAGTGAAAATGTACATAGAAATGATGTGCTTTGTTTGTTAATATTTTGCAATATCAGATTAGTAAATTATTGTTCACATTAAAGAAGGATTAAAGTATAATAGGAGGTAGAAGTAAGTAGTGGCTGATTATAAAGAAGAAAATAAGATATATGAAAAACAAAGTTCTACACCGTATGATGATGTATTTATAGCAATATCAGGAAGGGAGTGGACAGAATCATTGGCGGAAAAGTAATAGAAACAGAAGCGAAAAAGATATTGAATTATGGAATATCTCAGGGGTTACGGCAAGGAGTCAGCGAGGGGTTAACTCAGGGCAAAATTCTCGGTGCGATTGAATTTGCCAAAGGCATGAATATGTCAGAAGAGCAGATTGTAGAACAAATTGTAAAAAAATTTGGATTGAGTGAGGATGAGGCTAGAGAAAAAATTTGGGAAGTTTCGGACAAATAAATTAAAAAAGAGAACTGTTGGAGGGGAAGATGTATTTAGAAAGTGATTTAGTTCGTATCGGCAAAAGAGAAAACAATAAGAAAAGGAATTATCTAGTTGTGAACAGGCTTCAGGGAAAGCATATTCCGGTTTTGCCGAGTGAAGCTTTGAGTATGTTTGATGCATTGGCAGAGATTATAGAAAAAGAGTATTCGGGAGAAAAACTGCTTTTGATTGGATTTGCCGAGACGGCAACGGCGATAGGCGCTGAGGCTGCGATAAAACTTGGAGCACAATATATTCAGACGACGAGAGAAATTGTTCATGGAGTGAGCTATCTGTTTTTTTCGGAATCCCATAGTCATGCAACTGAGCAAAAACTTGTCAGGGAAGATATTGATAAACTTGTTGGGGGAGTTGACCGTATTATATTTATTGAGGATGAGGTTACGACAGGAAATACCATATTAAATATAGTAAATATTATGGAGGACAGATATAATGAAGGAAAAAATGATTTGTCTTGTAATTTAAAGTTTTCTGTCGCTTCAATCTTGAATGGAATGTCAGTTGATAATCTGAGTTTATATGAGGAACGTGGAATAAAGGTACATTATCTTGTGAAAATAGATAACAGCAAATTTATTGAGATTGCTGATAGTTATACTGCAGATGGAAAATATATAGTGTGTGATACCACAAAAAAAATTGAGGTGAAACAATACGAGTTTACAGGCTGGATAAATTCAAGAAGAGTTGTCGATTCAAAGGAGTATCAGGAACACTGTCTGAAATTGTGGAAAGATATTCATAATGAGATTTCTTTTGAATCTGGGAGCAGTGTTCTGGTGATAGGGACGGAAGAGTTTATGTATCCTGCACTTTTTATAGGTTCATGCATTGAAAAAATCGGATGCAGGGTTAGAAGTCATTCGACAACGAGAAGTCCTATTGAAGTTTGTCGGTTTAAGGATTTTGATACATATCCTGTTCACGAAAGATATGAGCTGTGCAGCTTATATGATGATAAAAGAAAGAATTTTATTTATGATTTGGATTCGTATGATAAGGTGTTGATTTTAACTGACTCACATTATGATGGAAATAAGGGAGTAAATTCGCTTGTGAATGCATTGAAAAAGAAAAATAAGGATATCTATCTTATTAAATGGATTTAGTCTAATGTATTGATTTGATGTATGTAATTTGGAGCTTGGCGGGAAAGATAATAGATTTTAAGCTGTTAAACAGTATCGTCGATTCAGAGGTTGAGGGAGGAAAGACATTGAGAAGTTCATATAAAAAAGATGATGTGATTTTATTATTAAAGGATATAACAGGACTTGTAGAGCCGCAGCCGACAAAAGAGAGGGAGAGACTTATTCAATCGGGAAAGCATTATAGTGAGATGCTTCCGATAGAGTATGTTCCGACTGAAAAATACATGGAAACTTATTATGAAGCTTTAAAGGTTTATTCTGAGCCGGTTGCAAGGGCAGTTGGTGTTGTGGCAGATAAGATAGTAAATGCGAAAGGGAAAGATGTGGTTCTCGTATCACTTGCAAGAGCGGGGATTCCTATTGGGATTTTGATTAAGAGGTATATTAAATTCAAGTATGATATAGATGTGCCGCATTATTCTATTTCAATTATAAGGGGAAGAGGAATTGATGATAATGCTATGAAGTATCTTCTTGAAAGATACGAAGCGAAGCAGCTTCTTTTTGTTGATGGCTGGATTGGAAAAGGAGCTATTTTAAATGAATTAAAGAAGGATATTGTTCAGTATGACGGTGTTTCAGATGATATTGCCGTTATTGCTGACCCGGCAAATGTCACTGAGCTTTGTGGGACACATGATGATATTTTGATACCAAGTTCATGTCTTAACAGTACGGTATCGGGACTTATCAGCAGAACTTTTTTGAGAAGTGATATTATTGGAGAGAATGATTTTCATGGTGCTGTTTATTATGGTGATTTGAAAAATGCAGACTTGTCATATCAATTTATAGAGACAATTGAAAGTTATTTTGTTATTGATAATAAGGAAAAGACGGAAAATAAAGGGAATATAAAAGGAATAGACGAGGTAAGAAAAATAGCAGTTAAGTTTGGGGTAGATGATATAAACTTTATAAAGCCGGGGATTGGTGAGGCAACAAGGGTGCTCTTAAGGCGTGTTCCGTGGAAAGTCCTTATCAATGAAAAATATAAAGATTCAAAAGAATTGAGCCATCTTATAAGATTGGCTGATGAAAAAAATGTACCGATTGAGTATTATCCAATGAAAAATTATAAGTGCTGCGGTATTATCAAACAGCTTTCAGATATTTGAAGGCTGTTTGATACCGTAGTTTTCGGCAAGATATAATATTTTCTGTGCCCAGTTAAAATGAGTTTTGTATTCATTCATACGTTCTCTTGTGATGTTTCCTGAGACGAGAGAACTGTTTTTTGTATCCCAGTTCATTATTTCGAGTGCATCATTATAATTCTTTTGGGATACTTTATATTCATTATTTACGACAGAAATCTGATTTGGATGTATAACGGTTTTTCCGGTAAAACCACAGAGTTTATCATCATTTATTTCTTTTTTCAGACCTGCTTTCCAGTCATTTCCTGAATAATATTCATAAACAGGGCCTGAGATTATATAATCTGTTCCATAAACGGTTACAATATCAGAAAATATATTTGCGATAGGTGATATTTGGTGTATTGATTCATTACATTCCCGTCTGAAACCAAAAAGATGTGACAAGTCATTGCCGCCGACTCTGATATTTAAAACATATTTTTCTGCTAAACCAAGTTTATCTTTCAATGTGTATAGATTGTCGTATCGGTGTTTAAGATTTACTATGGAGTCATTTTCATATATCGGCATAAAGTATTTTGTATGGTTGTGTATGGAATTTAGTTTTTGAATTTCTTCTATATAAATATCTGCATTTTCAATACAGAATTTTGGAATTATGTAACCGGTTATTATTTCACTGCTTTCGCCAAGCTGTTTATCAAGATATATGATTTGTTCAGAATTTCGCACCCTGATAAAAATTTTAGGGAGGAAAAATGCTTTATTTGTTTGTAATGCATTGTAAATATTGTTTATTGTTATTATAAGCTGCATTTCAGCTTCTTTTACGAAATTATCATTTATTGTATCTTCAAGGCAGAGAGCAAGTGAATATTTAGAACCGAATTTTTCCGAAATAATGTATTCTGCCAGCTCTTTTTTGTCAGCAGGACTATATAGTAATGCACCAACACTGTAGTAAATTGAATTATTCTTCATACCCCGTTTAAACTCCTTATATCATTTATATGATTTTATAATAACATAAGTTAAGATGAAAAAATAGTCGAAAATTAAGTAAGTAAATTCGTTAATTATGAATTTATAATATTTTCTTAAAAATCCAATCTTTCTTGTATATTAAATAACCTTATGGTAAAATGGTAAAAGATGGTTGCAAATTGTATGTTTTCATATAGAAATTGTAAAAATTGATTTATTTTGAGGGGGATAAATGAGTAAAGAAAACAGAGGCATAAGGATTTCATTTAACTCACCTGTTATATTGGTATTTTCGATTATATGCCTTTTAGTGCTGGGGCTTGGGTATCTTACAGGTGGTGTTTCGGATGATTTGCTTTTTTGTGTCTATAGATCATCGTTTACAGATCCATTGACTTATTTTAGATTTTTCGGGCATGTTCTGGGGCATGCGAACTGGGAGCATTTTATAGGAAATATTACGATGATTCTTGTGATTGGTCCGTTACTTGAAGAAAAGTATGGCTCAGCAGACACACTGATTGTAATTTTAGTTACGGCTTTTGTCACGGGAGTTATACATTTTATATTCTTTCCTGGTGTGGCACTTATGGGTGCAAGTGGCATTGTTTTTGCATTTATATTGCTTGCAAGTATGACGAGTATAGAGGATGGAAAGATTCCGCTTACTTTTATTCTTGTGGCGGTAATCTACATCGGTGGTCAGATAAGAGATGGGATTTTTATCAATGATAATGTATCAAATCTGACGCATATAGTCGGCGGTGTAGTGGGTTCGGTGCTTGGAATTGCAATGAACAAGTACAAAGGCAGCAAATATTGAGGTGAGTAAATTGACATTAAAACATATAAAGCTTCAAAGCCTTGATGATTTTTTCGTTCCGCTTAGCGGACGTAATGAAAAGGGTGTTTATTTTTATCGTTTTAATAAAACATCAGAAAAAATAGAACAGTTTATTTATAAATATTATAATGAAGCAAGAAAGTCGGGGGTTGTCATTGAGGGGAAAATCGGAAATCCCACCGAAAGTAATCTTTCGTATTATGAAGAAATTATGGGATTAGATTTTCAAATGAGTATGGGATTTATCTCTACTGCTTTAAAAAAGTGGCTTCCAAGGATGGGAATGTTTCAGCGGGAGAATATTGCCGGAGCAATATATGATGTGCTTGATGAACTGAGAAAAAAAGGCAAAAATGAAAATATGCTTAAAAATGCATATATTAAATTTATGTGCTGGCTTTATTATAAATTTGAGAGCGTTGTAAATCAGATGAATGGCGAGAATATACCTAAGATTTTGTTTATTGGGGATATAGTCGGATATGAGTTTATGCTTATAAATATTTTGGCTGATGCAGGGTGTGATGTTGTTTTTGTACAGCCACAGGGAGACGATGCATATCTCAAGGTGGATGCATCACTTGAAAAGTCAGTCGAATATACAGATACGGATATGGCTCCGTTTGAAAAAGATTTCAGCATAAAAAAACTTACACGGAAAAATGATTTAAACAGACGGAACAGTGATAATCCTTCAGAGTTTAAGGAGCATATACTAAATTGTACAAATGCCTGGATTGATGGAAAAGGAATTGATGATTTCTTACAGCCTGTATCTGTTAGAAAAAACAAGTTTAATGAATTAAAAAATAATTTGCAGACAGGAAATACTTTAGGACAAAATGGCTTTGAAAACACATCTGATAATCGTTATGCAGATGAGAAAAATCTGTTTTATAACTGTTATATCAGGATAAACGGTGTGTGGGATAAACTTACATACGAGAATGAACTCTATCAGTTTTATCTTTCACTCCAAGGAATGAAAAGGAATGTTGTTGTCGTAAGTGAAATGATTCCTAAGCCTGATACGGATGAGATAGCCAAGATAAAAAGAGGAAATTACAGGGACGTATATCAGCTTGTAAAGGAGCTTCAGGTCAATATTCAGTTCCCTGAAAGACCGAGTGTAAGGGAGTTTTTGGTTAGTGCTTTTGCTGATGTTATTTTGGATGAGGCTAAGAGGCTTGAACAAAATACTAATATTACAAATATAAATAAAATTTTGAATAAGGCGGTTTATCTGCTCTGTTTTATAAACAGATACCAGACAGCGTTATTTAAAGGGTTGGATGATGAGATGGTATCATGTTTTATATACATGGGAGGGTGCAATGATGAAAATGAGGCATTGTTTATGCGTTTCCTTGCAAGGACAAAGACAGATGTTTTGATATTGTGTCCAAATGCAGGAAAAAAGTGCTGTCTTGAAGATAAAATATTATACGAGATAAATTATCCGGATTATCTTGCCGTAAATAAGTTTCCGATGCAAAATGCAGATATGCACATTGGAACGGCGGCATATCATGCAGAGAGAGAACTTGATAACCTTATGTATAATGATGATATGTTGTTTAGAAATCAGCAGTATGACAAGGCAAATGCAATATCACTTAATACTATGGACAGTGAGATTAAAATTTTGTGGGATACGGAGTTGAAATACAGGCCGGGCTTTTCGACAGCCTCCGGTATCGTAAACATTCCGGTTATTTTTTCTAAATTTTCAGGTGTGAAAGACAGGAACACAAAAGAGTATTGGGTTACATTGAAACAGCTTATGACACCTGAGACATTGGTGATTGACAGTGCACCGTATATTTTACCTACGGATGCTAATCCGATGAAAATGTTTGCTGCGGAGTTTTTTAAAAATGGAAGACTTCACAGAAATGTTATAAAAAATCACAGAGCATATCAGTATGGTTTTCTGCGTGAAGATATGCAGGAACATATTTTGGATAAAATTGAGCTTTTGCTGCAGCAAAAGTCAATAAAGGGAACTTTTGAAAATGGGACAGAATATACTATAGTTGCAATAGCTCTAAATCTTCCTAAGGAAGTGACAAGATTGTTGCAGGCATTTGATTTTACAAAGAAAAATCCTAAGCTTATTTATTTAAATACATCAGATAGTGTGATATCTCTGGAAGATACGATATATATAGCGTTCTTAAATCTTCTTGGGTTTGATGTTGCTTTGTTTGTACCTACCGGGTACAATATGGAAAATTATTTTAATATGAAGCTTATGGAAGAACACCAGATGGGGGATTATATGTATGATCTTCAAGTACCAAATTGGAATAGTATTCCGTTAAGTGTACACACGTCATTGCGTGACAGACTTTTTAGACGTGGATGACAGTGTATAAAATAAAAGCTACAATATTTTTTAAGGAGGGAAGATATGGGTCTTGATTTTGGAAAAAAGGAACCGGCTGTTGTACAGGCACCGGTACAAAATGAGATTGAAACAGTTGAGGCATATGATATTGTTGAAGATAGAAAGCAGATGAGCAATGAACTTGTTGGTTCTGATGAGGTGGATGCTTTGGTCAGCACGATAGAAGTGAACAATCTTGAGACGATAGTTTCTTTTGGCGCTGAGGCGGCAGAAGAAGTCTCAAAAGCTTCAGATATTGTGCTTAACAGCATGAGTATGAGCCAGATTGACGAGTCAAATGAGATGTTAAGTTCATTATCGAAGATTATGTCAAAGTTTGATATTGATGAGTTGAAGGAAGACAAGGGGCTTTTTAATAAGCTTTTTGGAAATTTAAGAAAACAGCTCGACAAAATCCTGCAGAAGTATCACACAATGGGTGATGAGGTTGACAAAATTTACGTTCAGCTTAAACAATATGAAAGTGAGATAAAGCAGTCGAACAGAAATTTAAATCAGATGTTTGATGCAAATGTCGGTTATTATCATCAGCTTGTAAAATATATTCTTGCCGGGGAGCAGGGATGCAAGGAGCTTGAGGCATACATATCCCAGAGACAGCAGGATTATGAAAATACTGCTGACAATGCGATACAGCTTGAGCTTGCAAGTCTTAATAATGCTCTTATGATGCTTGAGCAGAGAACACAGGATTTAAGAACAGCAGAGAATGTTGCAATGCAGTCTATTCCGATGATTAAAACAATGGAATTCAGCAATATGAATCTTGTTAGAAAGATTAATTCTGCATTTATCGTTACACTTCCTGTATTTAAACAGGCTCTTGCACAGGCGATTATGCTCAAGAGACAGAAGATTCAGGCTGAATCAATGGCTGAGCTTGATAAAAAGACAAATGAGATGCTTATAAAGAATGCCCAAAATACAGTTGAGCAGTCGAAGATGACAGCAAAACTTGCTTCAGGAAGTTCTATAAAGATTGAAACACTTGAAAAAACATGGAGAACTATTGTAAATGGTATTGATGAGACAAGAGCAATTCAGGAAAATGCCAGAAAACAGCGTATTGATGATGCAGCCAGACTTGATGCGATAAAGAAAGAATTTATGCAGACTTACGGTGGAACACTAAAGTAAAGGAGGAATTGTATTATGCCAATTAATTTATCAAAAGGACAGAAAGTTGATCTTACAAAAGGAAATCCGGGACTTAAAAATGTTATGGTAGGTCTTGGATGGGATGTAAATGCATTTGACTCAGGAGCAGACTTTGATCTTGATGCAGCAGCATTTATGCTTGGTTCAAATGGTAAGTGCCCAACAGAAAAGGAATTTGTATTTTATGGAAATCTTGAGCATCCTTCAGGTTCTATAAAACATATGGGAGATAACCTTACAGGAGAGGGTGAAGGCGATGATGAACAGATAGAAGTAAATCTTGCCGATATTCCTTCAAATATTGATAAAATTGCATTTACTGTAACAATATATGATGCAGAGGTAAGAAGACAAAATTTTGGACAGGTCTCAAATGCATATATAAGACTTGTAAATGTTGATACAAACGAGGAAATTATCAGGTATGACCTGGGCGAGGACTTTTCGATTGAGACAGCCGTTGTAGTAGGTGAGATTTACAGACATAATGGAGAGTGGAAGTTCAATGCGATAGGAAGCGGATTTCAGGGCGGACTTGCAGCACTTTGCGGACATTATGGAATAGATGTAGCTTAAAGTTAAGGAGGGAAATATATAATGCCAATAAGTTTACAAAAAGGACAGAAGGTTAGTCTTACAAAAGGAAATCCGGGATTAAAAAAAGTTGTAGTAGGTCTTGGATGGGACGTTAATCAATTTGACACAGGTGGAGATTTTGACCTTGATGCAGCAGCATTTTTGCTTGGTGATTCAGGAAAAACAGCGAAATCAGAAGATTTTGTATTTTATGGAAATCTTACTCATCCGTCAGGTTCAGTACAGCATATGGGAGACAATCTCACAGGTGAAGGTGATGGAGATGATGAGCAAATCAAAATAGACCTTACAAAGGTTCCGGCAGATGTTACAAAGATTGCATTTACTGCTACAATATATGAGCCTGAACAGAGAAGACAGAATTTTGGGCAGGTAAATAATGCATTCATAAGAATTTACAACGAAGAGACAGGTGAGGAGATGTTAAGATATGACCTGGGCGAGGACTTTTCGATTGAGACAGCCGTTGTATTTGGAGAGTTATACAAGAATAACAATGAATGGAAGTTTAATGCAATAGGAAGCGGATACCAGGGTGGACTTGCTGCATTATGTGCAAACTACGGCGTTGATGTTGAATAACAGATTATAAGGAGGAAAACGGTATGTCAATCAGTTTAAAAAAGGGACAAAAAGTTAGTCTTACAAAAGAAAGTGCAGGTCTTTCCAATGTTCTCGTAGGTCTTGGATGGGATGCAGCAGAGACAGAAAAGAAAGGTTTTTTTGCTTCATTGCTTGGTTCGGGTTCGGCAGATATTGATTGTGATGCTACTGCAATTCTTTTAAAAGATGGCAAATTTTGCGATAAAAGTGATGTGGTTTATTTCGGAAATCTTCAGCACAAATCGGGAACAGTAAGACATATGGGTGACAATCTTACAGGTGACGGTGATGGAGATGATGAGCAGATTCTTATTGAGTTATCAAAAGTTCCGGCAGAATATGACAGGATAGTTATTGTCGTTAATATTTATGACTGCATAAAAAGAAAACAGGAATTTGGAATGATAAAAAATGCATTTATAAGAATTGTTGATGGAAAGACAAACAGAGAATTGTGTAAATACAATCTTTCTGAAAATTATTCAGGAATGACAGCTATGATATTTGGTGAGATTTACAGACACAATGGTGAATGGAAGTTCAATGCCATCGGTCAGGGGACTACAGATACAAATATCGGCGAACTTTGCAGACATTATTGTTAATTATCAATGTGATTATATTATTTCAATTTTGAGATAATAATAATAAAACATTTATAAAAAAGAGAGGAAATTTCCTAATTATGAGTGAGATAATGAAAAAAGACAGCCTGAAAAAAGGTTTGTCAAGTGAACAGGCAGCTAAAAGCAAAGCAGAATTTGGAACAAATCAGCTTGCAAAAAAAGAGCAGGAATCGTTATGGTCTATGTTTATAGGCGCATTTAATGACATTTGGATTAAAGTTCTGTGTTTTGCACTTTTACTTAAAATTGTACTTGCGGTATTGGGAGTGATTTTCCCTGCTATATCAGGTGGAAATGATGCTATTGAAATTGTAAGTATTATTATTGCAATAGCACTCGCAACAGGATTTTCTACACTGTCAGAGTACAGAAACAGTTCAAGAAGTGAGGCTTTGCAGGAAGAGTACAGTAAAACTTTTGCAAAGGTGGTAAGAGACGGAAAACTTTTGAAAATTCCTACCAATGATATTGTTAAAGGTGATACCATACTTATTCAGGCAGGTGATAAAGTACCGGTTGACGGACTTATTTTTGATGGTAGTGTAAAAGTATCACAGGCTGCTCTTAATGGTGAGTCGAGAGATGAGTCAAAGTCGGCAGCAGAAAATATGGATGAGGCTGAGTCAACTGATTATTCATCAGCAAGTAAAGTTTTTATGGGTTCTGTTGTAACAAGTGGAGAAGCATATATGGTGGCAACTGTTATCGGTGATGCTTCTGAGCTTGGAAAAATTAACAAGGCTTTGACAGACAATGAAGAGGAAGAAAGAAAGGATACATCAAGTCTTAAACTGGAGGTAGTAGCGGCAGGTATCGGTAAGCTCGGTGTTTCGGCAGCAGCTATCGCCGGTGTGTTACAGGTTGTTTTAAATATTGTAAGAGCCGATGAAGCAATCACTCCTGTATTTGTAATACTGCTTGTTGCTGAGGCTGTAATGCTTATGGCAAGTATCGTTATCATGGCAGTACCTGAGGGACTTCCTATGATGAACAGCCTTGTTCAGTCGATGAATACGGAATCAATGTACAAAAAGAATATTCTTGTAAGTCATAAGGCTGCATTTTCAGATTCCGCTTATATGAATCTTTTGTTCAGTGATAAAACAGGAACAATTACAGAGGGAAATCTTTCTTTGGTAGAATTTATTACAGGTGACGGCGAAGTTACGGATAAGCTTTTAAATAATGATTTTATAGACGCGATTACAGTGAATAATCTTGCCAAAGTTTCAGAAGGAAAAGCAATCGGAAGCAATAATATGGATAGGGCACTTCTTACTTATGCTCTTTCTAACAATATTAAGATTGATGAGAATGAGATAGAGAAAAAAGTCAAAGAGAACAATGGTTTTGATTCTGAAAAGAAATGTGCTACCGTAGAACTGACAGATGGTGTTATTTATTGGAAAGGTGCTACGGAACAGATTATTGATGAGGTAACTCATTATATGGATGCAGATGGCGATGTGAAAGAATTTACTGCTGCTGACAAGGAAAAAGTTGAAAAACAGATGATGGCTGAAGCTGAGAGAACAATGAAACTTTTGTCTGTTGCAAAAATTGCAGACGGCAAAAAGATACTTCTTGCAGTTTTGTGTCTCAGGGACAATGTAAGAAAAGATGCAATTGAGACTGTTGAAGTGCTTAACCGTGCTGGAATACAGGTTGTTATGGTGACAGGTGATGCAGAAGAGACAGCGACAGCTATCGCAAAAGAAGCCGGAATTCTTATGGATGAGAAAAACGACGTTGTTCTTACACATGAAGAACTTGAAAAGATGTCAGATGAAGAACTCAAGAAAGAGCTTCCGCATCTTAAAGTTGTAAGCCGTGCTAAACCTCTTGACAAGAAACGTCTGGTATCGATTGCACAGCAGCTTGAAAATGTCTGTGGTATGACTGGTGACGGTGTGAATGATGCACCTGCATTAAAACAGGCTGATATAGGTTTTGCAATGGGTGACGGAACAGCAGTTGCACAGGAAGCAGGAGATGTAGTAATCCTTAATAATAGTCTTACTTCTATTAAAGATTGCGTACTTAACAGTAGAACAATGGCTAAGTCAGTTGGTAAATTCCTTATTTTCCAGCTTACTGTAAATATCAGTACACTTCTTATGAACATCCTTGCACCTGTACTTGGATGGACAGAGCCATTTTCAATTGTTCAGATTTTGTGGATAAATCTTATAATGGATACGCTTGCAGCAATGGCATTTGGTGGTGAACCAATACTTGACAGATACATGAATGAAAAACCGGCAAAGAGAACAGACAATATTCTCACAGGTTATATTAAGTCTGCAATCGGGGTGAGTGCTATATTTATAACATTAGGTTCGATTTTGATTCTTGAAAATGTGGCCGGTATAACTTCATTTGTAATGCCTGAGGGATGCAAAAATCCGGAGTTATATGAAAAGACATTTATGTTTGCATTCTTTATCTACTCAATAATATTTAACAGTTTAAATACAAGGTCTGAGAAATTTAATCTCTTTGAGCACATCAGTGAGAATAAGAATTTTGGTCTTGTAATGGGTGCTATATTTGTATTGCAGACAATTATGATTCAGATTGGCGGACCTGTATTTAATACAACAATGTTAAGTGTGAAAGCACTTCTTGTGTCAATGTTACTTGCAGTTCTAATCATCCCGGTAGATATGATAAGAAAGGCTGTTGTAAGAAAATAAATCATAGTGTATTGTATCCTTTCAATGACATTTAGAGCAGAGGACGATTTTAGAGCGAAGGATAAAATTTATATTTATAAGGTGTGGTGCCAAATGTGCCGCACCTTATGTTTTTACGCTATGGGAAAATATTGGCTTTGGATTTTATAGAGTGAAAATGAGGAATAATATGAATGATATATATGTAAACTATCTTTTGACAGCACTGATATTGACATTTGTGATACCGGTTGCGGGGTTTGTTATAGAACAAATAGTAAAACTGCTATATTCGGTAACGGCATCATTTTTTGGAAATGAATTTACATACTTTATATTTAACAGACTGACATTTATTGGTGTTTTTCATCATGAATTATCTCACGCACTGCTTGCAACGCTTACTGGAGCAAAAGTTACCAAAATAGTATTCTTTCATCCTGATGGAGACAGGCTTGGATATGTTCAGTATGTGACAAGAGGAAATGTAATAATGGCGGCAATCCAACAGACAATGGCTTCAATAGCACCTGTATTTTGTGGAGCATTGACAAGTGCAGGTATTTATTATTATATGTCAGGAACAACTCTTGTAATGTGGCAGATGGTTCTGTTATGGTATGTATTTATTTCTGTTATACTGCATATGACAATGAGCAGCCAGGATTTTAAGGTGATGTGGCGCGGAATACCTATTGTATATCTGATTGTACTTATCGTTGTTTATATTATGAAGTTTAATTTATTTAAATAGATTTGAGAGATTTATGGATAATGGAAGTTATTGTATGTGAGGTTTGAATGTAAAATGAAAATATTAAATATTGATATGGATAATACGTTGATATATTCATACAAGCATGATATTGGCAGAGAAAAGATAAATGTAGAATTATACAATGGCAGGGAGATTTCATATATAACTAAAAGGACATTTGAACTTTTGAATGAAATTAAAAAGAAATTTCTTATAGTGCCTACGACAACGAGGACAAGAGAGCAGTATGAAAGGATTTTTCTTGGAATTGGGTTGATAAAATATGTACTTGTCTGTAATGGCGGAGTGTTGCTGGTAGACGGAAAAGTGGATGAAGAGTGGTATAAAGTTTCTAAAAATCTGATTTCAAACAGTGTGGATGAACTTTTAAAAGCTGTGCTATATCTTGAAAGCGAGGAGTTAAGAAAATTTGAAGTGAGATTTATTGAAGAATTGTTTGTGTTTACCAAATGTGACAAACCGGAAAAGGTTGTCTGCAAACTTAGATATAAATTGAATTTGTCGCTTGTTGATGTTTTTAACAATGGAATAAAAGTGTATGTGGTTCCAAAAAATCTTGATAAGGGAACGGCAGTTAAAAGATTTAGAGCGTATTTGGGAGACGATGTTGAAAAAGTTGTGGCAGCAGGTGACAGTGAATTTGATATACCAATGGTAGAATGTGCTGACGAGGGAATAGTGCCTAAAGGTTTTAGAAACAGATTTGAATTGATAAATGATAACGGTAAGATATGCGAAATGCCAGGTAAAAAAGTATTTGCTGAGGAAATACTGGAAAAAATATGTTTAGAAAGATAATCAGCAAAAACTGGGCAGGCTGAAGTATTATTGATATTTTTGACGTATGCGCTGTTACAGAACGTAAAAAGAATAGTAGCAGCCATATTGAGAATATCATTTATTTTTGATATAATGAATAAGATTGTGCATGAAGAATCAATTATACTGTTCTTAAGATGAAAATGTGAACAGTAATGCAAAGTCTCCTCATAAAAGAGGTGACAGTATCTTATAATTAATAAGGAGGACATATATACAATGAAGAAATTAGAGGATTATGTCAGATGTATCCCTGATTTCCCAAGTGAGGGAGTTATGTTTAGGGATATTACATCTGTGATTCAGGATCCGGATGGTCTTAAGCTTGCCATTGATTCAATGATTCAGGTTGTTAAGGAAGTTGATTTTGATGTTGTAGTAGGAACTGAATCAAGAGGTTTTATTTTTGGTATGCCTATTGCTTATGCTCTTGGTAAAGGATTTGTACCATGCCGCAAAAAGGGAAAACTTCCATGTGAAACGGTTACGGCATCATATGCCTTGGAGTATGGCACAGCTGAGATTGAAATTCACAAAGATGCAATAAAGCCCGGTCAGAAGGTCTTGCTTGTGGATGACCTTATCGCAACGGGAGGAACTATCGAAGCATGTGCAGGTCTTGTTGAAGAACTTGGCGGTGAGGTAGTAAAGATTTTATTCTTACTCGAACTTGCGGGTCTTAATGGCAGAGAAAAACTTGCTAAGTATGATGTTACTTCTCTTATTACATATGAAGGCAAATAAAGTCTTTATGTGTTGTTGAAAAGAGTGAGGTGTAAACAGTAGCTTTAATAGGGTACGGAAAACACTGTAATATATTTTAATAGTGACAAACATACTGAAAAGGAGACATAATTAATTATGTTAAACAAATTATTTAAATTGGATGAAAATAATACGAATGTAAAGACTGAGGTAATTGCCGGCCTTACAACATTTATGGCTATGGCATATATACTTGCTGTAAATCCTAATATCTTAAGCAGTACGGGAATGAATCGTGATGCTGTACTTTTAGCTACATCTATTGCTTCATTTATAGGATGTATGGCTATGGCACTTCTTGCAAATTATCCATTTGCACTTGCACCAGGTATGGGACTTAATGCTTATATGGCAGGAACGGTATGTGCCAATATGGGTTATTCATGGAAAGTTGCACTTCTTGCAGTATTTGTGGAAGGTCTTGTATTTATTGTACTTTCACTTACAAATGTGCGTGAAGCTATTTTTAATGCTATTCCTTCAGGTCTCAAAAAAGGAGTAAGTGCAGGTATCGGATTATTTATCGCATTTATCGGTCTTCAGGGAGCAAAGATTGTAGTAGCAGACAGTTCAACACTTCTTACTTATGTAAGATTTACAAAAGATTTTCATACAGTAGGAATCGGTGCATTGCTTGCACTTATCGGATTATTTATAACAGTTATTCTTTATGCAAAGAATGTTAAAGGCTCTATTCTTATCGGAATATTAAGCACATGGATTCTTGGAATGCTCTGTCAGCTTGTAGGAATTTATGTTCCAAATCCTGATACAGGATTTTATTCATTATATCCGACATTTAAAATGATTGATATTACAGCAATCGGTGATACTTTTGGACAGTGCTTCAAAGCTGATTTTTCAAAGATTAAGATACTTGATTTTATTGTTGTTCTTTTCGCGTTCCTCTTTGTTGATATTTTTGATACTCTCGGAACACTTATCGGTGTTTCTACAAAGGCAGGAATGCTTGATGAAAATGAAAAACTTCCCAGAATTAAGCCGGCGCTCCTTGCGGATGCCATTGCAACATCAGTTGGTGCGGTTCTTGGAACATCAACAACTACAACATATGTAGAGTCATCAGCAGGTGTACTTGCAGGAGGACGTACAGGTCTTTCAGCAGCCGTAACAGGAATAATGTTTTTACTTGCAATCATATTTGCACCTATATTTACGGCAATTCCATCGTTTGCAACAGCACCGGCACTTATATTTGTTGGTTTCCTTATGATATCTTCAATAATAAGTGTAGATTTTACAGATCTTACAGAATCGGTACCTGCATACCTTGCACTTCTTGCAATGCCGCTTATGTATAGTATTTCAGAGGGAATTGCGCTCGGTGTTATCTCATATGTTGTTATCAATGTATTTTGTGGAAAAGCAAAGAAAGTAAAACCGTTAATGTATATACTTGCCGTATTGTTTGTTTGTAAGTATATATTCTTGTAGGATATATATTTATTTTTGATGGGGCAAAGTGTGAGTATTGTTTTTTTTTCAGAATTATATAAAAATTGGAGTTAATAAATAAAAAAACAATAAATGACTGCTGCTTTTGTGGAGTACAATTCAAAGGCGGCAGTTTTTGTGTTTAGACAGATTTTATGTTTATACAAGAATACCCAAAGAATAGCAGCAGTAAATAAATGCAAAAAAAGAACTGCTGGAGAAGCAGTTCTTTATAATAACCATAAAAGGTTATAACAATCAAGCTTAAGCTTGATTGTTTGGAGAAGGTATGAAAAAAATTTAAGCACTTATCAAATGATTTCGTTTCATTCGATGGTTTCATAATAACGTTCAAGTGTGAACCTGTAATGTTTTAATTGTGAAAGATATGTTAATAAATGTGAACGAAAAAAGAATGCGTTTGACATTAGCTGTCAAGATGCGTGATAATGAGCAGTTTTTACAGAATTTTGAAGGTGTGAAAACGATTTCGCAATTTAGTATTGTTCTGTGGCAGAAGCAATACTAAAATATAAAACAAGAATTTGTTGTACTGGAAAACAGAAAGGGAAAAGTTATGTCAATTAAAAAAATAGCAGAAAAAGCAGGAGTTTCAGCTTCGACTGTTTCGCGTGTACTTAACAATCCAAATTATAAATGTTCATCCCCGGAAGTCCGTGATAAAATTTGGAAGATTGCAATTGAACTTAATTATACGCCCAATACTGCCGCACGCAATTTGAAAATGGGACTTAAAGAAAAAGAAGAAAAAGTCTATTATGTTGGTGTACTTATGACACGAATGGAAAAGGCGACTGCAGATCCGTTTTTTAATGAGTTGCTGCGTGTAATAGAAAGTGAGATACATAAACAGGTTGCTATACTGACAAAAGTATGGTATATGCCGATTTTTTCAAGTGATAAAAAGTGCAGGCACGAGGATATTAGTCTGCTGGTTGATGAAATGTACGATGAGATGGAGCAGAAATGTGATGGTCTTATAATCATCGGAAAATGCAATAAAGAAGCTTTGAAAAAACTTAATAAAAAATTTAAAAATGTAGTTTCGGTAAATCGAAATTCAACAAACTATGAAGTAGATGAAGTATTGTGTGACGGAAAGAAAGTTGCAATGATGGCTGTAGAGTATCTTATATCACTCGGACATACCAATATAGGTTATGTGGGAGACTGTTATAATGAGGCGAGATACAGAGGGTACCTTGAGGCATTGCACAGACACGATATTGACCCGGAGGCAGATTATATAGTACAGACGGGACAGACAGAGGCAGAAGGATTTACGGCTATGCAGAAATTTATGCAGTCGGAGGAGAGACCAACGGGAATATATTGTGCAAATGACATTACTGCCATCGGAATGTTAAAGTTCATTGAGACAAATAAAAACAGATATTATATTCCATCAATAATAGCAAGTGATGACATTGAGGAAGCACAGTATACAAGACCTATGCTTACAACAGTAAGACTTCCGAAAGAAGAGATGGGCAAGTTTGCTTTGTATCTTCTTGTTGACCGAATGCGTGGAGGGCACAAGAGTGTAGTCCGTACGGAGCTTGAGGGAAAGCTTATGGTACGAAACAGCTGTATGGGGATTGATGAGGGCGGATGGTGTGATTATTGTATATGAGTATGGATTACATCGACAGGCAAATGTTTATTGGCTAACAATAATTCGGAAATTCAATCAAGAGTATTACGAAATATTATGAGAATTTTATATCAAAAATAAATACCTTTATTCGTATGATAAGAATTTCAATTATACGAGTAAAGGTATTTATTTTTTGTGTAATAAGTCTTTTATACCATAATATCAATATTTGCTCCGATGTCCGGATTAACAGACCTTTCCATTACGGAACGATCCATCATGTCAATAAGACCTGCACCAGTTTCCTTCATAGTATCAAGACTCTTTGCAAGAACTGCTGTTTCAACATTATTCATCACATTTGCCTGCGATATTCCCATAGAGAGTGCTGCAATATCCATAAAAATCCCTCCTTTTTAAGTATTATAACCCCAAACGTAACATATGTAAATAATCTAAAAACAATCCCCTTGCACTAATCTGTAACTTAATGTATAATAGCTGACGCGGGGGAGCTTGTGCATGAAACAGGCTGAGAGTAGATTGCGTATCTTAACCCTTATAACCTGATGGGATAATGCCAGCGTAGGAAGTTGTCGGTATAGATTTATGTTGAGAATGTACATGGTATTTATGTATATTCTTTTTTTGTACATTATATATTAAGATGTTTGGGTAAAAGGGTACTTTGACTCTTGTATCATATTAATGGGACTGGAATTTAGGACAAAAGATATTTACAAAAAATAAAGGAGGTCATATATTTGAAAACAGCATTAACAATAGCAGGCAGTGATTCAAGCGGTGGAGCAGGAATACAGGCTGATATAAAAACTATGATAAGCAATGGTGTATATGCTATGAGTGCAATAACAGCACTTACAGCACAGAATACGACAGGTGTAACGGCTATTATGGATGTAACACCTGAGTTTTTGGGACAGCAGATGGATGAGATATTTACAGATATTTATCCTGATGCGGTAAAAATAGGCATGGTATCGGTAAGTGGACTTATTGAAAAAATAGCGGATAAACTTATTGAATACAAGGCAGATAATATAGTAGTTGACCCTGTAATGGTAGCAACAAGCGGGGCGAAGCTTATAACAGATGATGCAATAAGTACATTGAAAGAAAAGTTACTTCCGCTTGCAACAGTTCTCACACCAAATATACCTGAGGGCGAAGTATTGTCAGGCATGAGCATTGAAAATGAAAAAGATATGATTGAGGCAGCAAAGTATATAAGTGAAAAGTTTAATTGTGCTGTTCTTATGAAAGGGGGTCATCAGATAAATGATGCCAATGACCTTTTATACAGAAATGGTGACTATAAGTGGTTTAACGGAAAAAGAATAGATAATCCAAATACTCATGGCACAGGATGTACATTGTCAAGTGCAATTGCATCAAATCTTGCAAAAGGATATAAACTTGATGACGCTGTTCTTAGAGCAAAAGATTATATTTCTGGAGCACTTGCGGCAATGCTTGATTTGGGAAAGGGAAGCGGACCAATGAATCACGCATTTGCATGTGATAATGAATTTATGAAATAGAAAAATCAGATGATATAAAGCAGTTTTCTTATGAGATATGTCAAAAGCATAAAGTCATTATCAGATATATGGAGACAGATAAAGAT
>FR887303.1 GCA_000436755.1 Clostridium sp. CAG:253 | reverse complement strand
ACTTACAATACAATTCGCAAGCCTTAAATATAAGCATATCCTGTGTATCAGCACACGCTTTTTCTTCTGATATGCCTACTCCTCTGAGCAGAAGCAGACATATCTCAATATTGCTTTCAATCTCATCATCAAGGGAACTGTGCTTTATTCTCAGGCTCTTTTTGATTTTCTCTCCAAAATCCGTCAAATATTACACCCCCTTGACTGCTTTTTCCTGGGCTTCAAGAAAACTCTCTATAATAAGACTTTTCACATTACCGCTAACACTATAGCCCTGTTCATCAGCAAGAGCCTTGATGTCCGATATAGTCATCTCCTCAAGCTCCTGCTCTGTATATGTTGAAATCGTGTTAGGGACTATAAGTTTTTTTGAATGACCTCAACAAGCGAATTGTTGTCAACGACCTTTCCATCTGCCATCATAATAGCCTTTGTCATCTGGTCGTCTGTGTCGTGGTCTTCGTAACGCTTAACCGTTACATTAAGATTAGTATTAAGCATATAGTCCTCCATACGGAACATAAAAGCTACTACCGTATCTGCTGAAACAGTTGAAGAAAAATCTGACATATACTCAGATGACACAAAGTTTACAGGTCTGCCAAGTATTCTGTACTCAGGCTTTCCGGAAACTCCGGCATTAACACGGGCAATAGGCTGGCCGCTTGTATCTGTCATAGCTGCAATCTGATTAAAGTATGTACTCTTAGTCATATACCATTCAGCAGACTCATAAGCAGCCGGAAGTTTTCCCTCTGCATCACATAAGTTTTTAAATGTAATATCCTTACCCTTTGCAATTTCAACTTTCTGACCCTCTACTACTTCAACGGCATCTGACAAAATACCCTCAGGCTGATTTGCAGATGCACCCTCTCCTGCAATAATAGCCTTTTCTAATGCCTTAACCATTGCCTCTGCGATATTGCTTGTAAGAGTTCTCTCAAACACATCAAGCGTTACGGTATCAACAGCGATCGAAACCGCAACAACACACTTTAACTTGAAATAACTGAAAGTGATAGAGCCAAGTGTTTTCTTCTGCTTATCTGTCTTTCCTCTTTCAGTAGTCCATGTTGCAACAGGTTTCGCAGCCGAAGTAGGGACTGTCGCACCGCCTTTGTAAAAAGTTCTTGTAACCTTGTTAAGAATGTCACCTGTCTTTTCCATTTTCTCAACAATTTTATTAAGAATTGTATTCGGAATAACTGCACCCGTATCTGAAGTAGTTGTAACTTCATCACTATTTGTAAGATTTGCAGACATCTTCTCACCATGCAGCACATAATTCATAAAGGCAGAACGATATTCGATACTGTTTGTAGGATCTTCTTTGACAATATCACCCACAGAAGCCACAATTCCATCTTTAGTACCTGCATGAGCCGCATTACTGAGTACATTTGGCACTTTAACAGCACCTTTCATTGATTCAACATTGGCTTTCGCCTCTGTGTACTGAGTATATTCATCGTCAAGAGTTTCAACATCCTCCAGCTTTGCCTTATACTCGTCCATCTTGCCATCATCAAGAAACTGTGTGGCTTCATCAAGCATCTGATTACGATAATCAACATAATCCTGTCTGCTTTTAAAATTTTTGATTACATTCATAAATTTCATGTTCAAATTTCCCCTTTCATTCTTAAAATTTTGATTTTTTCCTTAGCAACAAAAAAAGCCTCACTTGATTTATCAGCAAGACTTCCTGTTTCTGCACCTTTGATAAGATTCCTTATCTTCGCCTTTGTTTCATCCGGTATGATTCCACCAAATGCGTTATTCATGCTAAACGGCATATTGCCGTTTCTGCCTGTTTCTATCAGTTCATCAACAAAACCATATTTCATAGCAGTTTTTACATCAAACCATGACTCTCTATCCATCAGGTCAAGCAATTCTTTTTCACTCCTGCCTGTTTTCTGCTGATAAATAGCTGATATTGCTCTGTTTGCTGTCTGTAATATCTGCGACTGTTTATCCATATCGTGATAATCGCCTCTTGCACCGCTTGAAACATTATGAATCATATACATGGCGGTTGGAAACGCTCTCACATGACCTGTTGCACACGCCACGATGCTTGCAGCACTACAACATGAACCGCTTATATCCGCCTGAATATTACCTTTATACTGACTGATACTATAAGACATATCAGAACCGGCAAAAACATCACCACCACCGCTGTTAATAACGATAGTTACATCATCACCATTTGCATCCTCAAGCTGTTTATCAATATCTTTCGGACAAAAAGCATCATAACCAAACCAATCATATATCCACTTATCATCATTGTTTACAATAGTTCCTTTTGCATCAATCTTCACCATCACTTCCACCTCCCTCTTTCAGCTTTCCGGTATCTTTCCTGAGCAGTGCAACATCTCCACCCGGAACAGGTGCAAGATTAAGATACTGTCTGACCTCGTTTATAGTCATTATTCCTCTGTCAACAAAAGAAGTAAGCTGCAGCTTTGTGCTCATACTTGCAAAAGTAAGATTGCTGCTTTCAAATATGATTTTATTACCACCATTTCTCTGCTTTCTTGAAAACAGTTTTCTTGTATATTCATTTGCCATCTGGCATATGATAGGCTCTATCGCAGCCTCATAGTATGAAATCCACTCGTCCTCGTCATAATTTGAATGAACAATCTTGTCATTTGTGTTAAAAAAACCATACACTCTTTGTATGGTTCTGTCCGTCTGTGCCGCATTGGGTACATAATCATTAGGTTTTATCTGCTGTGCCTCCGCTTTAGAATCAACTGCTGCCACTCCAAACGATTTTGAAGCTGTATTTAAATAATTCTCAGCAAATTGCCTTGCCTGCTCCTGTGTATCTTCAGGTCTTAACGATGTGGAACTAAATTTGAGCAGCCACCTTATCACAGCACCATTTTTAACAGCCTTGATAATTCCCTGGTCCGATGTAGTCACAACATTCATAAGTTCCACCAGTGCTTTTCCCGGCGGTTCACCAAATATATCGTTATCGCAATAATCTTCACGCAAATGAATAATATCCGTGTACGGTATTTCCATCCACTTGCCATTTTGAAAATAAAATTTAAGATAAAGCACCTGATTATAATATTTTGCATCAACAGATGCAGCCGGTATCGGATATAAGCCACAGGGCAGACCAAAATCATCCCTTATTATCAAAATAAAAGCATTATGATTAAGAGCAAGCTGATTTGCAACTTTCTCCTGCATCATCTGCCCGGACATATACTCATTAGGTTCTTCCAAAAGATTTTTTATGTATGGCATGGGATTTACAGCAATATCCTTTGACCCATCTTTTTTAAATGTTTCCCGGATATGTTTAGCCACCGCCTTACCTATAGCCTTTGTCTTGGGTCTTATACATGAACGCACTACATCAGACTGATACAACTTACCATTCCACGCATAAAATCCATTGCCGACATCGGTAATCATTTGGAAAGAGCTTTTCTTACTTACATTTTTAAATCTACTAAAAATTCCCACAATTTCTCCCTTCCAAAAATTTATATAAGAGACAGATATTCTTCAAGGTGATTTTCAAGCATAACATACGCATCCAGCAGACCGGCAAGACCGTCAATTCTCCTTGTAGGACTTGTACCCTTACAAGGCTGGATATTATTATTTTTATCAATATCAACAGATGTATTGCATATGCACCATTTAAGCACCGGATTGTTGTTGTAAATAATTCTCTTTGCCTTAAGGTCAGCACCCAATGATTTCATTGGAGAAGATAAAGTTTTCTTTCCCTGTGCCACCGGCTCCATAACGCTGCGGCCAAATGTGTCGTTCATTTCCTCAACAAAATATGTTGCACTCCATGCGTCATAGCCATCCTTGAAAAGATAAATATCTTTTTCAAGCTGCATTTCTTTGAACCACTCGACCACATACTTGTAATGTATTTTATTTCCGGGACATGTTCTCATCCACCCCTGTTCAATCCATAAATCATAAGGAATTTTATCTTCTTTTACTCTTTGCTCCACCAAATCTTCCGGAATCCAGTACATCTGCTCAACATAGATATTATCATCACCGGGCACCATGAAAAGCATTGTTGCATTTGTCAGGTCATTGGTTGATGACAAGTCATTGCCGCCTATTCCATACCTTGGTTTAAGCTCTGCTATATCAAATAATGCGTTATTATCAATATCTTCAAAATTAAGCCAGCTCTCTGATGATGTCTCTCTGATATTAAACTCTTTGCAAACAAGGTTCTTTACAAGAAGCGGATTTTCCTGAGCTTTTCTTACTTTGTCTCTCAGTGTATCTTTATTCTTGATGGTTCCCAAGCCGGGGTTTGCCTTAATCCAGCAATCTTCCTGAACCCATTCATTACGGCTGTCAAGCTCATAAATAAACGGGAACAAATGTGGATCTTTATAGCCGTTATCATCAAAAAGACCATTGATAACTCTCTCAGCTTCATCATATTTTTGGTCGTAAATATCTTCCCTGATAGTTCCTGCCGTAGATGTGATATATATAAGCGGCTGGTCTCTAGCCGTCACACCATCTGCCATAATGTCATACAATGCTTTGCCATTCTTCCACTGATGAATTTCATCCATCATACAGCCATGAACATTCAGACCGTCAAGACTATCTTTGTCAGATGCAAGTGGTCTATACACACCATTATTAAACTCCTCACTGGACAGCTTTGACACAAGCGGCTTTATCCTTTTGCGAAGTGCCGCCGATTTAAGCACCATTCTCTTTGCTTCTTCCCAAATGATATTTGCCTGTTCTCTCTTAGTCGCAACAGCATATATCTCCGCTCCCGGCTCTCCATCCGCAATAAGAAGATACAAACCAACGATAGACGCAAGCAGCGACTTACCATTTTTCTTACCAACAATAAAAATCGACTCTCTACACTGTCTGTTTCCATTATCATCAATAAAGCCAAACACGGCGGCAAGATGTGCCTGTTCCCACAGTTCTAAACGAACATCATTTGTTGTTCCTTTCTTATGTTTTGACAATTTACAATAGTTTTCCGCAAACTCTAAAACATGATTTGCTCTCTTTGCCGAGTAATGATATTCATCCGGATTTTTAATATGCCATGCAAGATACTTGTACCATCTGTATATCTTATTTGATACTTTAATCTCACCTTTTTCAATCCTGTCAAAATACTCAAGGATAGGATTGTAATCTAAACAATATCTTCTCATACATCCTCACGCCCTCCAACAAACTCGTCAAAGCCATCGTCTTTCTCAACAACCTCAACGGCTTTCGTTTTCGGAAGACAATCCTGCAATATCCTCATTGCCTGGGTCTGTTTCTGAGAAAACTGTAAATAAAGCTGTGCATCAGGACTCTGTTTAGTTCCGTATTGATTTTCGCCATTCTTGTATTCCACTGTAGTTCCGTCACGAATGATATTTTCCCTGAGGTCCTGCATCGTGATACTCATAAAAGCAACATCATCAATAGTAGCAAAGACAAGTTTCTTTTTGTTCTCGTCAATCTCCTTAAACAACCGCTTCAATCTTGCAACTTCTTTTTTCACCCGCTTTTGTTTGTCTAAATACAGCGAAATACTGTCTGCTTTTTCATCCCTCCGCATTGCTTCCTCTTCAATTTCTTCCGGTGTTACCACTCTATTCTCACCTCCTGATACCACACCCCCCTTGTGAAATGACCTGCGTTTCAAATCAATCTGGGCTACCGGTGTTTTTAAAACGCCCCAAACGCCAATAAACAGGGGGGGTTAGAGCTTTGCTATCGGCTGTCCGTTCTCATCGAACATGACAAGCAAGCCCTGTCTCTTGTTATTAACTCCATGCCCATCGAACTTATCATGACAATCCTTACAGACATACTCTAAATTGCCATGATTTAAAGTAATATCAGGATTTAATATGTTCTCAGGTGTAATGTGTGTACGATGATGTACGATATATCCAAGCTGTTTACCACATTCCTGACACATACCTCCATCGACCGCAATCCTCTCACTTATAAAAGACCTCTTACAGTCTTTCCATGCTTTGCTGTGATAAAATTTGTACGCATATTCCTTTGCCATCTCTCAACCTCACTCATTTGACATATCTTTATATTTTGTCAAATCATCTTTATCTGTGTTCTTTCATTAGAGTGCAACAAAATTATTTACCCTCATTTGACACACCTTTAATATGTCAAATACCGCATATAATAAAAAAAGAAGCTACCTTTTTCGCTTCTTAAATGATAAATTCTTTATTGCTTTGTCCTTATTATCCTGATTTATTCCAATATATCTGAGTGTAATTGATATATCTGAATGATTAAGTATTTCCTTTATCGTCACTGCATCATGCGTCTGCTGATACATATGATACCCAAAAGTCTTTCTAAGAGTATGCGTTCCTATCTTATCAATATCGAATTGTCTGCCTGCTTCAGATAGAATGTTGTAAGCCTGCTGTCTGGTAATCGGTCTGTTGCCTCTTGGAGACTTAAACAGATACTCATAGTCATCCTTGCCATATATATAATCTTTTATAACAGGCTTAAGCTCTACATTGATAGGAAATCTTTTCTCCTTTCCAGTCTTTTTCTCCCTGATATAAACAGCATCTTTATCTCTGACATCACGTACACGGAACTTTAAAATATCAGATATCCTCAATCCTGTGTATATACCAAACATAAACATCACATAATCCCTATCGCTCTTACCTTTTAGGTATTCAGCAATATCCATCACAACATCTAAATCTCTTATAGGCTCAACAGTATTCAACCAACCACCTCCCAACAGTACAATAACCGTTATAAGTGTACAAAAAAAGGAGAAGATCTGCATCCTCTCCTTAATCAAAACTACTGTTCCTACTCTTGCGATATTAGCATTATATCACAGTTTTGCTTCGTGAAATTCTCATTTTT
>FR887302.1 GCA_000436755.1 Clostridium sp. CAG:253 | reverse complement strand
CCACATTGTCTATTTATCCGATGGCAAAAGAGGGACTTATTGATATGAACAGCATTATAATCGATGCTAAATCGGGAACATCGGGTGCCGGAAGAGGTGCAAAAGTTGCAAATCTCTATTGTGAGGTAAATGAGAGCATAAAACCATACGGAGTTGCGTCACACAGACACACTCCTGAGATAGAAGACCAGCTTTCATATGCTTCAGGTGAAGATGTACTTATAAACTTTACACCGCATCTTGTGCCGATGAACAGAGGATCTTGTGCCGATGAACAGAGGAATACTTGCGACATCTTATGCGACACTTAAAAAGAAAATGTCATATGATGAAGTGAAAGCTGTATATGATAAATATTATAAAGATGAATATTTTGTAAGAGTGCTTGAAAAAGACGTTTATCCTGAGACAAGATGGGTAGAAGGAAGCAACTTTGCAGATATAAACTTTAAGATAGATGACAGAACAGGACGAATCATTATGATGGGTGCAATTGACAATGTTGTCAAAGGCGCTGCCGGACAGGCAGTCCAGAATATGAATATTATGTTTGGACTTGAAGAGAACCTTGGACTTAAAATGGTTCCTATGTTCCCATAAATAGCAGGAGGAATAAAAGATGAGTGAAGAAGAAAAAGAAAAGTATATGGATCAGATTACAGTGAAGGCTGAAACACTTATAGAAGCACTTCCGTATATCAGGGATTTCAATAATAAGATAGTAGTAGTAAAGTATGGCGGAAGTGCAATGCTTGATAAAAAACTCGAAGAAAGTGTTATCAAGGATGTTGCTCTCTTAAAACTTGTCGGAATGCGTCCGATAATCGTTCACGGCGGTGGAAAAGAAATAAGCAAGTGGATAAATAAAATCGGAAAAGAAACCGAATTTATAGAGGGATTTAGAAAAACTGACAGAGAAACAATGGAAGTTGCAGAAATGGTTCTTAACCGCCTCAATAAATATCTTGTACAGATGGTCGAGAAAATCGGTGTGAAGGCTATCGGTATCTGTGGAAAAGACGGCGGAATGCTTAAGGTTGACAAGAAGATGCCAAACGGAAAAGATATTGGTTTTGTAGGCGATATTAAACATGTTGATACAGAAATCCTGGAGACACTTCTTGACAGTGACTATATTCCGATTATTGCACCGATAGGAATGGATGATGCTGGAGAAACATACAATATTAACGCTGATGATGCCGCATGTGCGATTGCAGGTGCGATAAAGGCAGAAAAACTTGCATTTTTAACTGACGTTGAGGGCGTATGCATGAATCCTGATGACAGCAGTTCTCTGATTTCTGTTCTTGACCTTAACGAAGCGAACAAACTTATCGAAGCAGGAGTTATTTCAGGAGGAATGCTTCCGAAAGTTACTAATTGCATCAATGCCGTAAATTCAGGAGTTGGCAGAGTGCATATCCTTGACGGAAGACGTGAGCATTGCCTGTTACTTGAATTCTTTACTAAGAAGGGTATCGGTACAGCTATTATAGGTGATGACAGCGGTTATTATTCAAATGAGATTGACGAGAATAATTAGGAGGTTAACAAATATATGAATTTACAGGAAGCTGATAAGCATTTTATACATACATATAACAGAAGTGTTATTTTTGAAAAAGGCGAGGGAATGTATCTCTTTGATAACGAAGGCAATAAATATCTTGATATGGGTGCCGGTATTGCCGTTTCAGCGTTAGGATACAGCAACGAAGAATACAAACAGGCTCTTAAAGACCAGATTGACAAGCTTATTCATGTATCAAATCTTTATTACACTGAACCTTCTATTAAGGCGGCAGAATATCTTTCAAAAGCTTCCGGCATGGATAAAGTATTTTTTACAAACTCAGGTACTGAAGCAATAGAAGGAGCAATCAAACTTGCCAGAAAATATGCTTACAACAAAGATAAAAACAGTAAGGGTGAGATAATTGCGATGAACCATTCTTTCCACGGAAGAAGCATGGGTGCATTGTCTGTTACCGGAACGAAGCATTACCGCGAACCTTTTGAACCGCTTATTGGAGGTGTTTCATTTGCCGAATATAACGATCTCGAAAGTGTTAAAAAACTTGCTACAAAAGATACATGTGCAGTTATACTTGAAACGCTCCAGGGCGAGGGAGGAATCTACCCTGCAACTGATGAGTTTATAACAGGACTTAGAAAATTCTGTGATGAAAATGATATATTGCTGATATTTGATGAAATCCAGTGTGGCATGGGAAGAACCGGAAAAATGTATACTTATCAGCATTATGGAGTAAAACCTGATATCATGACATCGGCTAAAGCACTTGGATGCGGTGTGCCTGTCGGAGCATTTGCAGCAACAAAAGAGGTGGCCGATGCAATGTGTCCGGGTGACCACGGAACAACATATGGAGGTAATCCGCTTGCAACTGCAGCAGTATGTAAGGTATTTGAGATATTTGAAAAAGATAACATACTTGGGCATGTCAATGAAATTGCACCGTATCTCAGCGAAAAGCTTAATGAACTTAAAGATAAGTTCCCTGATAAAATTAAAGATGTGCGCGGAAAAGGTCTTATGATGGGAATGGAATTATATGGACAGGCAGGGGATGTTGTATCACAGATGCTTAAAAAAGGTGTCGTACTTATCTCAGCCGGAACAAGTATTATCCGTTTTGTACCGCCGCTTGTTGTAGAGAAAGAACACATTGATATTATGTGTGAAAAACTCGAAGAAATCTTTGGTGCTTAAAAAGACAGAGTAATCAAAAAATGTAATAAAAATTTAATGATTTTTGTTCATTGTATCTATTGTAATAATATTACAAATTGTTTAAAATATTGCTAGTGTGTTTAAGCTTTGTTTAGATTGATAAACTGAGGCACACTGGCATTTTTTACTATAAACGTTTGGAAATCTCCTGATAGTTATGAAAAAAGGAGGTTTTTCATGAATAAAAGCAAAAAAATTATATTGATAATATGTGGCTTATTTATTGTGCTGTCAGGTATATTGTATCTTGGTTCTGATTCTATAGGAAAATATATATCTGAAAAAAACGCTGTGAATAATGAATTTGTTTCGTCCATTCAAAGTTATGATACTGCAGAGAATGATAAATTACAAACTTCATCAAAAAATATAAAATCGGATAGTGAAAATAGTAAGGTCGTTGTTTACATATGTGGAGCAGTGAAAAAGCCGGGTGTATATGAGTTTGGAACAGACAGCCGTGTATGTGATGCCGTAAAAGCAGCAAGAGGTTTCAAAAAAGGAGCGGCCAAAACAGCTGTAAATCAAGCAAGAACGCTTGTGGACGGAGAACAGATAAATATACCGACACTTAAACAGTATAAAAAGAAATATTCAAACAAAGTGACACAGCAGACAGATTCAGAAAGCGAACCTGAAAAAGACGGACTTGTAAATATAAATACTGCATCTGCAGGAGAGCTTACTTCGTTGTCAGGAATAGGACAGAGCAGAGCCGATGCAATTATAGAATACCGTGAGACAAACGGCACATTTAAAGATATATCTGACATCATGAAAATTTCAGGCATAAAAGAGGGAATTTTTAATAAAATTAAAAATAAAATATGTGTATAAAGGAATAGAAAGAGGGATTAGTCATGGCAAAAAAAGTATTGGTAGTTGATGATGAAAAATTAATTGTAAAAGGAATCAGATTCAGCCTTGAACAGGATGGCATGCAGGTTGATTGTGCATATGATGGACAAGAAGCCATAGATTTAGCCACAAATAATAAATACGATATAATTCTTCTTGATGTTATGCTGCCGATACATGACGGTTTTGAAGTCTGCCAGCAGATAAGAGAGTTCTCCGACGTACCTATTATTATGCTCACGGCAAAAGGCGATGACATGGATAAAATTCTCGGCTTGGAATACGGTGCGGATGATTATATTACAAAACCGTTTAACATACTTGAAGTAAAAGCGAGAATAAAAGCGATTATAAGAAGAAGCTCAAGTAAAGAGCAGACAGAAGTTCAGAAGACATATTCTTATAATGGTCTTAGTATCGATCTTGACAGCAGGAGAGGCTATATAAATGACGATGAGGTAAATCTTACTGCTAAAGAATTTGATCTTCTTGAATTACTTATGCTTCATCCAAACAAGGTATACAGCCGTGAAGAACTGCTTAATACCGTATGGGGATATGATTATCCGGGAGATGTAAGAACAGTAGATGTTCACATCAGACGATTAAGAGAAAAAATAGAAGATACTCCAAGTAACCCAAAATATATTCATACAAAATGGGGTGTCGGATACTATTTCCAAAAATAATTACAGATAAATTTTTAATGAATTTCGGGGGCTGCTGTGAAAAAGTTATGGTCTGATTTTATATATAATCTGCGTGGAATGAGAACGCAAATGTTTTTTATTTTGTTGTGTTTGGGAATATTACCTATTATCTTTCTATTCAATTTGATAACCAATGAATATCATTCACAACTGATATCACAGCGGACTGATGAATTGCAGTCATATGGGACAGTGATTGCAAATCTTGTCACTTCGTCAGGCTATCTGTCAGGACAGGAGTCAAGCGAAGTTGAAAATGAGACAGAGGAAGTTGCCAATGTTTATCAGGGCAGAATTATTCTCGTCAATAAAGATTTGAAAGTGGTAAGAGATACCTACAATATAGAAAACGGAAAGACTATGGTATCAACAGAGGTTATCAAATGTTTTTCAGATGATTCAGGAATGTATGTCAATAATTTAGGAGATTATATGCAATTGACAATGCCGATAGTCGACCCAATATCAAATGAAACTACAGGTGCAATTATAATAAGCTATTCTACCAAAAATATACAATCAATATCTAAAGCGGTTACAAGGAAAGTTATCTTTGCGATATGTGCAATAGTTCTTATAATTATGCTGATATCGTTTGGATATTCAATCTTTTTGACAACACCGTTAAACAAACTGACTGATTCGATAAATGAAATTTCCAAGGGAAATATGGCGGTAAAACTGGACATGCATGGATATTCCGAACTTCATAAAATTACGGATTCATTCAATAAAATGATAGAAGTTATACAAAATCAGGAAAATTCAAGACAGGAGTTTGTTTCAAATGTGTCACATGAATTAAAAACTCCTCTTGCATCAATGAAAGTTTTATCGGATTCACTTTTGTCTCAGGAAGGTATGCCGGAAGAGATATACAGGGAATTTTTGGGAGATATAACAACCGAAATAGAAAGAATGACACAGATAATAAACGATTTGCTTTCAATGGTTAAACTTGACCAAAATGCTGCAAAGATAATTATCTCAAATATAAGCATAAACGAACTTATAGAGCAGCTTCTAAAGCGGCTGCGCCCTATTGCTGCAGAAAGAAATATTGAACTTATATTTGAAAGTTTCAGACCGGTTATGGCTGATGTGGACGAAGTAAAATTGTCTATGGCATTAAACAATCTTGTAGAAAATGCAATAAAATACAACTATGATGACGGCTGGGTAAAAGTAACATTAAATGCAGACCACAAATTTTTCTATGTGACAGTGCAGGATTCAGGTGTCGGTATACCGGATGACTCTATAGACAGTGTATTTGAAAGATTCTTCAGAGTAGATAAGGCAAGATCGAGGGCTACAGGGGGTACAGGACTTGGTCTTGCAATTACAAGAAGCGTAATACTTTTGCATAGAGGGTCTATTAAGGTTTACAGTAAAGAGAAAGAGGGCACTACCTTTACAGTAAGAATCCCGCTTAACTATATGCAGTGATCATAATCGAAAAGAGAGTAAATATGAATATAAAAGAAAAAAATATCTTTAACATACAAATAAAACATTTCTTCATGGCAGCAATCTTTTTGATTGTATTCATAGCATTTTTATTAACAGGATGCGGTAAAAAAGAAAAATATAACGGATATTATATATATGGGCTTGATGCAACCGAGAAAAAAATAATGTATGAAAAATGCTCGATTTCCAAAAAAGGCAAGACTGATGTACTTATTAAAAGGTTTATATCCAAAATGAGTAAAGAACCGGACAATATAAACATGAAAAAAGCTATTCCTGATGACGTAAATGTTGACAGCTTTGACATAAATTCATCCGGAGACTTGTCTTTATATTTTAATGCTGCATATGGAAATTATACCGGTGTTGCAGAGATATTAAGGAGAGCAGCAATAGTAAAAACACTTTCACAGATAAAAGGAATCAGAGGTGTACAGTTTTATGTTTCAGGACAACCCCTGACTGATTCAAATATGGAGCCTATCGGTATAATGACATCAAATTCATTTATTGATAATACTGGCAGTATAGGCGATTA
>FR887301.1 GCA_000436755.1 Clostridium sp. CAG:253 | reverse complement strand
ATAATAACTGACTTCAATATTCCATCGGAATGAATGTAAAAATAAGGGGATATACTGCATCCAATCGCTGCCAGTCTGATTTAATGGAGCTTTTTCATGCCATGCACAGAAAATTCCCAACTGTTTTGGAAAAATTGTACTGAAAAACAAGCGTTTTGTACCACTCTCTTTTGTGGTTGAGGTGACATATGCAAGGACTTATCTTTTATCGAAAAGATTTGTAAGTACATGGCGTACACCTGTATAATAATCACCAATCTTTTCAACAGATCCGGAATCAGGTGTAAAGCAATCCTTGCTGTCACATTCATAAACCTGGAATAGTCAGTCTTAGCATAAGAACAGGCGTGGTAAAAAGCATTTAAAGATTTCTTAGTTATTTCAGCTAAAAAATGCTGATACAGGAGTCTTATTGAATGAACTGATTCCAAAGTCAGCATTGACAGTACCAGCAAAAACAGTGTATCTGCGGTAGGTGCAGAAAAAGTTTCAAAATAAATAAAAAAATATTGATTAAGTCTACCAAATTAGTGCGTTTTCGTTGTATAATGTTCCTGTCGTACAGGGTCACTTTCCTTTGTTATATTTTGATCAAATTTATTATACATCGGAAAGCTCTGTACAATTTATTTTTTTTGAAAAAAGTTGTAAAGTGGTGTAAAATAAATTTTAGCGTAGAATAAAAACCTCTTTGTTTTCTTTTGAAATAATTGTAAAGAAAATAAAGGGGTTTTTCGTTATTATTACTGCGAGAACAGCAATAGACTTTTAGAAAAAATAAACACAGACAATATTTGACCATTTAGACACGAAAATCGACCATTTAGACATGATTTTACATAAGGGGGATTTAATGTGGTAAGGTATAATTGTTTCAAAATAAAAAATAACAGTGGAGGAAAAGTATTATGAAAAAATCAATTAAAAAAATTATAGCAATGGGAATGATGGCAGTATTGATATCATCAAATGCAATAGCAGTTTCTGCTCAAACTAAAAGCGGAAGAGTAAATGGAATCAATTTTAATGCATTCAGTAATTTTTCAAGAACAACGGCAAGTTCGGGAACAGTAAGCTCGTCACCAAAATTAAAGACAAATGTTACATCGACATATGTTTATGTAGATTTAAGAGATAATGATATGATTAAAGTTAAAAGAAGTCAGAGTGGAACTGCTGCGGCAACATTATCTTTTAGTGCACCAAGGAAATGCAAGAGTGTAAGTATATCGTCAAACCATATGGCTAGTTCAGGTGGTGATACATGGTCAGGTTCTACTTTTGAATCTTAATTCGTTAATATATTAAATTTTAAATAAAAATTTAACACGGCTAAAACAAGGTGGAATTACAACATCTTGTTTTAGTTATGTTTTTATAAAATTAATTTTGTTTATTTATATGATTCTCACAGAGATTATGAGTTTCACAATTGTCTGCTGTTAAGAATGGGGGATGAATATGAAAAAAAAGATATTGTTAACTTTATTGTTCTGTTTTGTGTTTATTTTTACAGCATGCGGCAGTCCTGCTACAAAATCGGATTCTTCTAGAAAATCAAATGAAGTAGATACACAAAAAAATGAAAATAAAGATGAGAATATAAGTGAAAATAAAATTGTATGGGTTTTGCCGGAAGAATTTATAAAGATTACAAAACTGCAGGATAATACAGTGTATTTAAATCAGCAGTTAAAAAAAGACGGTTATAATTTTTCGGTGGCGTTTAAAGGTGTTTCAGGGACAGGAAATAATTATTATAAAGATGTAATGAAAGAGATGAAAAATAATACGGCAGATATTGCTTCTCTTGGACTTGATGCGAAAGAAGAGAGGGTAAAACCATCTGTAAAGCTTATTAAGAGTGGAGCTTTTCTCAATTTAAATAATTATCTAAAATCAGCCGAAGGAAAGAAACTGCACAACGCATTTCATGATAATATATGGGATACGGTAAAAATCAATGGAAAAATATGTGCAATACCAGTACAGACTGCACAAGATGGAACTTCATTTGCGGCTTTTAATAAAAAAATATTTGGAAAAAACATAGCTTTCGACGGCAGTTCAATGCAGGAACTGGATGGTATTCTTAATAAAGTGAAGCTGCCCAAAGGAACAAACGGTATTTTGTGGCAGTTAGCGTTTCAAGATATTTGTGAACAATCGGGATATTTATATAAAAATGGAGTGGTTACCGACATTAAAACAGGTGTGGTTTCATGTCCGTTTGAAACTCCTAAAATTGTTAATTGTCTTCGATTGCTGCACAAGTGGCATCAGGAAAAAAAGATTGTAGCATTGGATGTTGATGAAAAAAGTAAAAGTATGATTAGCAGTATGAAGTTTGCTATATGGATGGGATATACAAGGGATGAGGTATTTGAGCGTGTAAGAGACAATATGAAAATAGTACAGCTTCCATATTTCTTTTTAACACGTACAAGTGGCAGCACAGGTGTAAATAAGATAAGTAAAAAGAAAAGTGAAGCATTGCAGTTATTGTCTTTGCTGTATACGGATTCAAAGTACGCTAATTTATTGATTCATGGAAAAAAAGGAAAAACATATCAACTCAAAAACGGTTATGTATATGATATGGAGGGAAATGTAAAAAGTGAATATTCAGAAATTTTTATTACAGGTATTTATGATTATGTTTACCCATGGGAAGAAGAAGATTTTCCAAGAAACCGGGCAAAAGAAAAGCGAAGTTTACTTGGGACACCTGCAATGCAGAAATCTACATTGATGGGGTTTGTACCGGATTTAACTGATTTTGATGATAAAATGATAAAATTATATGAAGTTACATCAAAATACGAAGAAATCTGGCAGAAGAAAGATTTTGATTCAGCACTTGCTGATGCGGTAAAAGCCTGCAATGCTTCTGAGAGCAAGAAAGTGGAAAGGGAATTAAACAGTCAGATTAGTAAATGGTGCAGTAAATGACAAAATGACAGGAATTGATGGGGGAATTTTTATATGAAAAAAAGTAAAAAGCGGGTTATGACAGGATTTATAGTATTGGTGGCTTTAGTAATAGCAGTGGCAGTATGTAAGGGAGTGTTAAGAAAAAATACAACCGGTCAGCAGGAAGGACAGGAATGGTATATAGATTTTGCAAAAAAATCATATAGTGGAAATGGGTGCTTTTATACCGAAAGTAATTATCTTCATTATCTGGATGCAAAAACAGGCAAGGATGTATTAATTTGTAATGATGCATCCTGTAAACATGATAAAGAGACATGTTCTGCCTATTTTGATGCTACTCAATTGATAGCTTATGAAGAAAATAAAAAACTGTTATTGATTACGGATTACAATGCAAAAAAGTTAGGTGAAGTTTATTTATATCAATCATCTGTCAACGGACAAAACAGAAAAAAAATATGTATGCTTAGTGACAATATTCAGTATATAGAGTGCGCTGCTGTGACAGATAGATATATTGCTATCGGATATTATAATCAATATGATAAAAAAAATTATGAAGATTTACCGCTTCAGACAGCCGGAGTTTATGTATATGATATGAAAAGTAAAAAAGGCAGAACGATATTTGAAAAAGAATTGTGCAATGCCCGAATTTTGTCAATAGATATTACAAAAAAGGGTGAGGTCTATTACTCACTTTTGGGGTATGATGTAAGCGAAAAACAGGCGTTGAAACATTCTGAAGATTGGGATTATCTGGATAAACATATAGTAGAGAGCATTTATCGCAGTGATTTTTCGGGAGATAAAAATACCAAAATACAGAATCCTGATAATCTGTTGACATTGCAACTGTGGCAGAATCAATATTTTTACAATGATAAGGGTAAATTATACGCATATGATACGCAGAAGAACATAACTAAAGAGCTCGGAGATGAAATGACGCTTATTCCGACTTTTAAGAAGGATGAGGTGTATTTTGAAAAATATGATAAAAAGCAGAAGAAAAGTATGATATACAGTTATGATGGCAGTAAAGTTGATAAGGTCGGATTTATTAATGACAATGTCATATTAGAAACAGTGTTTGAAAATACGGTATATATAGAAAATATAGATGAAAAACAGAATAGCAAGCTTGGGTGCGTCAAATCGGTGGAGGATATTATAAAATGATAAAACAGATTTGTTTTGAATTGAAAAAGATAATAAAATCGCCGCAGATTTTCTTTTCGATTGTTGGACTGTTGTTGGTATGTGGTATTTTTTTTGAATGCAAAATTGAAATTCCGGAGTTGGGGAGTGGTTTTTCAACAGAAGGGTACCATAAGATTGTCAAAGAATTAAAGAGTTCTTCAGGTGATGAGATATATAAAAGAGTGTCTGACAGCTATAAAAATATGATGCAGGGGATAGCAGAGACAGAGATTAAATATGAAAAAAATTATAGTCGTGAATTAAATTTATACGGACAGGTTATAAAAGAATTCGGTCAGTCAGAGGAATATCCGAAGTATGTACAAACTGTTTTAGACAATTCTCAGAAGGCGGGTATCAGTCTTTTTGATGAAAGTGATGGAACACAACGTGAGCAGGAAAAGGTTCAGAAGGATTTTCAAAAAATGACGGAAACTAAACCTCACTTTTTGGGAACTTATGCTGTTGAGATGTATATGAAAACAGATTTGTGGGACTTAGCTGTCATTGCCATTGTAATGATACTGGTACATTCATGTATTCTTGCTGAAGTGGAAGAAAATAAAATATGCCTTCTTCGCTGCACGAAAAACGGAAGGGCAAAAACGGCATATGCAAAATTTATAAGTGGTTCAATGCTTTTATTTTGTGTGCAGTTTATAATGTATGTTCTGCGTTTTGTGCTGGCGGGTATTGCATATGGATTTCCTAAGTTTTCAGAGGCTTTTCAGTCAGTTTCAGGAACTTCCGGCTGTACTCTGAAAATATCTATAGGACAGGCAATGCTTTTGGTTTTTATTTTGAAACTTTTTGTGACAATAGTATTATTTTCAGTATTTTTTACTGTAGCTTTACTGCTTAGAAATACATGGAAATTTTACATAATCGGTTTGGGTATTATGGCAGTCAGCTGGATTCTTTTTAGTCAGATTGATGCCAACAGTTTTTTAGCAATTTTAAAATGGATGAATCCTGTCGCTTTTCTGGCAGTAGATTCTATAATATCGGATTACAGAAATTTAATGATATTTGGCTATCCTATAGGGTATATGTCTTTTGTTCTGTTGGTATGTGTCCTGTTTTTTGGAATATGCATATGTACGATTGGAAAGCTTTATTGCAATGTTATGCCATTCAGAGAAAAGAGCGGGTCAGAAAAGATTTTTGCACTGCGTGAGTGTATTGCGGGCAGACTGCTTGGCGGTCATGGTCTTTGGGGATATGAATGCAGAAAATGGAGCTTTTACCAAAAAGGTATCTGGTTCTGTGTTTTTTATATGATTATAGGCTTTATTGTGTATCAGCCTGTCAGTGAGAGACTTTTTACTAAGGAAGAGATTTATTATAAATATTATGTGAAACAGGTAGAGGGAAAGTATACCGAAGAAAAAATGAAATCGCTTTATGCGAAAGAAAAGAAATTATCAGCAATAAATAAGAAAATAGAGAAAAACGGTGGAAAATATACCGGCGCTGTGATTGTGTATTACAGCAGACAGCTGGAAAAAGAACCCGGTTTGAAAAAGGCAGTTGCCTATGGAAAATATCTGAATAAAAATGGTGGTGACTTTATTTATGAGCAGGGATACCATATTTTGTTTGGAAAAGGAGATGGGAAGTTTGCACTGTTCCTTTGCAGATGTGCCAGTCTGATGCTGATGGCTCTGTTGTCTGTGTTGATATGGTATATTGAACAGACCGGCAGGATGAATTGTCTTATCAGAATATCAACATGTGGAACAAAAAAAACAGACCGTTATAAATATGGAAATGTTATGCTGAGTGGTATTATAGTTGCTGCAATAACATATATTCCATGGGTTTATAATGTGTTTTCTGTTTTTGGCTGTGCAGGACTTTCTTCACCGGCAAACAGTTTGCAGATGTTTTCCAAGGTTCCGGTATGGGTTCCGTTGTCTGCAGTGATTATAGCATTTTTTGTGCTTCATATGTTGTATCTTTGGGCAATAGGTTTTATAACTAAAGTTCTTAGCAGGGTAATAAAAAACGGTCTGGTGGCGGCTGTTCTTTTGTTTGGATTTGGCATTCTGCCTATTTTGCTTTTGTGGGTGTGAAATTATACAATTAAATGGGAGAAAAATATGAAACTGGAAATAAAAAATCTGATAAAAAAATATAATGATGTGAGAGCACTTGACGGTTTTTCAGTGACTATGACTCAGGGGGTATATGGACTTTTAGGCCCCAATGGTGCCGGCAAGTCAACCCTTATGAATATTTTGACAGACAATCTTAAACGTGATGACGGTGAGATTTTGTACGATGGCAGGGAAATACTTGAAATGGGTGCGGATTATCGAAAGATTGTAGGATATATGCCCCAGGAGCAGGTGGGATATTCACAGTTTAGTGCGTATGAATTTTTACGGTATATGGCAGTTTTAAAGGGATTAGATATTAAAAAAACAGAGACTAAGGAACAGATTGATACACTGCTTAAATCGGTGCATTTGTATGATGACAGAAAGAGGAAAGCAGGTGGATTTTCAGGTGGAATGAAAAGACGTCTTCTGCTTGCACAGGCACTTCTTGGAAAGCCTGAAATTCTGATTCTTGATGAGCCAACGGCGGGTCTTGACCCAAAGGAACGCATTGCCATGCGAAACATGATTGTCGATATGGCAAGGGAGAAAATAATCATTCTGGCAACGCATATAGCAGCCGATGTAGAATGTATTGCAGACAGCGTAATACTTATAAAAAAAGGAAAGGTAATACAAAATCAGGCACCGTCTGTGCTGATAAATGAGGTGCGTCCTTATGTGAAGGAAATACTCTGTTCTAAAGAAGAATTAGGAGAGTATGAAAAGAAATACAGAATTGGAAATATCATTCAAAGAGATGAGGGGCTTTCACTTCATATTATAGATGATATACCGGATAATGAGATAACGGAAGAAATGCAGTTGTCTCTTGATGATGTATATCTGCATTATTTTGAATAATAAAAAAACATGTGTCACAGGATGTCACGAATCTATCGTGTTTCCTGTGGCATTTTTTGATGGAACTATAAACTGATTTGAAAAAAATAAAAATGATAAGTGACTCATTCTAAAAAAACACAGAAAATGTAATAAAAAATATATTTTATGTTGCATCTGTTTAGGTTATTATATAAGAGATAATTTATGGTTACTGTTCACTCGCAAGCATGAAGCCTGATGTCAGGTTATGCACCAATGAGTAAATTTTTTGGTAAGGCGAAATGTATGGAAAAGAGGTATAATATGGGTAAAAAAATGTTAAGAGTTTTATGTTGTGGAGCGTTAATATGTGTCGTTGCAGGAGTTTCATTTGCAGCGGAAAATCAGTATCAGAAAAGTATACTTAAAAGCAAATCGGTGGATTATATTAAAAAACTTAACGAGGTCTACCATCCGGCTGAAATTTATGATAAGAAATGTGTGAAATTATCGACAAGTGATAATGAGCAGATTTCCCATATGATGGATAAGCTGCTAAATAATATTGACAAAAAATCTTCGTATTATAAGATGACAAAGGATGATATAAAGGAAATTATTGATAATGAAATGAAAATGTCTCCTGATAAGAGAGTAAAGTCTACTAAGGTTGAATGTGTAAGACAGGTTGCTTCAAAGGTTGGAAAAAATAAAGCAAATGTAGTGCTGGTAGTGCGTGAAACTTCCGAAAAATACAATGGAGATACAGGAAGTTCAATGACAGAATATGATTTTTCATATAAGAAAGTTTCAGGGGAATGGAAACTTGAGAATGTTGCATATGATTACATGACATAATCAAAGCATAAGCGTTCACCGTAAAGGTTTATATCGAAACTTTGTTGTGTGTAAAGAACATGCATCATATTAATCTAAGGAGGAATTTTAAATGAGAACTCATGGCAGGCTGGTGAAGAATATAGCAGGAATTTTACTGTTGCTGGCATTATTGTCTTTGCTGCTTCCGTTTTGTAAGTTTAATGCAGGAGCAGGCGACATGACGCTTTCAGGAGTGGAAGTTTTGAAAACCGGAGGAAAAGCTGGTTATACATATTTTAAAACAGGTGCTCTTTCTGATGATTATATACTAAAATCACCATACACATGGGGAGATATAAAACAAAGTGTTTTGTATATAAATAATGCGGGCGGAGCAAAGATAATGGTATTTTGTGGGGCGGCAATAGTAATTCCGATAATATTGTGTTTTCTTTCAATGATAATGTTGTTTATGGCTGAGGGAAAAAAGACAATGTTTCTGCCGACGGTATTTACATTTGCAACATCAGCGGAAATGGTGCTTGTACTGCTGTTGTTTAGTCAGTTAAGACCATTTTTAATGGTCGGAGTTTATCTTTTTACATTGCTTAACGTATTTGCGCTGATATTTATACTTGCAGGCTGGCTGACAGGTGGCTACAGTCAGCCGGATAGAAGACTTGGACGTTATGGAAATGATAATGACAAGAGCAGTGATGATGACAATGACGGTTCACGTCGGAAGAGAACAAAAAGGAAAACACGCCGAAAAAAGAAAACAAAGAAGAAAAAGAAAAAAGATAAGAATTCTGACAGGAACGATGACAAAAAAGACGACAAAAAGGATGAACAGAAAAATAAAAACAGTAATGCTGTTGTCGGAAAGATAAGTGACGGAAACGGAATTTACCACGGTCTTACATGGAATCTCACAGATGGAAATGAACAGACTGTAACAATCGGAACAACGGCTGATGCAATGGATGCATTGGCATCAAACAGCCTTAAAAACATGAATGCCATAGCAGAGAATAATTGTACGGTGACATTTGACGCGGCGGCTAAAAAATATAAAATTGAGAGCCACTCGAAAGCTGATATTTTAATACTGCAGGATGGAAAAGTTGTCAAATGGCTTAAAAACGGTGACAGTCATGTTGTGGCATCCAAAGCAGTGCTTCAGATAGACGGAAGAAGAGACTCAGTGCGATTGGGATAGGTGAAAGGGATAATGTAACGGATAAATAAAAAAGGCAATCGGCAGATAAATGAAAGGAGGGTGAGTGTATGCAGTTACCATATTCCGAAGAACTAAATATCGAATATCTCGGACGTTTATTTGATAATATCAGTGAATGTTATAAATTCTTTTGGTTTGATGCGCTTATTACAAAGGTAATTGACGGCAAAAATGAAATAGATTATGAAGAGATGGTCGATGAGATGATAGCAGAAGCATGGTATATGGTAACGGAATATCATCTTAACCTCGGACCCAGAGATACATTGGAGGGGCTGATAGATTTAATCAAGGCTAAAAATCCACAATTAAAATCATGTGAGAAAAAATCGACTATATTAGAGTTTTTAAAGAATACTGATGACAGTGAAATTATAAGTAAAAAAAGAATTTTAACACGGAATGTTCCGTATCGTCTGCAGGCACCTTTTATGGTAAATATAAAGGGAAAAACATGGGATATAGGCGAAAGTAAACTGATTACGAAAATTAATCAGGAAAGCAGGCTGATTTATTATTTTAAAGAATTTGAAGGTCTTTCTACTAAAATAACAGTCCAAGAAGATTGGATGAAATATATTGTAAAAAATAAGGAAATTATCCGGGGATGGCTTGAATGCAAAATGATTAAATATCTTCAAAAGCGCAATCCAAGTGTACCTGGAATTGCAGATAAACTATACCCGCCACAGGAACGCAAACTTGACAGGATTAAAAAATATTGGAAGCTGATTTTGTCAATAGAACAGGTGCGGGATATATATGGTGGTCAGATATTGAATGAAAAAGACATGTCGATTGACCATTTTGTTCCGTGGTCGTATGTGGCACATGATGAAATGTGGAACCTGAATCCGACAACAAAGAGTATCAACAGTTCTAAAAGCAACAATCTGCCTGAGTGGGATATGTATTTTGAAAAAATGGCAAGACAGGAGTATCAATCGTATCGGCTGATGTGGAAGTATGACATAATTCATGATGAATTCGTTAAATGTGCCAAAGAACATATTAACAATGACGAGATTAGGGAGCGTGTTTACAGAGAAGGACTTGATTATGCGGAATTTGCAGGAGAACTGAAATCTATTATTCTGCCAGTGTATCAATCAGCACAAAACTGTGGATTTGGAAAGTGGAGATGGAAGGGCAAAAAATAGGAGATAAGAAATTTGTAATTTTAAAACTTCGTATTTAAAAAGGAATGTCGCTAACATTCAATTCGCACCATATATGTACCACTCACGCAAACCTTCTTGATTTGATGTTAAACACAGTATAATGTTTGTAAATTCATCAGAAAAGCATTGAACAAGGAGGAACAGCCATGAAAAGAAGAGTGACAACAGGAATATTTGCGGCAGTTTTTATGACAGGGTGCTTTATAATTGCACATCCACAGAAAACGCAGGCGGCACAGGCGGTAGCAATTAGTTCGGCAGATGATTTCCTGAAGATTGAGGATAATCCATCAGGAAGTTATTATCTGACAAAAGATATTACTGTTCCGGCAAACACGTCTTTATTTACAAAATGGGACAAGCAGTTTAAAGGAACATTAGACGGAAAAGGGCACAAGATTAAAGGTTATACTTATTCTGCCGGTGTATACACAGATTATGCGAGTCTTTTTGTATATGCAAAAAATGCAACATTTAAAAATCTGACGTTAAGCAATGTAAACATATCGTTAAAAAAGAGTGGAAAGGCAAGTGCACTTGCAGCATATCCAACCAAATGTACATTTTCAAATATTACGGTCAGTGGAAAAATAACAGTCAGCGGTACTACAAGCAGTGCATCCGGAGTAGTAGCATTAGCCAACGGCAAATGCACATTTACAAAATGCGTAAACAAAGCGGATATTACGGTAAATGCATATGACACTACCAATAGTGAGGATGCAGACAGCGTAGACGACCAGGGCGGTGATGCAAACGGAATTGCAGGTTTAGCATATGACAGTACGGCAATGAAATGTTCAAATTCAGGAAAAATTACGATAAACGGCGATCTTCGCTGGGCAAGTGAAAAAATTAGTGCAATTGGTCTGTTTGGCAGTATAAAGGGGATTACAGGCAGCAAAAATACAGGAACTATTACTGCAAAAAATGTAAGCAAAGGTGATTATGCAAGTGGGGGAGTTCTGGCAGTTGGCATAGCAGGTGAAGTGTATGGAGCTGGTAAGAAGATGGTATCCTGCTACAATACCGGAAAGATTAGCGCATCAAATAACAGTAATGATGTTGGAACAGTTGCAGCAGGAATTGTAAATACTGCAAGCAAAACAGACACAAGAATCATGAGATGTTATAATACTGGAGCAGTTCAGATATCGGGAGTGGCAGGAGGCAAAACAGGTATCGAATCAGGAGCAGGCGGTATAGGTGGTTTAAATGTAGCCTCAATCACTGAAAGCTATAATACAGGAAAGATTGCAGCAAATGTAAAAACCGGTGGGGTAAAAGTAGGTGGTATAGCGGCAGACATCTGTAATGTGCGTAACTGTTATAATACAGGAAGTGTTTCTACAAAAACAAATGCAGTCAGTTACATAGGTGGAATAGCAGGATGGCAGGAAGCGTATGCGAGAGGAAGAGAAAAAGAAGCGGCAGCCTGCAATTATAATATCGGTACAGTTAAAGGAGGAAAGAAAGTAGTAAAAGGTGCCATTATTGGACGCTATGAAGTGGCAGGAATTTCAGGTAAAGCGGCTGTTTATGACAACTACTACAAATCAGGAAAAGCATATGGAGAAGCTGGTATTTCGTGGAAACCATATCTGGCAAAAGCAGTGAAAGTGTCTTCAATCAAGACAAAGAGCTGTCCGAAACTGTCTTCAAAATACTGGGTATATTCTTCAAAGCATAAGAGACTGGTATTGAAGAACAATAAAGAGAAGTAAAATATTTAAAGTAGAATTGGTATTGAAGATATTCTGGAATTTAATGTGAAGTTTGAGCGAATTCATCCATTTCAGGATGGTAATGGTCGTGTAG
>FR887300.1 GCA_000436755.1 Clostridium sp. CAG:253 | reverse complement strand
TGAGCGGAATGCGTAGCATTTATTTCCCTTCCGCAAAATGCGCATCCTCTAAAAAAAATCTCTTTTACCAGTTTCAAGGTAAAAGAGATTTTTTGTTATAATAAACAATACATCTTATAATAATTTTAAATTTTTATTTTAACAAATCAAGAACTGATGTTCCAATCGTATTTTCTGGCATTGTAATACCAAAATTCTCGGCAACTGTCGCTCCGATTACAGCAAACGTATCGGTTTCAGACAGTTTTCCAAATCCGCTAAAAGACGGTGAATATGCCACAAAAGGGACTTTCTCTCTTGTATGGTCAGTTCCCTTAAATGTCGGGTCATTACCATGATCTGCCGTTATTATAAGAAGGTCATCTTTATTAAGATTATCCATCAGTATGCCAAGATTTTTGTCAAACTTCTCAATCTCTTTTGCATATCCCACAGGATTTCTCCTATGTCCCCATAATGCGTCAAAATCTACAAGATTTACAAAACAAAGACCGCAGAACTCTCTCTCAGCTATCTCTATCGTCTGTTTCATTCCATGTACACTTGACTTTGAACGATTGCTCTCCGTTATTCCTTCACCTGCAAATATATCATTTATCTTTCCGACTGAAATAACGTCAAAACCTGCATCCTTGAGGGAATTGAGAACCGTGCGTCCCGTAGGTTTCAAAGCATAATCATGCCTGTTGCTTGTTCTCACAAATTCACCCTTTTTCATTCCGGTATAAGGTCTTGCAATAACTCTGCCTACACGCCACTCGTCTCTTAGCGTAAGTTCTCTTGCAATCTCACAATATCTGTAGAGATTATCAAGTCCCATCGTTTCTTCATTACCGCATATCTGCATAACCGAATCGGCAGATGTATACACTATGAGTGCCCCTGTCTTAATTTCCTCCTCGCCAAGTTCGTCAAGAATAACAGTTCCGCTTGCCGCTTTATTTCCGATTATTTTTCGCCCGGTTCTCTTTTCAAGTTCCGCTATAAGCTCATTTGGGAATCCTGTTTCGGTAAATGTAATAAAAGGCTTTGTTGTGTTTATTCCCATCATTTCCCAATGACCTGTCATTGTGTCTTTACCATTGCTTCTCTCGTTCATTGCAAAATAATATCCAAGTGGTGTATCGACTGGCGAAACCTGCTTTAACGGTTTAAGATTTGCAATTCCCAATCGTCTGAAATTCGGTATCTCAAATGTTTCAACAGACTTCGAGATATGACCAAGCGTGTCTGCCCCGACATCATCAAATTTCGCCGCATCTGCCATCTGACCGATTCCCATCGAGTCTATGACTATGGTAAATATTCTTTTGAATTTATATTCCATACTAACACCCTCTTTTCTGCATATATTTTATTTCTATTCAAGATTTTCAGGTCCAAATCCCATAGGAAGCATATCTTTTAATTTGATAACCTTTATATCCCCTGCAGAGTTTCCGAGAACTATTTCAAATTCATCGGGATTGCAAAACTCCATCATCACCTGTCTGCACACTCCACAAGGTGCACAAAAATCATATTCATCTGTACCCTCTTTTCCACCGACAATGGCAATTGCCCTAAACTCACGCTCTCCGTCACTTACCGCCTTAAAAAATGCTGTTCTCTCAGCACAATTCGAAGGTGTATAAGCTGCATTCTCAATATTGCACCCTGTATATATTTTTCCCTTTTCAGTAAGAAGTGCCGCTCCTACTTTATAATGTGAATACGGTGCATATGCCGAGTGTCTCGTCATCGCTGCCATTACCAAAAGTCCTTCTGCATTCATAATAAAAATCCTCCGTTTTTTCATACTCATCTCTTTTTATTTTTTATTCTAATCAGCCTTATCGGCTTTGATAAGCTCTCTGACTGCCTCAACTGCCGTTTCTATTGCTGCCTTCGTGTCATGTGCCTGCACATTTGAAAGACCTTTTTTGGCTCTTTCCTGATTTGCAAGTACCAAAAAACATGCCCCGACTCTAACACGAAGATAGCTTCCGACAATAAGAAGTGCCGCTGTTTCCATTTCTGATGCAAGACATCCCATTTTTATCCATGCATCCCACTTGTTTTTAAGTTCATATCCTACAGGCATCAGTTCTGGTTCATGCTGACCGAAAAATGAATCCTTACTCTGAACTACTCCGACATGATATTTTAAATCAAGTTTCTTCGCAGCTGCCATCATCGCATTTATGACATTTATATCTGCAACTGCCGGATACTCAATAGGTGCATACTCTTTTGACGTGCCTTCCATCCTTATAGCACCGTTTGCTATAACAATATCACCGCCGACTACATCATCCTGCATTCCGCCGCATGTCCCGACTCTCAAAAAAGTATCTGCGCCACAGCTTACAAGTTCCTGAAGTGCTATAGCAGCAGAGGGTCCTCCTATACCTGTTGAAGTGACACTCACCTTCACCCCGTCAAGTTTTCCGGTGTAGGTGACATACTCACGATTGTCCGCAATAAACTTCGGTTCATCTAAAAATGCTGCAATTTTTTCACATCGCTTTGGGTCTCCGGGCATGATAACATATCTTCCTACATCTCCCATTCCGACATTTGTATGATACTGTCTGCCTGAGCCTTCCGTATAATCAACCATAAAACCAGCCTCCTCTCCAATTTTATTTTATAATATTCAGCCGTAACTCCAACTTTTTTTGTACTATCTGCACAATTCCATAATATCTAAAACATATTTTTATTATACAATATTCACAAAGTTTTTTCAACCATATCCACTACTTCAAATCCAGTGCTGCAGGTGGTTTTGCAAGTATTGATTTTATTGGCAGTATACAGATAATTGCATATGCAAGATATATGCATATCAAAAGTCCAAGAACTGCCCACCACGGGAATATAATTCCCATATTTAATGACGGAACGAGACTTATCACCTTTATGACACCTGCCGTTACCAATACTGCCGGAAGCGTTGTCACAGATGCAATCGCATATAATTCCATAATAAATGCAGTTATGATACTTCTGTTTGATATTCCAAACATTCTGTAGACTGTCAATTCTTCACTTCTGGTCATTGCATTTGATTTTATCATAAAGTATATCATTATAATTGATATGATTACCGCAACAACTGTTATAAGATTTCCCGCAAACGAATCATTTGAATTTTCCTCGATATATTTTTTTATTTCGTCATCATGCGGTACTGTCATAGACGGTGCAAATACATCGAGCTGTTCGGCGCCTGTTTTCTTATAATAATTTTTTGTCTTTTGTATATTATCCGTATAGATAAGACATGACCTGTTATCATACACCATAAGGCACTTGATGTTCTCACATCCCTTATCGGAAAATACATAATCAATATCAAGACTATCAGGAAAAGTTCCAACAATCGTATAATGTGTTTCTATATCATCACCTATTTCTATTGTATCCCCGACTTCATAACCCTCGCTTTCTGCAAATCCCTTTCTTAGAAGCACTTCATTGTCTCTAAGAGAGAGATTTTCATATCCCTTAACATTTTCTTCCTTAAATTCATCAACACTTTCAAGCTTATATGAATTTTCCGAAAAACCTAACAGCACATTCTGGTTGCAGTAAACAGTAGGCTCACTTGTATCACTTATGCCTACTACTCTTAATATCTTTGAGTCAGAACTGTCACTGATTTTTGCACCGATATATGACTTATACCCTGAATACATTAAAGTCACTGCACTTTTTTTCTCAGTCATTCTGTCAATTACCTGCTTGTCAATCACTACCTCATTTCTCTTTTTAGGCATTCTTCCATACAGAATATCTTTTTTGTCGAGATGTTCATATGACACATATGAAAAGCCTGAAAGATTCTGTCCAAGTTCCCTTAATTGTCTAAACACCTTACCCTTAAGATACATATTTGCAGAAGGCACACAAAATATATCTCCATATTCTTTGTCGGTCATATACTGCTTTGCAAAATCCAGTATCTTGACCTGATCATCATAATCAAATACAGAAATATTTTTGAAATCGAGCTGTACATAATGTGAATCTGTAGACACAATACTCTTTTCATCAATCGTCTTATCATTAACAAATTTGGCTGTTGTTATTGAAAGCAGAATCGCCGATGCAAGAAGTATTATTGCTATAAAACCCTGTTTCTTTCCAAGTACCGATATATTTGCCTTAGCCATATTCCATACTTCCCTAAGCGGCAGTCTGACATTTTTCTTTTCATCAAGTCTTGTCAGATTATATTCAAAATTTTCAACATCCTTAATATCAAGAGACGGTCTTTCCTCGTCAAGTATCCGGATACCGTTCTCGTCATTTGCTATCACAATATCGTTGGGCATCAGATTTTGTATGTATAACTTTTCATCTTTCCACACGAAATTAAGCATAAGTTTTTCCGGAGTCTCATCCTGTCCATGATAAAGCTTAAAATCCGCATATTGACTGTTTATTGTCTCTTTCTCGTATTCTTTAAGATAAATGTTCGCATCATCACTTCTCTGATATGCTGTAGCATTATTAGGCGCATCACTTATAATTTTTCCGTCACAAACCTTTATTATCCTGTCTGCAAAAAATTTAGCTATACGTTTTTCATGTGTAACAACAATTACAAGACATTCCTTTGATATACTTTTTAGTATCATCATTGTTTTTAATGTGTTTTCTTCGTCAAGGTTTCCCGTAGGCTCATCAGCAAGAATTATATCAGGTGCTTTTACAAGTGCCCTGGCAATAGATACCCTCTGCTGCTGACCGCCGGACAATCTCGATACAAGCTTTTTCTTATATTTGAGTATGCCTAACATATCAAGTATATAATCTGTTCGTTCATCTTTTTCCTGCTCCGTGAGATTATATCTGTTTAGCGCAAGCTTTACATTATATTCAACACTATATTCCTGAAGTATATAATAATTCTGAAAAATATAACCAAAATGTTCATTTCTTATCGCATCTATTATTTTAGGCGAATAGCCTGTTATTTTCTTTCCATTTATCTCGACAGAACCTCCCGAAAAATCATCAAGTCCTCCTATTGTATTTAACAATGTTGTCTTTCCGGAACCACTCTCTCCAAGAATACAAACAAGCCCTGTATTTCCAAACTCAAGGTTTACATCGTTCAGAACGTGCTGTTCGCTCTTTTTTCCTTTATTATAATATTTTTCTAAGTTATTTACACGAATCATTGACGAAGCCTCCCCTTTAGTAAATGATTAAATCCGGTTACCGTCATAAAGCATACAAAAGCGTTGTATAAAATAAAACAAAGATAACCGACAAATGTATAATACCATGCTATTTCCGTAATGAAGTCAATACCGCACATTCTAAGTACAGCCATCAATATAAATGTGATAATCACAGCTATACCGCAGTATATTCCCATTTCTATATAACTTATCATTCGTAATATGCTTATTTTCATTCCGATAAATTTAAGAACAAGATATTCTTTTATCTTTATTGACATCATTGCCCTCAAAATGAAAAACTCAGCTATAAACATTACTAAAAGACCTGCTACGCAAATTCCCATTATAACAAGACGCTGGTTAGCCTTTGTCTCATTATCTATAGTTGCTCCGGCTCTGTATGTACTTATTGCATAATATCCCATTTTATTAAGTTTTTTCATAACTTTATCTGTCTTTGCATAACTATCGATATAAACAGATGACTGCCTGCATTCTGCCTTATAATATTTATTGTATAATTCGCTGCTTACTTCTATAAAATTTCTGCTGCTATCGCTTTTATGTTCAAGAATATCTATCTGTTGTTCAACATATCTGCCCTCTTCATCTCCATTTTCATCAAGCTGCTGAAATCTTAACGTATACTCCCCGGAAGCAGGACCATCTTCACCAAGATTTTTTGAGAGCTGCACCTCATTTCCTTTCAAATCATTATTTATGATAGGTATTAGAAGACGTTTTACTTTATAGTCTCCCATTGAGTGATCATACTCATAAAGCAGCCTGAACTCTCCCGAATCTAATTTCATTGACAACATATTGCATAATTCTTTAGAAAAATAAACCTGTTTTGTCTCGTCTTTTAATATACCGGTCACTGTAACTTCTGCCATACAATAGTCATTTGCATCCCATATATTAGCAGCCGAAAAATAACATTTATATGTTTTTCCTATAATGCTCTCGTCTTCTGAATATAGCACTATATCATTTCTTTCTTTTGGAAGTGTTCCCTTTTTCAAATCCGACTTATCAATGCAGTCAACTGATGACATAAACTTATCATGGTTTGTGAATGAAACACTTCCTGAGCCTGTCATCTCACGTTCTTCTATTCTTTGTCCGTATTTTATCTCATAATCTACATCTTGAAATATATAATAATTTATATCATTCGCATAATCGCACGAATCTACATGATTGACATATCTTACTTTTTTTATCTTATCTATATCTGGAGATGTTATATTTTTACCGTTTTTTTTCTTTACGACAATTCTCTTGTCATCTTTTCTGGCAAAGGCTGAATCTTCATAGTCCTTCGTAAAAATATCATCACTTTTCACACAGATTTCACCGATAAGCACAAAAGAAACCGTACTTATTATAAATAGGAAAAATGTGAACAATATAGCTTTTGCACGCTGCGTCTTTAAATTTAATCTTGCAAAAAAAGATGCATATTTAAAATCAATATTTTTATTTGAGTGGGCTTTTTTTTCATTTGCCGAAACTTCTTTTTTATCATTGTATTCTTCTGTGATATCATCACTGTCCGTAATATCAACTGTCTGCTTTTCTTCTCCAACTTTCACATCTGAGATTATCATACCCTCGTGAAGTCTTATTTTTCTTGTCACATAAGGCTCCGCCTGGGAATAATTATGGGTGACCATTATCACAAGACATTCTTTTGATATTTCTTTCAAAAGCTTTATAATAGAAAGACCTGTCTCACTGTCAAGGTTGCCCGTAGGTTCATCTGCTATAATAACACCGGTTTGTTTAGCCAATGCTCTTGCAATAGAAAGCCTCTGTTTCTGACCACTCGAAAGTTCATTTGCAGGATGAGTTTCAAATCCTTTTAGTCCAACTTTCTCAATATATATTTCCGCCAGACTCTCTGCCTCAATCCTATCTTTTCCCATAGCAAGCAGACCGCATACTATATTGTCAACAACCGTGTAATGGCCTATAAGACTGTAATCCTGAAATATATAGCCAATCTTCTTTCTTCTGTATTCCTCCCACTCACTCTCGTCATATTGGAATGTAGCTTCGCCATCTACATACATTTCACCTTCATCATAGTTGTCCATACCGCCTATTACATTTAAAAGCGTTGATTTACCGCCTCCGCTCTCTCCCGTAATAGCTGCAAACTCACCAAAATAAAAGTCCAGATTTATCTTGTGAAGAGCCTGTGTCACTTCGTTTTCAGAAAAATAACTCTTACTCACATTCACAAGACTAATTTTTGCTGTGCTCATATCTTTTCTCCTTCTTTTTAATATAACTGGTACAACAATGTTGTATCAGCATCAGATTATGTACATTTTGAACAATAATCTGCCATTTTTATAACATTTATATGAAATATTTTACCATAAGTTATTAAATGTTTCATCAATTATTTTAATATTTAATAAACAAATACCAGCTCTTTCACATATTTTTCACAAATTTCACAATTTCAAAAACTATTTTAATCAAATCTAAACGTAAAAAAACAGCTATAATCAAATCAGATTACAGCCGTTTTCGATATACTATTATTTTGAACCCAATATCTTATTTTAATTTTCAAATTATTTCTTTTACATTTCAGTCCCGCTTATTTTTCAGAAGTTTATCTATAATATCATAATGCCTGTCAATAGCATACATGCACAAATCCTGTTTATTTTCCAAAATACCGCTCAATATAAGTGAATGACATTTCAATAATCTGTCATAATCATCTGCATCTGTCTCTTCAAAAACTTTTTCAATCCATTCCCTATACACTCCAATAACCGCATCCATTATTGATATCCAAAAAGAATTTTCAGTTGCCAGCATAAGATTTCTGTGAAAACTTTCATCTAAATCTGCTATATCAGCACTCCCGGCAAGTTCCATTTTTTCAACAAGTATCTGCATCTTTACTTTCTGGTTTTCATTTATCCCTTTGTCTGCTATTGCCATACATACCATTTTATCCATATATCTTCTGAATGAACAAATATCCTCTTTTGTGGTACTGTCAATTGCAAGCATTATATGTATCATATCTTTTATTGCTGCAACGGAATTTTTTGAAATATAATTGCCAGACCCCTGCCTTCTTTCAATAATTCCCATTCCGTTTAGTACACTAAGGGCTTCTCTTATTGAATTTCTGCTTATGGAAAGTGTCTGGGCTATACTTCTCTCTGCCGGCAGTCTGTCCCCTGCCTTTAAAGAATTATCATTTAAAAGCTGACAGATATATTCTATCACTTTTTTATATTCCTGCTTATTTGAATTTTCCATACCCCATCCTCTCTGCATATAATTCTACCATTGCAACAACCCCATCAACTCCAAGCTTTGTAACATCCAGACAAAGGTCATAGTTTTCTGAATATCCCCAATCCGTACCTGTATAAAAATTCTGATAACT
>FR887299.1 GCA_000436755.1 Clostridium sp. CAG:253 | reverse complement strand
AATGTGGAGCCTGGGGAATTTGATTTGTGTGTATGTGAAGGCGAGACTGCCAAGCATAAGGCAATATCAATTAAATGTGCGGTTAATAGCAATATTGTTACAGTACATTTAACTAAAAATGAAACAGATGAGGCGGGGGATTTGAAATTATGCATAAGTTTTTCAAATACGGCTCAAGAGTTAGTTGTGAGTACATTTCCATTTATTCTTAAGGCTACAGAAAATCCAGCTTATTCGGCTGTAGGACAGAAGGAAAATATAAAAGCTTTAACAGATTATATAGCGGAAGCAAAGAAATATGCAGAAACTGCAAAAGATTTCGAAACAAATGTAGCTGAATCTGTGGAAAATGTGAAAAAGTATGCAGAAAGTGCATCAGAAAGTGTTATAAATGCAGAAAAATCCAAAAAGCTGTCCCAGTCATATGCGATAGGAGATAGTGGAGTAAGAGAAGGAGAGGAAAAAGATAATTCAAAGTATTATAGTGAAAAATCAGCGGAAAGCAAACAAGCAGCAGATAAGGCGGCGGAGCTGGCAGGTCAGAAAGCAGAAGAGGC
>FR887298.1:7853-10164 GCA_000436755.1 Clostridium sp. CAG:253 | reverse complement strand
CCGCATCCATCAAAGAAATGTTCTAATTCATCATGTGGAATACGAGAAAGAACTGTTGGGTTGCTGATCTTGTATCCATTCATATGTAAAATAGGAAGAACTGCACCATCTGTCTTAGGGTTAAGGAATTTGTTACACTGCCAAGAAGTAGCAAGTGGTCCTGTCTCTGCCTCACCATCACCTACGATACATGAAACAACTAAATCCGGGTTATCAAATACAGCACCGAATGAATGAGCAAGTGAATAACCAAGCTCTCCACCTTCGTTGATTGAACCAGGAGTTTCAGGAGCTACGTGACTTGAAATTCCGCCTGGGAATGAGAACTGCTTGCATAATTTCTTAAGTCCATCCATATCCTCACTGATGTTAGGATATACTTCACTGTAAGTTCCCTCTAAGTATGTATTTGCTACGAAGAAGTTTCCGCCATGACCCGGACCTGAAATAAGAATCATATCCTGATCATATTTTTTAATTACACGGTTTAAGTGAACATAGATAAAGTTCTGTCCCGGAACTGTTCCCCAATGTCCAACTATCTTTTTCTTTACATGCTCCATTGTTAATGGTTCACGTAATAATGGGTTGTCTAATAAGTAGAGCTGTGCTGCTCCAAGGTAATTAGTTGCACGCCAGTATGCGTCCATCTTCTTGAGATAATCCTCAGTTAATGGCTGCTTTTCAACAACGTCTGTATTTGCCATTTAATTGTCCTCCTTATGTAAATCAAATGTATCCATTTTTTGCTATTGTAGACATTTTTTTTAATCTATTCAATTTCCAATTCCTATATAAATTTTCAAAAGTTACCTAAAACGACTTATTTTGTGTTTGTATTTGGAAATAATCTCCAAAAGCAGATTTATATCGAGAGGTTTTGCTATGTGTTCATTCATCCCTGCCTCTATTGCATCCAGCTTGTCCTTTGTGAAAGCATTTGCCGTCATCGCAATTATCGGGATTTTTTTTGCATCCTTCCTGTGAAGCTTCCTTATATTTCTTGTAGCTTCATATCCATTCATAACAGGCATCATAACATCCATCAAAATTATGTCATAATAATTCTCATCTGTCTCTGCAAACACATCTACTGCTTCTTTTCCATTATTTGCAAGTGTAACCTCTGCTCCTGATTTCTTAAGAATGTACTCTGCTATCTCAGCGTTTATCTTATTGTCCTCTACTACGAGTATATTAAGTCCGGATAAGTTATCTATAACAGCATCTTTTTCCTCTCTCTTTTGACTTGCATTTTTATCAATCACGCAAGGAATCTCGACAACAAATACGGTTCCCTCTCCGAGTGTACTGTCAACAGTTATTGAACCATTCATAAGTTCAAGCAGCTCTTTTGTGATTGCCATACCAAGACCTGTCCCCATATACTGTGTACCAGCATTTTCGTTTTCTCTTGAAAACGGTTCAAAAATATGTTTTTTAAATTCCTCATTCATTCCTATTCCGGTATCTGATATTGTAATTCTGAATATAGTCTTGGTATCCTGCTGAAATTTTTCTTCAACTACAATTTTTAAGTTACCGTTCGGTTTATTGTATTTAATCGCATTGCTCTCTATATTCTGTATCACCCTCTGAATATGTATTGGACTTCCGATGAGGTTCTCATGCTGTATGTCATGCTTTTCCATCTCAAAATGAATGCCTTTTTCCGATATCATATCCGCAAATACATCTTTTAAATTTTCAAGTATTGTATTGATATTAAAAGGTTCAAATGAAAGAACAGTTTTTCCACTCTCCAGTTTACTCATATCGAGTACATCATTTATCAGATTTTTCAACTGATTTGATGCACTGTCTATTCTGTCAAGTGCAAACACAACCCTTTCACTGTCATCGACATTGTCACGTGCTATCTTTGTCATTCCTACAATACCATTCATTGGCGTTCTTATATCATGTGACATACGCGCCAGAAAATTTGACTTGGCATCATTTGCTTTCTCTGCATCCTCTTTTGCACGTGCCAGTTCCTCTTTGTTCTTTTTCACATGGTTAAGCTGTGCTGAAATTGCAAATATTATGATAATAAAAGTAACCGACATACATATTATTATAAAATTTGCATTATTTTTAACAAACCGCGACAATGAAATTTTCTGCTCTGCAGACGAATAACTTATCATCGTTCTCATTATGTTTGAATTATCTGACAGAAGTACCACCTTGTTCAATATAGAAAGAAGTGTAGGGTTATTTCTGTTTGTCGCAATACTTAAAGGTACCGTATTTGACAGGTTTACCGTCTTTAAATCACTATACTTAGACGTATCAAACACCTGATCTA
>FR887298.1:0-7830 GCA_000436755.1 Clostridium sp. CAG:253 | reverse complement strand
GATCTACACGGTATGCACTAAAAATTGTCGCCGTCACCTCACCGTTCTCAACAGCTTCTACACATTCCTCAGGTGTATCATATACCTTTACACGGCTGTCAGGATAATATATTTTTAAATATGTTTTCTGATAGTTTGACTGATTTTTTATTGCGATTTTTTTCATCGATACGTCACTATAGTTCCCACGATAGACTGCAACTATAGGCGAGTCTACAACCTCTTTTGTAACTGAAAAATTATTTTTATCGGCATACCACTTATCACCGTAAAATGGAAATATACAATCAATCTCATCTGATTTTAAGGCATTGACCATCTGCCCCAGATTATCGTATGCATAATATTTATATTTTAATTTGAAGCCCGAAAAACAATTTACAGATTCATCAAACAATGTTTTTACAACACCTATAGGATTTCCTGTCTTATCGTCTTTGTCGCAGAATGCAAGCATATTCTTCAGATAGCCAACCTTTATGTACATATGCCTGTTGAGCCATTTTCTCTCATCCGCATCAAGAATTTTTCTGACACTTACGTTTTTATAGTATTGGTATTGCAAATTTTGGTTGTAATACGGGTCAACAGAAAAAAGTTTTCTCTGTGCCTCATCAAGTTCATCCTTTAAATAACTGTGTTTTTTGCTTATTGCAAAATAATAATCTGAATCGTCAACCTTAATAACAGGAGTAAACAGATTGTTCTCTGATGTCTCCGTATCAAGTATCGCATCATATTTTCCCGACGAAAGACCTGATTTAAGCTCATCATATCCGTCTGCAGCGACAACTTTGCTGTTCAGTTCATTGAGAATAATCCAGTTTTTCAGCATTTCAACTTTATCGCTTCCACCATTTACACCTATTTTTTTATCCATAAGTGTTTTAAGATTGTCCGATGTTATATCTGAGTCCGTACTTTTAACATAAATATAGTACCCTTCCGTTCCCATAGGTTTGTCAGAAAACAATGCCCTCTCGCTTCTTGCCTGACTATATGATACACCACATAATACGTCAATACTGCCCTGTTCCAAAAAGTCAAATAATTCATTCCATTCCCCGTAAACATATTTATAGCTCCACCCTGTATATGATGCTATATCCTGCAGATAATCAAATCCGTAACCTGTTTTATATTCGGTATCTGAACTTATCGAAACACTCGAAACCATATCTGATGAATTTGCAAAACCAACTATTATTTTCCGCTGTTCTGCCTTTGATTTTGAACATGGCATCAGGACAATTATAGTTAAAAGAAAAAATCCCATTACTCTCATTTGTCTATATACAAAGTTTTTCATATTATTCTCCATTCTTCTTATAACAGAATATAAATGATATTAAGGTCAAAAAGTATTTTGACCTCAACTAATGCTTTTATTTTCTCATACAAAAAGAAAGAATGCAATAATATAATCGGCAGAACAGCTATTTAATAATAAACTTTTCCGACACTTCTTCCTTTTTGAAATTCCGTGTCTATAACAATCGTTTCATCTGGTTCCAAATTCTTTATATAATTATCTCATACTTACAGATAATAAAAAACAAGAATTTTATAATTTTCAACTACAAGATTTCATCCGCAATTTTCTTTCCGAAAGGCGTTCCCGCAAGTCCTCCAATTCCTGTTTCCCTGAGAGTTTCGTCCATCTTATCACCGACATATGCCATCGCATCTATCACTTCATCTGCCGGCACTCTGCTCTCAATTCCTGCCAATGCCATCTGCGAACACGAAACCGCATTTACAGCACCGCCAACATTTCTTTTTATGCATGGCACCTCCACAAGTCCCGCAACCGGGTCACAGACAAGACCAAGCAGATTTTTGAGTGCCATAGATGCACTGTTTATAATTTGAGTCTCGTTTCCCCCTTGCAGATATGTGAGTGCTCCGGCTGACATTGCACTTGCAGAGCCTATCTCCGCCTGACATCCTCCTTTTGCACCGCTTATTGAAGCTCTTTTTGCTATAACTCCGCCAATTCCCGCTGCCACATAAAGTGCTTTTATTATTTTTTCTTCTGCTTCTGCCACATCCCGCTCTTTATTTTCATTTTTTAATAAGCTGTCATAATATGGCACCAATATAGCCGGCAGTACACCACATGCACCCGCTGTCGGTGCCGCCACTATTCGTCTCATACATGCATTTGACTCGCCCATTTTTAGTGCCTCAACAATAACTCTTCCCATAAAATCACCGCAAAGACAGTCATGTGTTTTTGTATATTCCTCCATCTTTTTGCCGTCACCACCGCTCAAACCGCTTGATGATTTTATATCTCCGTCATAATTTACTGACGCATGATACATAGCATCCCACAGTTCTTTCATCTTTGACATTGAGTCTTCTTTGTCAACATTTCTGTCTGACATATCATCTTCGAGGATTATCTGCCAAAATTCTTTGCCGTCACTTTTACATCTGTCTGTTATCTCTTTTAACGAATTGAACATACTAACCTCCATTTTTATATATGTACTCTCAAAATTCTTTGTTCCGAAGATTTAGAAAATACATTATATGATTGTTGCTAATCGATATTTACATATGTTACCTTTATGACTCCTTCTAAATGCTCAAGCCACTTTATTGCTTCTTCCGGTATTGACTGGTCTGTCTCGATTACCATAACCGCATACCCTCCACGCTTGTCCCTGAAAAGCTGCATTGTCGCAATATTTACACATTTATGCGAAAGCATTGATGTGACTTCTGCAACATGACCCGGCTGGTCGATATTGTGTACTATAAGTGTTGGTTTTTCTGCCGAAAAATTAACATCTATTCCGTCAATCCTGTTTACCATAATCCTGCCGCCGCCAAGTGATGATGCCTGTACACTAAGCTTTCTGCCATTCTTACCAGTTATATCAATCAACACCGTATTCGGATGGGCATTTCTTATATCAAGCGTGTAAAACTCAAATTTCATTCCTGCTTTTTCTGCCAGCTCAAAACTTTCAGGTATTCTCATATCATCAGGATGCATGTCAAGTATACCTGCTATAAGTGCCCTGTCAGTTCCATGCCCTTTACCTGTCTTTGCAAAGGAACCGTACAGCCCTATTTTAACCTCACACGGCTCATCCTTTAAAAGATGCCTCGCAACATAACCTATCCTTACTGCTCCTGCCGTATGTGAACTGCTTGGTCCAACCATTACAGGTCCCAATATGTCAAATAAATTCATTTAATTCCTCCTTTTGTGCTGCCGCCATGAAATGATGTTATATATAAAATTTTGCAAAGGGGCAAACATAATATATATGTTTACCCCTTTGTAAAATTTGTATGAACTATTATGATATTTAAGTCAAAAAATAATCTGACTCTGTATCATTTTTTTAATTGTTTACACCGTGATGTACTGCATCCGTGCTTGCTGTTATAGGTAAAAATACATATCCATGTTTTTTACCATATTTTATCATTTTATCGAGTGCATTTATAGTCTTGTCATTTCCATAGAAATCATGCATCAGAACAACATTTCCTCTTCCTTTGCAAAGTTCTGATGTTACATTATGAAATGTCTGCTGTGGATTTCTTGCACCGCCTGCATCTTCACTGTCAACATTCCAGTCAAAATAGTGGTATCCCCAGCCGTCAAGTTTTTTTGTAAGCCTTGTCATAATTCCTTTGTTGTACCTGCTTACTGTATTTGAACTTCCTCCTGGGAATCTTGATACCGTACACCATACTCCAAACTTCTTAAAGAAAAGATTGCGGAGTTTGTCAAGGTTTCCTTTATAAACCTTTTCAGATTTGTATATTTCATAATATTTATGTTTAAATCCATGCAAAGCAAGTGTATGTCCCTCATCAATAACTCTTTTTGTAAGTTTATAATCGTAGCTTGCCGGACGGAGTTCAAAAAATGTTGCTTTTACATTGTTTTTCTTCAATATTTTCAGAATTTTTGGTGTTGTATAACTGTTTGGGCCGTCATCAAAAGTAAGATATATTATATTTTTAGGTCTCTTTTTTACACTTATACCTGCAACATACATTTTTTTGCCGTCGTTTCCCTTTATTTGAATTTTTCCTTTTTTCTTTGCTATTATTTTTCCTTTTTTATCTACTGTCGCTATGCTTTTATCTGTTGTTTTCCATTTGACATTTTTAGCTTTTGTACCGTTGCTGAACTGTATATCCAAATGTTCGCCCGTAAGCATTGTAAATTTTGGATATACCATTCCCTTTTTAGCTACTTTTACCGTATATGTAATCGTTTCATTTTTACTTTTCATCACAATAGTAGTTTTTCCATGCTTAACTCCATGTACAACACCATCTTTTGAAACTGTTGCTATTCCCTTGTTTTTTGATTGAAATTCTGCCCCGTCAATTTTATCCGGTAATGTCTTTGTCTCACTAAGGAGCAGCTTGACATGCTCTTTCTTTTTCACTTCATTTTCTTTTGCTGTAACCGAAACTGCAGACTGTTCTTTTTTATCCCCTCCGCCACATGCTGTACAGCTAAGTACAGTCGCAACTAACAAACCTGCAAAAACGCTCTGAACACTCTTTCTTCTCATTTGTCCTAAAACCTCACTATCCCTATATTTTAAATGTGAAAAACCATTTTGCATTTTTACATACTCCCTGCTATACATTTTTTTGCAGATGCAAATTTTTTTGCCATGCAATTTTTTTTGCATTGTAAAAGGGCAAACATAAACGTTTGCCCTTATGGTTTTCACATAAGCAACTACTATTATAACAAAACAAAAATATAAGTCAAAGAAGAAAGTATTTCTTTTTGATTAAGAATTTGTTACATTTGACAATAATATAATGCAAGGGTCAAAATACCTTTTGCCCCCTACATCATATTATGGAATTTATTTTTTAATATATGTCTCGCTCTCTCTTTGTCCTTTTCCATCTGATTTTTAAGTTCATCAAGTCCCGGAAATTTTTTCTCGTGTCTTATATGTTCATAAAACTCGACAGTTATTTTCTTTCCGTAAATATCTCTGTCAAAATCAAGCAGGCATGTCTCAACGCCAATATCATATCTGCCTATCGTCGGTTTTCTGCCGACATTGGTTACACCCTTATACACCTGAGAGTCGCCCTCAATCTTTACCTTCGACGCATAAACTCCAGACGGCAGCAGGAGTTTTGACTTATCGGGAACTATGTTTGCCGTCGGCATATTAAGTGTCCTGCCAAGTGCATTTCCATGTATTACTGTGCCTTCTATAAAATAATTGCGTCCAAGCAGGTCGTTTGCCTTTGCAATATCACCGTCCTCAAGTTTTTTTCGTATAAGTGTACTGCCTATCGTCTCGTTGTCTGCTTGTAACTTATGAAATATTTTTATGTCATATCCGTACTCAGACGCATATCTTTTTAATATTCCCACATTGCCATCGCGGTTCTTTCCAAAGTGAAAATCCTCTCCGACACAAATGTATTTTACATCCAGTTTTGCAACAAGAAAATCTCTTATAAAATCATGCGGAGCCATTTTTTTTGTCTGTTCATTAAAAGGAAATAATATTTCTCTCCGAATCCCGATTTCTTCTAATATTTTGTTTTTTTCTTCCTGTGAATATATATATTTCTGCGGTGTATCAGACATCTCAAAAGTAAACACGGTAGGAATAAATTCTTTTTTTTCTAATATTTCATGAAGCAAAAGCCTGTGTCCTCTATGAAGTCCGTCAAACTTGCCAAGCGATACCGCACTGTTTTTTACACATATATCCAAACCTTTAAGGATTTCCATTTTTCTTCTGCCCCCTTGAAAATATCATAAAATATTTTTATATTAAACTGTTTTCTTTATTGAAATGTTCATTAGAACATGGGAATGTTTTTTAACATGAAAATATTTTTAAAACATTCTGAATACCTTAAATTCTTTTCCCTTCTTCTGATATATTGCCCTAAAATTATTGTTCTCGTCATAGACAAGAACTTTTTCGTCTTCTGAAATATTACCCGCATTCTCTTTAAAGTCTTTTTCCCTCAAAGTGTTTCCATTTTGAAGATATCTTATCCCATCCCCCGAAACACTAAGTTTTGAATATTCAAAAAGAGAATCGACACTGTAAACTTTTTCCATAAATTTTTCAGGTTTTTCCTTTGATAAAAACTCTATATCGCTAAGTGTAAGTGCATCTTTTATTTCAAAAACAGATACTCTTGTCCTCACAAGATTTTCCATTGCCGCACCTATGCCAAGTTCTTTTCCTATGTCATGGCAGAGGGTTCTTATATAGGTCCCCTTTGAGCATGTAACATCCATTGTAAATGTTTTATTATCCAAATCTATGTCAATTATATCAATCTTTGAAATATTTATGTCGCGCGGTTTCCGCTCAATAATTTTTCCCTCTCTGGCAAGTTCATACAGTTTTTTACCGTTTACCTTAAGTGCCGAATACATTGGTGGTATCTGTTTTATGTCACCGACAAATTTTTCGACACACTCCCTTATATTCTGCTCACTTATACCGGTAACATCATACTCTTTTAAAATAGTTCCTGTCATGTCCTGCGTATCAGTTTCAACACCAAGTTTGCACACTGCTCTGTATGATTTGTCTTTGTCCGTTAGAAGTTCACATACCTTTGTTGCTTTTCCAAGACACACCGGCAGCACACCCGTCGCCGCCGGGTCAAGTGTTCCTGTATGACCTATCTTTTTTTGTCTCAATATTCCTCTAAGCTTTGCCACAACATCATGTGAGGTAAAACCCGCTTCTTTGTATACATTTATTATACCATCCAAGCTTTATTTTCCATCCTTTATATTATTATCATTATCTTTTAGCTTAATTATTTTTGTTTAACATCTGGCTCTCGATATGACCTGTTATATTATTAACTACATCATGTGCAGAACCTCTCATTGTAAAACCGGCTGCTTTCACATGACCGCCGCCGCCAAAAAACGAAGCTATCTTGCTCACATCTATATAATCATTTGAGCGCAGACTTACTTTGTATTCCTGGTCACCAATCTCATGTAAAAGAATTGCAACTTCAACGCCCTGTGTTATACGAAGCTGGTCGACTATTCCCTCAATGTCCTCGGTCTTAGCTTCATAAAACTCCATCATTCTTCTTGTGATAGTTGCAACTATACACTTTCCATCCATGACACGCATACTCGCAAGCAGAGTTCTTCCAAGAAGCTGTGTCTGTGTATAAGTTCTCTGAAGAAAACACTCATCAATATATTTCCAAAAAGGAATACCTGTATCAACAAGTTCACCTGCTATATCCATAGTCCTCTTTGATGTATTTGAAAATCTGAACACACCTGTATCAAATATGATACCTATGTATAATGCTCTTACTATCTCAAACCCGAGTTTTTTCTCACCGGAAAGTCTATCAATACTGTCCCCAATATTCTGTTTACTAAATAAATCTGAAATTTTTTCTTCATCTGTAATAAGCTCATACAAAACTNTAATAAGCTCATACAAAACTTCACATGTTGAACTTGCATCTGAATTCACCACATTTATACCTGCATAGTATCTGTTACTTATATGGTGGTCTATACACATAGTGCTCTTTGCATTGTAAAATGCTTTCTGTGCATCACCGAGCCTGTCAGGTGAACTGCAGTCAAGTGCTATAAAAACATCATATTTTTTATCATTTGTTTCATTTGAAAAAATTTCTTTATTTTCATCTAAAAATTCAAAAACTTCCGGAACTGTTTCTATATAGACAAATACTTCCTTCTTTGGATAATTTCTTTTTATATATCTCTGCAATGCCACACATGCACCGATACAATCACCGTCCGGTCTTACACGACCTGCAATCATGATAGTTTCCGCC
>FR887297.1:48731-51474 GCA_000436755.1 Clostridium sp. CAG:253 | reverse complement strand
GTGGGATTGCGTGAATTGTCAGGCAATGAAGCAATCTGTAACATCAGTTTAGCGTAAAATAGACTATTTCATACAAAGTAAAAAATCGCTATGGGATATTATGATTATTATCAGATATTCTGTAGCGATTTTATTATGTTATAGGAAACTTGTCGTTTCTTATAACATAATAAATGCTACGCATTCCGCTCAAGCGCGAAAGAGTCGCAAGCGACTCTTTGTTATGCATGAAAATTTATATTGACGAACATACATTCAGATGCTATTATAGATGCACGAACAAATGTTTAGTGATAGTTATATTTTGAGTGTGTTATCATTCTGTATCTAGTACAACGAAAATTTAGGCAAGTTATTTAGATAAATAGCAACAGGTCAATATACTAGGGTTATAGACAATGATTATGTGGAATTGCATTTTGGATATACGGTATGTATAATGTATGAAAGGAGACATGTATGGGGAAAGTCGATATAGCAACAAAACAGTATATGTCGCATAGAGATGTAATAGCGGATGTTTTTAATTTTTATATTTATGATGGCAGACAGGTTATAAAACCTGAAAAATTACAGAAGATAGATACGGCAGAGGTTGCATTGCCTTATGGCAATGATGCAGAAATAGCAGTGCAGAAGTTAAGGGACAATATTATGCTGTGGACAATGGCAATGGATGATAAGGCAGCATATGCTGTTCTAGGAATAGAAAATCAGGATAAAATCCATTATGCAATGGCAGTAAAAAATATGCTTTATGATGCGTTGCAGTATGCAAAGCAGGTGGAAGAGGCTAAGAGGTCATATAGGAATGGGTTAAATAAAAAAAGAATTAAGTTAAATTCAGAGGAATTTTTGTCCGGATTAAAAAAGGCTGACAGACTTATGCCTGTAATCACATTAGTAGTGTATTTTGGTGACAAGGATTGGGATGGAGCCAAAAGTATACATGAGATGTTATCAGTGGATGATGATGAGTTATTGTCGTATGTTCCGAATTATAAGATAAATCTTATAGAACCGGCAAAGATTTCAGATGAGGACTATGATAAATTTAAGACGGATGTTGGTTCGGTTTTGCAATTTATAAAGCATCAATCTGATGAAGATGGCAGCTGGATAAAGGGAAAAACAAGATTTAAACATGTTGAAAAAGAAGCTGTGGAGTTGATAAATCTGATAACCGGTTCAAAAATAACCGGAGAAGAGAAAGAGGAGGTGGTTGATATGTGCAGAGCATGGGAAAATTCTATAAATAATGCAATGCGTGAAGGAATGCGTGAAGGTGAACTTAAAGGAAAAATTGAAATTTTATATGAAGAATGTAATATGTCTATACATGATATAGCGAGAAAAGTTTCAAAGCCAGAGGAGTATGTAAGAGAAGTTATTAGGAAAATGTCAACAGCGTACCTGTAGAGAAAAAATTTGCTAAAAAGACGGTAGAAAGTGCGGTGGCAAATGCACTGGATGCAAAAAAGTATGGTTTGAGGCAGTGTATACTGCATAAAATAAAAAAACGTAAACAGCAGAGATTGATATAAACTTTCCGGCGAATGGCGTTAGAGGCGAGAGCCGTCCATTAGCCGGAAAGTTTATATCAATTTTTGCGTTAAAAAGCCATAGCGAAAATAATTCGAAACATGTCTAATACTTGAAACTTTTCCGCATACATATTATTATTAAGACTGAGAGTATCAATGGAAAGGAAAGTTTATGAGAGAGGTAGAAGAAAAAAGGATAATAGATGCAGCATTTGATGTGTTTGTAAGAGAAAAAATCGAAGTTGCAAGTATGGCGGAGATTGCAAGGGAAGCAGGTGTTGGGAGAGCTACTGTATTTCGCCATTATCCCGGTAAACTTGATCTTGTTATCGCAGTCAATTCTGCAAAGTGGAAAGAATATTTAGATGAACTTGACAGAAAAAGACCGATTTCATCAGTGGATGAAATTCCCGCTATTGACAGATTTATTTTCACGATGGATTGCTATATTGATATGTATGTGAATCATAAAGCACTTTTGCAATTTAATGACAATTTCAATCACTTTGTTTCACATTCGGGTGTCGATGGAAAAAAACTTAAAGGGTTTAATGATTCACTGCTGTCTGCCGATACAAGATTTATTAAAATGTATGAAAAAGCAAAAGAAGACCATACACTTAGAACTGATATACCATTTGAAGAATTTATGCGTCAGACGGTTCATGTTATGATGGCTGTCTGTACCTACTATGCCAACGGTTTTATATGGGGGTCAGACAGGAATAAAGATTATATTACTGAACTGACAAGAATCAAGGAAATGCTTGTTTCTTTTGCGAAAGATAAAAGGTAACGGTTGTTAAAGATAAAGAACAGTTTGTGATGATTAATCTGAGGAGAATATGCAAATGAAAAATAAAAAAGAATATATGATAATTTTTGCGGCTGTGGCGGCATTACTTATTGATATTTTGGGCAGGAAATTTGCCGTAAAGTTGGTATTACCGATGTGGTTTGACTCGATAGGAACATTTTTGATTGCATATCTGTATGGACCTGTCTGTGGGGCATTTGTTGGATTTACCAACAATATTATTTATGGAATATTTGTTGACCAGGAGTTGGTTTATTGTATTGTTGGGACTCTGTTGGGTATTATTGTAGGTTATTATTCAAAAAAGAAAGTTTTTGATAAACAGTTTACAACGATGACTTTAGGTATGGGACTTGCCGTCTTTTCAACAGTTACGGCGGTT
>FR887297.1:8460-48702 GCA_000436755.1 Clostridium sp. CAG:253 | reverse complement strand
ATGCAATGTTATATAGCGGAAAGATAAGCAATGTATGGGGAAATCAGGTTATGCTGTTGTGTGTTGATAAAGGCCTGCCAAAATTTATTTCTTATATAGCCGGTCAGTTTTGTGTGGAATTTATGGATAAGATGCTGACTGTGGAGATAATATATTTATTACTCAAAATTGCTCATTATGTCAGAAAAAATTTCAAAAAAAGATTTAAAACAATAACAGAAATAATCATTTTAGCTGTAGTCGCAGCAGGAGCCTGCTGCGGAAAAACAGATACTTCAATGGCAGCAGAAACAAAATTAGAAAATAATTCGGAAGGGTATTTAGAATATAATTCCTATATACAGACGCAGTATTCAAAGGAAGAGGGGCTTTTGTCCGGTGAAGCGAATGATATCGCCCAGACAAAGGACGGAAAGCTGTGGATAGGTACTTATGCAGGTCTGTTTAAGTATGATGGAGCGAAGTTTGTCTGCTTTCAGGATGTAAGTTCTGTCAAGAGCGTAAATTGTCTGTATGTGGATGAGGAGGGACGATTATGGGTAGGAACAAATGATAACGGTGTTACTATTTTTATCAATGAGGATGCCGTTAATGTTGTGGATGACCAAAATGGACTGCTTTCAAATTCAGTAAAAAAAATAGTATGTGATTCACATGGAAATTATTATATAGGGACTTCAGAGGCGTTGTCGGTTGTATCTCTCAGCGGAGGTGTAAAGGTTACAAAAACATTTAAAAATATAAAAAATGTGGTGTCAATGACTGCTGATGATAAAGGAAATGTTGTTGGTGTAACTGAAAGAGGAGAAGTATTCTGGGTACGTGACGGAAAAATTATAAATACGCCTAAAGGCATAAGCAGGTTTAAGGATTGTAATGAGGTTTGTTTTTTAAAAGATGGGCAGTTGTATATGGGGACAACCGGAAATTTAATATACATATTTGATATGAAATCAGGACAGCCCCGGCTTAAAGATAAAATCAGGATAAAAGGTTTTGAATCTGTAAATTGTTTTTATCAGACGGAAAATGATAAAATATTTGTCTGCTCAGATACAGGAGTAGCGGTTCTGGATAAAAGTGGAGGCTGCCACAGGTTGAATACTAATAATTTCAACAGTTCGATTGACAGTATGCTTGTTGATTATCAGGGAAATCTGTGGTTTAGTTCGTCAAGACTTGGACTGCTTGAAATGTGTGATTCATCGTTTGAAGAGATATTTCAAAATATTGGTATTACGGCAGTTGTCAATTCTACGGAAAAATGGAATGGACTGTTGTTTTGCGGTACTGATGATGGTCTGGTGGCTGTCAGGGGAAGAAAAAAAGTAAATAATTCACTTACAAGGCAGCTTCAAAATGTCAGGATAAGATGTCTGAAAGCAGACAGCAAAAATGCGCTGTGGATAGCCACAACTGAAATGGGAGTATATAAGGTAACGGTAAATGAAAAAGGCAGATATAATGTTAAAAAATTCACTGATAAACAGGGAATGCCGGGGATGCGTTTTAGAAATATAATCGAATGCAGTGATTGCAGGATTATGATTGCAGGAGATTATGGTGTTGCGGTTATATCCGGTGAAAAGATTGTAAATGTTTTGGATTCAAAGAACGGAATGCTTAATGAAAGGTCGCTGTGCCTGCTGGAATATAAAGATGCATGTTATGTCGGCTCTGATGGAGGTGGAATAACAAAGATTGATAAAGATGGCAGCGTGACCAGGATAACAAAAAAAGATGGCTTGTCATCTGATGTTGTGCTTAGAATGGTCAGTGAGCCGGTTTATGGTGGAATGTTTATTGTTACAAGTAATGGTCTTGGTTACATGTCCAAAGACGGTAAGATAAAAAGTCTTGATAAATTTCCATACAGTAATAATTACGATATAGTGTGCAATAAGAATGGGAGCTGCTGGGTATTAGGCAGTGCAGGAATTTATGAGGCAAAGATAAAAGAGCTGATTAAGAATGTTAGAAAAGATTATCTGCTGATAAATTCAAAACATGGCTTTAGGTCATCACTGGTTGCAAATTCGTGGCTCTGCAGGGAAGAAGATGTTCTTTATCTTTGTTGTGATACGGGTGTTGTAAAGGTAAATATGTCAGACGATAATATGGCGGATGATTCGTATCGTATGATAATGAATTATGTAGAGGTTGATGGCGAAAAGGTTGCAATAGACCGTGTAGATACATTGAAACTGTCAGCAGATTCAAACCAGATTACATTTGCACCGGAAATATTGAATTATTCAGTGAAGGATCCATATATAAGTGTTATCTTAAAAGGACATGATACTAAAGAGCGAACCTGTTTGTTGAGTAAGTTTAATAAGGTAACATATACCAACTTAAAAAACGGCAGATATGTGTTTAAAATATCCATTTTAGATGGTTATGACGGAAATGTTATAGAATCCGGAAGGTATATTATCGATAAAGAAAATGAAATGTACCAACACTGGTGGTTCAGACTTTATATCTGTGTTGTAGCAGGACTGGTGCTTATGTGGATTACCTGGTTTATTACGAGAAACTGGATGCAGAGAACAATGCTTAAACAAAAGCTTGAACTGGAATATACAAAGAAACAGATTACGATGAGTAATGAAACGATTCTTTCAATAGCACGTACAGTTGATGCAAAAGATACCAATACAAGTGAACATTCATACAGAGTATCGGAATATTCAGTTGCGATAGCAAAGCGACTTGGTTTTTCAGATGAAAAATGTGAAAATCTTCGTAAGATGGCTTTGCTCCATGATATAGGAAAAATCGGAATACCGGATGCAATTTTAAATAAGCCGGCAAAGCTGACGGATGAGGAGTATGCGGTAATGAAGACACATGTAACACTCGGTGCTGAGATATTAAAGGATTTTACGCTGATAGATAACGTGGATGTCGGAGCTTTGTACCATCATGAAAAATATGATGGTACGGGCTATTGTCACGGATTAAAAGGAACGGAGATTCCTATTGAAGCACGAATTATCGGTATTGCAGATGCGTTTGATGCGATGACGGCAAACCGTGTATATAGAAAACAGCTTGACATTGATTATGTGATAAATGAATTAAGACGCTGCAGTGGGACTCAATTTGATCCGAAACTGGTTAAGATAATGTTATCACTAATCGATGAGGGGATTATTGATGCAGAAAGTTTATATGCAAAGTCAAAAGGAGAATCAAACTAATGAAAAAAAGATATGCATTATGTCTGATAACATGTATCGTTATGACTTTATGTATGTTTGGAATACACAGGTTTACAAAAACAAAGGAAAAACATATTAAGGTTGGTTTCATATTTGTTGGAGATGAGATTACTCCATACACAAATAATTTTATAAAAGCAAGAAATCATATTAAGGAGATGTATGGCGACAGGATAGAATGTGTGACAATATACAATGTGACAGAGGGACAGCTTGAAAAGCCTTTGCAGAAGCTTATTGACGAAGGGTGTAATTATATAATCGCTGCAAGCTATGGTTATGGACCGGAGATCAAGGTAAAGGCAAAACAATATCCAGGTATACAGTTTTGCGTACCTACGGGAGATAATGCAAATGAAAAGCCGGTTCTGTCCAATTATCATAATTGCTTTGGCGAGATATATCAGGGCAGATATGTATGCGGTAAAGTAGCGGGAATGAAAATAAAACAGATGATAGACGAAAAGATTATTACTAAGGAGCAGGCGAAAATCGGTTATGTGGCAGCATTTCCGCTGCCGGAAGTTATATCGGGATATACATCATTTTATCTTGGGGTCAGGTCGGTTGTACCGGAGGCTGTCATGACAGTGAAATATACAAATACATGGTCAAGTTATTCGTTGGAAAAACAGGCGGCAAAAGAGCTGGTTGATGAGGATTGTGTTGTCATATCACAACATTCGGATACGGTTGGTCCAGCGGCTATATGTGAGAATGCTCAGAGGGATATACCGGTATATCATGTGGGATATAATCAGAGTATGACCGACATTGCACCAACCAGATCACTGGTCAGCTGCAGTGTTGATTATTCAAGCTATTTTGAACAGTCAGTTTATGCATTGCTGCACGATAAAAAAATAGAAGACTGCATTGACGGACGTACTTATAAGCAGGATGCCATGGCAGGAGTTGACAAAGGCTGGGTAAGGATACTTGATATAAATGAAGCAATCGTGCCAAAGGGAACAAAGGAGATGGTAGAAGACACTATAGAAAAAATTGAAAAAGGAAAACTGGAAGTATTTTCAGGCCCGTTTACCGGCGTGAGTGTATTTGACCCGGATGATAAAATAGACCTTAATACTCCGTATAAGGAAAATGCAAATTCGTCTTCGCCGTCTTTTTGCTATGTACTTGATGATGTTATTAATATTGAAGCTATGAATGAAGAGTAAAGTTGGTTGTATTTACATTTTTAACTTGCTTTTCCTATAAACATTTGTTATATTTAACTATATAAAAGTATGAATTATTTTAAGTTTTTGTTAAATATAACAATGAACACGGAAATATCTGGAGGAGAGTATGAACAAATTTAGTAGAAAACTGGTGAGTTTAGGCACGTGCATAGCTATATGCGGTACTGCTGTTTTGACTGGAGGATGCAGCGGTAACAGTTCAAAAAGCAGTTCATCAAATGGAGGAAAAATTGATATGGAAGCACTTGAAAAAGAGGAGAAGGGATTAAAACCTGATTATTCGGTAAATTATGACGGTATAAAGACTGCATCTATAAATGCAGGTGTAAGTGTACATGATCCTTCTATATTAAAGGTGGACGATACATATTATATTTATGGTTCACATATGTCTACAGCAAAATCTACAGACCTTAGAAACTGGACAAGCATCGGAGACGGTTATGATGTAAACAATCCGGTTTATAAAAACTTTCTGAGAAATGATGATGCATTTAAATATGCAGGAGGAGCATTTAGTGCGATACCTACAGATGACAATGGAACTCATGTATGGGCACCTGATGTAGTCTATAATAAGAAGCAGAAAAAATATTTTATGTATTTTTGTACTTCGTCAACATGGAATGCATCAAATCTTTGTTATGCAACATCAGAGTCTCCGGAGGGACCGTTTGAGTGGCAGGGAGCTTTGATATATTCAGGATTTACATCTGATACACTTAAAGATACGGATGTACTTGATTATGTGAGCGAAGATTATGCAAAAGAACATTATATAAACAACAATGGCGGCATGGAAGAATACAATTATAATGAATGCCCTAATGCTATTGATCCTACCACATTTTATGATGAGGACGGAAAGATGTGGATGGTTTATGGTTCGTGGTCAGGAGGAATTTTCCTTCTTGAGATTGATGAGAACACCGGAAAAGTAATTCATCCTGAAGCTGATGAAAAAAATAATGTCGATGCGTATTTTGGAAAAAGACTTATCGGTGGAGGACATGTAGCTATAGAGGGACCTTGGATAGAATATGACAAAGAAGCCGGATATTATTATCTGTTTGTGTCATATGGTTCTCTTGTAAGTGATGGAGGATATCAGATAAGAGTATTCCGTTCAAAGAAGGTCAACGGTGACTATGTAGATATGAAAGGAAACACACCGAAGCCTGATTCGGGAGACGAATCATTCTTTGGACTTAAACTTTCCGGAAACTATATGCTTCCGAGTCTTGAAAAAGCTTATATGGCAACGGGACATAATTCAGCACTTATAGATACTGACGGAAAGAGATACATTGTAAATCATACAAGATTTGATGACGGTACAGAGGCACATGAACCCAGAGTTCACCAGTATCTTCTTAATGAAGACGGATGGCCATGCATGCTGCCGTATGCAACAGACGGAGAGACTGTTTCGGAAAAAGGCTATGATAATGAAAAAATTATCGGAGACTATTATGTTGTAGATCAGGACACAACGGTCGACGGAAACATAGCAGAGCCGTTTAAACTTATCTTTACAGATAAGGGAAGTGTTTTTGGAAAAGACATAAAAGGAGTATGGACAGTCAAAGACGGTACATATTATGTAACAATAAAATACAATGATGATGAATTTAAAGGTGTATTCTGTGAGATGAATGATGAGGCGGGAACAAAGTGCATGACATTCTCGGCAGTAAGCAAAAACAAGAGCCTTTGGGCTGTAAAGTATTATAAGTAGAATATAAAACCAACGGCTTTATTCACAAATAAAAATAAAAGGCTGCAAAACATAAAATTTTGCAGCCAATCAAAAGTAGTTTCAAGGGAGGAAAAGCAGTGGCAAAGAAAATGAATGCAAAGTTAAAAAGACAGATAATAGATGTGAGCAAAAGTGTAGCAGCGTGGGTGTTTGTGACGGCGGCATCATTTGGTTACTGGCTTGTGGTACTGCTTATAGCTTCGCTTGTACTTTTGAATATATGGCATGTAACATTTGATTCGATTTTGAAGTATTCGTTTGTACTTATGATAATAACATCGGTTGTCTATCTTGGAATGCAGATTAGAAAATGGGTCAGATGATATGGAGTTTAAGATAAATTTAACCTGAATAATTTCACTGAAGTTAAATGGAATATTACATCGGAATATAAAATAAAAATCTCAAATTTAAAATAATTTGGGATTTTTTGTTTGCTGTTTTTTTATTAAATTTTAATTATTGAGATAAAAGTAAAATAAAATGAATTTTGTTTAGTTGTTTCTAAAATTTTTTTTTGAAACAAATTATTAAATTGTATTGTGCAAGGTGTATTAAGAAAGATGGTGCTATTAGGTGGTTTTTGTGTGCAAATTGCTAAAAAGTAACTAAAATTTGTTATCAACGTGAAAGAAATATACAACAATTTGACTATAATTGGCATTGACTTTTGTTCAAAATAATAGTAATATAAAATAAACTAAAGTAATTTATGAAAATATAAAAATACTTGAGCAAGAATTCTTTAAGGAGGAAGTTATGCGGCACAGAAAAATTGGAGGTAAGTTTAAGAAAACGGTCGCTGTTGGTTTGGTTGTGTCAATGGCATTAGGCTCTGCAACACTTAGGAGCTTTGCTAAGGATGTGACAGAAGATACATCAACAACATCTGAATCTGACAGTTCAGATAAGAAAGAATCATCAGTGACTTCTGAGGAGTATTCCAGCGAGAGAATAGCTACTATCTATTCAAATATCAGCAAGGATTATACTGCATCAGATTATACCGGCGAGCCGGTGACTGTTTCGGAAGAAAATTCAGTTACGGCAGGCGGTAAAAAGTACCTTACAACTAAAGTTAAAGGGTATGAAAAAAGCGACAAAGTTTTGGATTTGTCGAGCGGCAAAAAAGTCACACTTAATTTTGCTGTTCCGGAGGACGGACTTTATTATATGAATTTTGATTATCTTTCATATGATGACTCAATTCTTCCGGTATCAATGAAAATGAAAGTTGATGGAAAATATCCGTTTTATGAATGTCGAAGCCTTGAGTTTGAAACGACATGGAAACTCAGCGAAGAGAAAGCATATGACAGATATGACAATGAGACTGTTACTATCCCGAATAAGCAGATTCAGTGGGAAAGCAAATATCTGATGGATTCAAGTTATCGTCATTCAGACCCGCTGAAAGTTCAGCTTACAAAAGGAAAACATTCGATTGAACTCAGTGTTGATGAAGGAAACTTCCTTTTAGGAAATATCTCATTGGAAGCACCTGCATCTGTTGAAGAGTATAAGGGGTCTTCAGATAAAGCGGATGGTGATGAACTTATCACTATTCAGGGTGAAGATTATACCTCAACAAACAGTTCATCAATCCATGGTGTAGCAGAGTATGATACAAGCGTAGACCCGTATCAGGCTAAGGATACGGTTTTGAATACACTTGATTCTGATTCTTTCAATACAGCAGGTCAGACAGTATCATATGAGTTTGAAGTTAAAGTGGCAGGAAATTATAAGATAGCGGCAAATTACCGTCAGTCAGAAAAAACAGACTTCCCGGTATTCTGTGATGTTGCAATCGACGGAAAAGTTCCAAATACTGCTTTCAAAGACTACAGCATGGCATATTCAACAAAATATAAGACAGCTACAATGCAGGATTCAAAGGGTGAAGACTTGAGTGTATATCTTAAAGAAGGTAAGCACACAATCTCATATACAATAAGCATGAATCCAATATCTTATATTATGGAAGAAATCGATGAGGTTATGTCAGATGTAAATGACCTTGCACTTGAAATTACAAAGGTTGCCGGTACAAATGCAGATAAGTATCGTGACCTTAAACTTTCAAAATATATACCAAATCTGGAAAAAACACTTTACAGTTATTCAGACAGGCTTACAAAGCTTGAAAAGAGTGCGGTTAAGTGGAGTGACAGTGATAAGAATGTAGCTGTTATGTCATCACTTCTTATTGCTGCAAAACAGTTAAAGAGCCTTGCAGACAGCCCTGATTCAATACCTTATCGTATAGCTGAGTTGTCAACAAGTTCAAACTCAGTAAACCATTATCTTGCAACAACAATTGATAACCTTATAGCAAATGACCTTGCTATTGATCGTATTTATATTTATCAGGACGGAGCAAAACTTCCGTCTAAACCGGGATTTTTCAAATCTTGTGCGATGAGTGTATCAAGATTTGTTGCTTCATTTACAGACCAGGCTTATTCAACTAAGAATACTAACGAAGACCATATTCAGGTATGGGTAAACCGTTCAAGCCAGTATGTACAGATAATGCAGAAGATGATTGACGAGAAATTCACACCTCAGACAGGAATCAATGTTGATATAAGTATCATGCCTGACCAGTACAAACTTGTACTTTCAAATTCATCGGGAAATGCACCTGATGTTGCGACAGGAATCAACTATACTATACCTTACGAGCTTGGTATAAGAGGTGCTCTTGTAAATATGGCACAGTATGATGACTTTAAAGAGTCTACAGACGGTTATGAGCCGGGATTCTTTATGACAGGTTCAATAAATGACGGAATTTATTCAATGCCTGAGACAATGAACTTCTGGGTACTGTTCTACAGATCGGATGTTCTTGAAAAACTTAATCTTGAAGTTCCACAGACAATGGATGATGTTATAGCGATGCTTCCTAAACTTCAGATGAGAGGTTTGAATTTCTACTATCCGACAGCGGGTATGACACTTATGAGAAACTTCCATGGTACTACGCCTCTTATTGTACAGAACGATGGTTCACTTTATGCTAAGACAGCAGCAGAGGGTACAGCACTTGGAAAAGAGAAATCAGTTAACGGTTTCACAAAACTTACAGATTTGTTTACAGTTTACAATATGCCTGTAAATGTTGATAACTTCTATCAGCATTTCAGAAACGGCGATATGCCTATAGGTATTGCCGATTATGCAACATTCAATATGCTTACAAATGCAGCTCCTGAACTTTCAAGCTCATGGAAAGTTGCACTTATTCCGGGAACAAAGAAGTTAGATGGAACAATCGACCGTTCAGTCTGTGGATGTGCCGAGAGCAGCGTAATCTTTAAGAGCAACACTGAGAGACAGAAGAAAGCATGGGAATTTGTTAAATGGTGGTCATCAACAGAGACACAGGCTGAGTTCGGACAGACAATCCAGATTACATACGGAGATGAATACATCTGGCCGACAGCAAATACAAAGGCATTTGCTCAGCTTCCTATAAACTCAGAAACAAAGAAAGTTGTTGAACAGACAGCAAAGAATGTTAAAGATGTTGCGAGAGTTCCGGGTACATATCTTCTTGAGCGTGAAATCAGTAACACATTCAACGATATTGCCGTAAACGGTGACAATGAACAGACACGTATAGACAAAGCGGTTAAGACCGTAAACCACGAGTTTGAAAGAAAACTTGAGGAATTTGGATATAATGACAGTGATGGCAAAGTAATAAAAGATTATAATATTCCAACTTATGAATCTGTAAAGAAACTGCTTGGCAGAACAGATGATGATGAATAGTGTAATCGGAGGGATGAGAAAGAATATGGCTAACGAGAATAAAGAAAAATTAGTTAAAAAGCCCGGTAAAAAGAAAACCGGCATTAGAAAAAGAGAAAATTCAAACACAAACGGTTATCTCTTTATGCTGCCATATGCTCTTATGTTTGTGATATTCATATTACTTCCGACAGTGTTGGCGGTTGTACTTTCATTCACAAACTTTAATGCAATTCAGTTCCCGTCGTTTGTAGGATTTTTGAATTACATTACACTTATTACGAGTGATGAAGTATTTATGCAGTATGTATTGCCAAATACCGTATTGTATGCGGTTGTTGTAGGTATCGGAGGATATATTTTATCCTTCGTGCTTGCATGGGCACTTTGTAACCTTACAAAACTTCCAAGAACAATATTTGCTTTGATTTTGTATTCACCTAGTATGACAGCCGGTGTAGCCATGACAGTACTTTGGAAGGTTATTTTCTCAGGAGATCAGACAGGTCTTTTAAATGCATGGCTTATGAACCTTGGTCTTATAGATGAACCAATCATATGGCTCGTAAATACAAAATACCTTTTACCTATAGTTATCATAATTGGTCTTTGGTCATCAATGGGTGTAGGTTTCCTCTCAATGATAGCAGGTATCTTAAATTCAAATGAAGAACTTTATGAAGCGGCTGCCATTGACGGAATTAAGAACCGTTTCCAGGAAATGATATACATAACAATTCCACAGATGAAACCACAGATGTTATTCGCGGCAGTTATGGCTATCGTAAATGCGTTCCAGAATGGTCTTATATCGACACAGCTTACAGGTAACCCTTCACCGGGATATGCGGCACAGCTTATTGTAAACCATATCGAAGATTATGGTTTCCTCAGATATGAGATGGGATATGCAGCAGCAGTTTCAGTAGTATTGTTGTTAATCGTTCAGATTTTCTCAAAGGCAGCAAATGCGCTTTTGACTGAAAAAGACGATTTTTAAAAGAGGAGGAAAAAAGAAATGGCATATAAAGGCAAGAGAATTAATCCTCAGAAGTTTGAAAGAGGACAAATTAAGATTATCGCCATATTATTACCTCTTGTAATATTCATGGCATTACCAATCGTGTTTATCGCAAACCATGCGTTTAAGCCAATGGATGAGTTGTTTGCATTCCCACCTACATTCTTTGTAAAAAATGCAACACTTGAAAACTTTACAAAACTTATCAAATTCAGCCGTACGGCAGGTGTTCCGCTCAGCCGTTATGTATTTAACAGTTTGCTTGTTACAGGTCTTACGGTAGGATTATCACTTCTGTTTACAACATTCGCTGCATTTGCACTTGCAAAGTTAAAATTCAAGGGCAGACAGCTTATGATGGATGTCAACCAGCTTGCATTGATGTTCGTTGCAACAGCAGTTCTTATTCCAAGATACCTTGTTATCTGTAAGGTAGGACTTATCGACAGCATCTGGGCACATATTTTACCACTGCTTGCTTATCCGGTAGCTCTTTTCCTTGTTAAGCAGTTCGTTGAGCAGGTTCCTGATTCACTTATCGAAGCGGCTTACATTGATGGTGCGACAGACTGGACGGTTTACAGAAAAATCATTATTCCGATGATAAAACCGGCTATCGCAACAGCGGCCATTCTTGTTTTCCAGCAGGTTTGGGTAAATATGGAAACATCAAACTATTATGTAAATGATGACAGTATGAAGACATTGACATTCTATATGAACTCACTTGTCAATGTAAATAACACAGTATCCGGTCAGGGTATGGCGGCGGCAGCCTCACTTATTTTGTTTGTTCCTAACCTCGTGTTGTTTATCATACTTCAGAATAATGTCATGAACACAATGGCACATTCAGGTATCAAGTAAAATGCAGCTAGAGGAGGAGAAGGAACAGACATTATGAAAAAGAATAATAAATTATTTAGAATTGTTTCTGTATTGCTCTTAGCATTCGTTATTACGCTGACTTCCGGAGCCGGTTCTGCATTAGTATCTGCAGAAACACCATACCGAACATTCACAAATGACGGTTATGGAAGAACGATGGAAACCCAGACAGCGTACCTTGCAAAAAAGACACTCATAAAATTCGGTGAAGAATTTATGAGCAACCCGAATGACATGTACATTACAGCGGACGGCACAATATATGTAGCCGACACCGGAAATGGAAGAATTCTGGTTGGTACAGCAGATGGAAAATTATTAAAAATTATCGGTAAAGGAAAGTTAAAAACTCCTACAGGAGTATTTGTAACTGAGAACAAAAATATTTATGTAGCCGATAGAGACGGAAAAGCCGTTTATGTATTTAGTCAGGACGGAAAAGTACTTAACAAATACACAAAACCTGACAGCCCGCTTTATGGTGAAGGACTTGACTTCCTTCCACAGAAGCTGGTAGTAAATGATGCAGGTGTTATGTATATCGTTTGCCAGTCAAATACAAACGGTATCGTAGAAATTTCACCTGAAGAGGGAGGAACATTCCTCGGATACTTCGGTACAAACTATGCAGCAGTAAGTCTTCAGACAATAATCTATCGTGCTATTCTTACTGATGAGCAGAGAGCAAAGATGGTAAGTAATATGCCATCAACACCTGATAACCTTTCAATTGATTCAAAAGGACTTATTTACACTGTAACTCGTGGTGATGAAAATCTTACACTTAAGAGACTTAACATCGCAGGTACAAACCTTATCAAAGGCGGTGTAGATGATTATGACGAGGCACCGGCGGCGGTTACAACAGGTAATCATGACAATATCTATGTAGCATCATCACAGGGTTATATCTACGAGTACAATAAACAGGGTGAACTCCTTTATGTATTCGCAGGAACTGATGACGGTACACAGCGTGTAGGTCTTTCTACACAGGTTACAAGTGTTCAGGTAGATTCAAAGGACAATATTTATATTCTTGATTCTGAAAAGAAACAGATTCAGGTATATGAGCCTTCTGAATTTACACAGCTCTTACATAATGCACTTTACCTTTACTCAAAGGGTCATTACACAGAGAGTAAAAAACCTTTACAGCAGGTTCTTCAGATGAACAGCATGTTTGATTATGCTAACAAGGCTATGGGACGTGCATATTTCCAGGAAGAAAATTACAAGATGGCACTTAAGTATGCCAGACTTGCAAAAGATTATGAAGGATATTCAGATGCTTTCTGGGAAATAAGAAATGAGTGGCTGAAAAAGAATATCGTTGCAGTACTTCTTATAATAGTTGCACTTTGGGCGGCATACAAGGTTGTTATGGTTCTTGATCGAAAGAAAGCAATTCTTGCCAAACCGAAAGCAGCTGTGGCTAAATTTAAGGAAAACAAATTTGTATCCAATGTATGTTACTCTAAATATTATATGAGACATCCTATAGATGGTTCGTATGGTATAGCGAGAGAGGGCAGGGCATCATGGTCTGCACCGTCATTTATACTTGTTATATTCATGCTTGAATATATCATCAATAAATATCTTTGCGGATTCTTACAAAAGACTATAAGAGAAGGAAGATATGAGATATTCTCAGATATAGGAAAGATAGTTATTGTAATGCTTGCAGTTACACTTTGTAATTATCTTGTATGTACTATCAATGAAGGTGAAGGTACAGTGAAGAAGATTTATACATACTTCTGTTATTCACTTCTTCCATATGTAGTATATATACCATTTAGTTTTATTTTGTCACACATTCTTACAACAAACGAGCAGTTCCTTATTACATTGCTTAACTATGTAATTGTAGGATGGATAGTTGTTCTTATAATACTTGGTATAAAAGAGGTAAACAACTACACGGCAAAAGAAACAGCCAAAGTTATCTTTATAACGATATTTACAATTTTAATAATGGCACTCATCATATTCATTATTTATGTATTATGGGCTCAGGTATTTGAGTTTATCAGTGCTGTATTTGGAGAGGTGGTGTACCGATTTGGCTAAGAATAAGAAAAAAATCATAGCAATACTTAGTGCATTGGCACTTATAGTTACGGCAGTACCTGTTATCTCACATGCAACAAATGTTGACTCAGACAATGATACAACGTCAGAGTCAACGGATGCTTCAAGCTCAACAGATGCTTCATCAGAGAAAAAAGATGAAGAAACAAATCAGGTCAAGGGTGATGGAGAAGTTGTCCAGGATGGTGCCGTAGGTAAGGTTGACAAGTCAAAATGGATAACACTTAAAGATTACAAGCTTGTTGCCGAAAACGATACATACAAAATGTACTTATATGAGCCTCGTCTTTCAATAATGCTTCAGAATAAAAAGACAGGAAAGATAATGGAGTCTACGCTCAGTGATGAGAAAGATGACGGTAACAGTAACAGTATATGGAATGGTTATATGAAATCAGGTATTGTTATCAATGCAATCAAAGATGCAAAGAACACATATCAGGTTGACCTTATAAACAATTCGCATACAATAAATGTAAATAAAGAATCTGATGGATTTACAGCTGACATCTATTTTGATGAATATCAGTTTGGACTTTCAGTAAGCGTTAAGCTTGACGGTGAAGATGTTGTAGTATCGGTTCCTGACAAATCAATCAAAGAAGATGCAGATGGAATTTATATTTCAACTATAAGTTTATTCCCACTTATGGGTTATACATTCCTTGATGATGAGCCGGGATACATGCTTATTCCTGATGGAAACGGAGCACTTATCAATCTCGACAACAAAGAGGGAAGATATACTACAGGATTCTCACAGAATATTTACGGAAATGATGCCGGATTTGATGATTCGGAAGTAAAGACATATCTCTGGGATAAAATTGATATGGTAGAGGATGCAAACGAAGTAATCGCTCCAATCTTTGGTATGGCTCACACAAAGCAGAAGCTTGGCTATATCGCAGTTGTAGAAAGCGGTGACAAGCGTGCCAGCATCGAGGCTCATCCAAACGGAGTTATGGTAAACTATAACCGTTGTTTCGCAAAGTTTAAGTTGAGAGATATTTATGTACAGCCTCTTAACAACTCAAATTCAGGAACAATTACAAAAGCAGAAGATAAGCGTACACACATGGACATGACAGTAAGATACATGATGCTTTCAGGTGATGATGCAAACTATTCTGCAATGGCAACAAGATATCGTAACTATCTTCTCGATAACGGACTTCTTACAAAGAAAGACGATTCTTACAATACAAGAGTTGATTTTCTTGGAACAGACAGAGAAGAGTTCCTTATCGGAACTAAAGCTGTTACGATGACAACTACAGACAATATTTCCGAGATATTCGGTGAATTGAAGAAAAATGGTGTTTCAAGCCTTATCTCAATGTACAAGGGATGGCAGAAAGGCGGACTTTACAATGTGCCTATCACAAAGTATAAAGCTGACAGACATATTGGAGGAACATCAAAGCTCACAAATCTTATAAAAGATTCAGCGAAGGATAATTATCAGTTGTATCTTTACAATGATGCACTGAGACTTAACCCTTCAACAAACAAGCTTACATACGATATGATAAAGCAGGTCAACAAGAGAACTTTCAAAGAGGAAGAAAAGAAGGAAGTTTATGATACTTTCTACTATCTCACACCGACAAAAGCTAATGATGACCTCAAAAAGTTTGTGTCATCATATACAGATGACGGCGTTAAGAATCTTGCAGTAGCAGGACTTAGCAATACAATCTTTTCATACAGCTTAAAGGGAAATTATTATACAAGATGCAGCACAGCAGAGAGTAACGAAAAGCTCATAAGTGATGTTGCAAAGAATACAAATCTTGTACTTGAGCAGCCTGTATCTTACTTATGGAAAGATACAAATGCATTCCTTGACATGCCTCTCGGTTCATCAGATTATATGTATGTTGATGAGGAAGTACCTTTTATCTCGATGGTACTCAAGGGAATTATTCCAATGTATTCAAATTATGTAAACTTTGAAGCTAACAAACAGGAATTCCTCTTACAGATGGTTGAAGCCGGTGTATACCCTTCATTCTATGTAACTTATGAAAATTCATCAGACCTTATTTATACAAACTCATCAGATCTTTACAGTACAGAGTACAAGACATACAAAGATACTATTGTTGAGTATGATAAGGATTTAAGAGCAGTAAACGAACTCACAAAGGGTTCAACTATTAAGAATCATGAGAAACTTAAAAACGGAGTTACGGTTGTAACCTATGACAATGGAGTAAAGATTTTTGTGAACTACACGGACATTACAAGAACGGTAGACGGAGTTAAAGTTGGACCTATGTCATATTCATATAAGGCAGGTGAGACGAATGAGTGAAGAAATGAGTAAGAAGAAAAAATTGACAAAAGAAGAAAAGCAGCAGTTAAAACAGCTTAAAAAGAGTGCGAAACCCGGAAAACTTGCAAAAAGGGATGCAATCACGGGAATACTCTTTATATCTCCTTGGATAGTCGGAGCACTTTTATTCCTTGCTTACCCATTGATTACATCATTCAGGTATGCATTAAATAATATCCGTATCACTCCAATGGGAATGAACTTTGAGTTTGTAGGTTACGGTAACTTTACACAGATACTTTTATCAGAGTCAGACTTTTTGACAACATTGATAGATTATATAGTATCAACAGTAGTTTCAGTACCTATCATCGTAGTATTTGCACTTATAATTTCTATGATGCTTAACCAGAAGATAAAAGGAAAAGGATTTTTCAGACTTATCTTTTTCCTTCCGGTTATCATCGTAAGCGGACCTATCCTTGGAATGTTAAATGCCCAGGGAGCAGGAAGTATTACATCAATTGATACACAGGCTATTACAGAAGCAATCAAAGGTTTTCTGCCTACAGCACTTGCAACACCTATTTCAGAACTTTTTGAAAACATGGTAACAATTCTCTGGTATTCAGGTGTACAGATTCTTATATTCCTGTCAGCATTACAGAAGATTGACAGAGCAATGTATGAAGCTGCAAAGATTGATGGTGGTTCAGGATGGGAATGTTTCTGGAAGATAACACTTCCAAACATCAAACCGATGATACTTTTGAACCTTGTTTATACAATAGTATTTATATCAAACAACGACCAAAACTCAATTATAGGACTGATAAAAGATGCCATGTTCTCAGGAACAGAGGAAAAAGGATATGGATATGCATCAGCGATGGCTTGGTTATATTCATTAGTAGTTCTTCTTATAGTAGGTCTGTTCTCACTCGCATTCTTTGCTAAGAAAGATGTATATGAGAAACAGGTTAAGAGAGCTAAGAAAGCACATAAGAAAGAACAGCGTCAGTTGAAGAAGATAGAAAGGAGGAGCGCAAGAAATGCTAAAAAGAACGCAAAAGCAGCAGCCTAGTAGTGGGGCAGCACAGGCAGTAGTTTCTACTCAGCCTAAATTCACAAAAGAGAAACTTCGTAAATTCCTTTTAGGTTCAAAGGAAAGGGAAGGTTTCTTAAAAGTATTTGTAATATATGCACTCCTTATCTGTATCGGATTCATATATATTTATCCTATTCTTTACATGGTGTGCCAGAGCTTTATGACACTTGATGATTTGCTTGATTCTTCAATCAACTGGATACCATCAAAGCTCAATTTAGACAACTATAAGCAGGCAGCACAGAGTATGGATTTCTGGAAGTCATTCGGACAGAGCATTATTATCGCCGGAGTGCCTACACTTTGTAATCTTCTTTCTTGTTCCGTTATCGGATATGGACTCGCACGTTTTGAGTTCCCTGGAAAGAAAGTCGTACTTGGAATAATCATCTTCACATTCATTCTTCCAAGTCAGATAACAATGATTCCTACATATGTACTTTACTCAAACATGGGTATTCTTGGTACTATTTGGTCATTTGTACTTCCTGCACTTCTCGGTATGGGAATAAATGCACCGATATTCATACTGATATTCTGGCAGTTCTTCAGGCAGGTACCTAAGGTACTTATAGAAGCTGCACAGATAGATGGAGCCGGATATCTTAAATCATTCTTTAAGATTTCACTTCCATCAGCATCACCTGCAATCATCACAGTATCACTTTTCTCATTCGTATGGTACTGGAATGAGTCATATCTTACACAGATGTATGTATCAGGTGTTACAACGAAATCAGGATGGTCATCACTTGTAATAAAACTTGGAGATTTCGCTTCAAACTACTCAGAATATGCGCAGACAGCTACAACAGCCGTAACAAGCATAAACGAATCAATCAATATGGCAGGAACAATGCTCAGTATCCTCCCACTTCTTGTAATGTACTTTGTACTTCAGAGATACTTTGTTGAAAGTATTGATAGAACAGGTATTACGGGTGAATAAAGCGTGAAGACTACTTCTTTTTATTATTTTGGATGTAAGTTTTTTGCGCACATTATATTAAAATCTAAAGAAGTTTTAAAATACCACTAACATTAGGTTTGTTGTTAGTGGTATTTTTGTGTTTTTAACATATAAAAATGTATAAATTGTAAATAAATTCATAAAAAGTTAAAATATTTCACAAAAAACTATAGCAATTGTGAAAAAAGTGTGATATAATATACAACAACAAGTGAGATGCTGGTACGATGAATAATTTATTATTAGTTGTACGGATATCGAAAATTTTAAGGAGGAATATTATGAGGAAAAAACTTATGGCACTTCTGCTTGCTGCATCTATGGTTGTAGGTATGACAGCTTGTGGAAGCAACAAAAACGGTGGCAGCTCTACAAACAGCGCATCAAAAGTTTCCGGTGAGTACGATGAGAAGGAGTTCAACGGAATCAAGTATAAAAAGGCAAAGGATATTACAAAGGACAATATCGAACTTACATATTATCACTTTGATCAGGACGAGACTGTTCAGTACCTTGCAGACCGTTTCCAGGAAATCTATCCAAACATCAAAGTACATGTAAAATATCAGGCTGTAAGCAAATACAATGATTCATTGCTTACAATGGTATCAAACAAGGAATCTCCTGACGTAATCATGTTCTCAGATGCGGATTTCGCACTTTCTAACATGCTTGTACAGGATATTTCATCATATTGGAATTCAGATCCTGAGACAAAGGAATTAGCATCAACAGTTAATGACTGCGGACTCGGATGTTATGGAACAGATAAGAGATATGCAGTACCTGTTAAATTCTTCCCTGGTGTTATGTACGTTGACAGAAACGTATTAACACAGCTTAATGTAAAAGAGCCAGCAAGAAACTGGACATGGGATGACATGATTAAACTCATCAAAGATTGTACAGTTAAGAAGTCTTCAGACGGTATGGCATATTATGGATGCGGTTACTACAACAGACTTGACTCATACTATGGAATCGCTGCTAAGCAGACAGTACAGGGTGAGTTTGGTTTCGACGGAACACAGTTTGACCTTTCAGCATGGGCTAAAGGTGAGCAGCAGTTCGCAGAACTTAAACAGGGCGGATATATCGCACCTCAGACACAGACACTTGACATGGAGAACTGGATGGGTTCTGCTGATGCATGGTGCGGAGCTTCAAGCCATGTAGCACTCTTCACAGAAGCATTCTGGACATATCAGGGAACATGGGCTACAAAAGCATTCAAGAAATACAACCTTGATATCGTACCTTATGTAATTCCTGCAGTAAGCAAGGAAGATGCAACAAAAGATCATCACTCAATCGCAACTATCGACTTTGGTGGTGTTACAACATCTTGTAAATATCCTCGTGAAGCATATGAGCTTCTTAAATTCATGAGCTTTGGCCAGGATGGATGGAAGACAAGAATCGAACTTTACAACGACGAGACACAGAAGAACTCTAAGGGTCTTGCACTTAAATATGACGTTATGCCGGCACCTATTACAACTAACTCAGAAATCTGGGATGATTACATTAAGATGTACTGCAAGGGCATGGATGACGAGCATGTTAAACTTTGGAAAGAATACTTTGCAAGCTGTATGCAGCCAATTCCTTATGGCTGGACAAGTATCGCAGGATACTGGAACTACTGTAATGAATACTTCAACAAGATTGATATTCATACAAAAGTTGACAGCGGAGAAAAGAAAGCTGCTGACTATATAGACGAGGCAACTTCGAAGGCAAATTACTATCATGCAAAAGCAATGCTTAAGTATTTCGGAAAGAGCGGATATAATGTTCTCTCAGATGAAGATGTTGCTAAGTATGAGAAGATGGAAAAAGAAAATAAATAATTAACCAAGCGGAAGCGAGGCATATTCTAAAACGGGGTTATTAGTTTTGGAATATGATAAAGATAAGGGAGACATCCATAGTGATGTCTCTCTTATTTTTTGGTCAAAAGGTATTTTGACCCTTGCATAATGGTAATATTTGTATTAAAAAAACGCTCAAAATTGTAAAAAAAAATAACAAAAACAGTTGTAAATTATTATGATTTAAGGTATAATTTAATTGATATTAAAATACTTTAGTAAAAGGTAAAATTAAAAAAGGAAAAGGAGAAAACAAATGGCAGAGAACAAGGAAGTTAAATACAATGAACCGTGGATATTACAGAGAGCGGATCCGTTTGTGTGCAAAAAGGATGGCTGGTATTATTTTACGGCATCAATACCAAGTTACGATTGTATAGCACTTAGACGTTCAAAGACACTTAACGGTCTTAAAGATGCAGAGGAAGTTGTTGTTTGGAAAAAGCATGAGAGTGGAATCATGAGCAAACATATATGGGCGCCTGAGCTTCATTATCTGTTCGGAAAGTGGTACATTTATTTTGCAGCAGGTGAGGCAGAAAATATATGGAATATACGTCCGTATGTACTTGAGTGTCAGGGTGATGACCCTATAAATGACGAGTGGGTCGAGAGAGGAAAAATGCAGAGAGCCGATGATGATATATTTTCATTTGAGGCATTTTCTCTTGATGCAACTATCTTTGAAAATAAAGGAAAATATTATTATGTATGGGCTGAAAAAGTAAGTGTAGGTCCACAGATATCAAATCTTTATATTGCTGAGATGGAATCCGGATATAAACTTAAAACTGTTCAGGTACTTCTTACAACACCTGATTATGACTGGGAGCGTCATGGATTTTGGGTAAATGAGGGACCGGCTGTGATTAAACATGACGGAAAACTTTTCCTCACATATTCAGCAAGCGATACAGGTGTAAATTATTGTATGGGTATGCTTACAGCAGATGAAAACTCAGATGTACTTGATCCTTTATCATGGAAAAAAGAGAGATATCCAGTTCTTAAGACAAATGAAGAACTTGAGATATACGGACCGGGACACAACTCATTTACTGTAGACGAAGACGGAAATGATATTATGGTATATCATGCAAGAAAAGAAGCTGAGATAGAGGGTGATCCGCTCTACAATCCTAACAGACATGCGATGCTTATGAAAGTGCGTTGGGATGAAAATGGAAGACCTGTATTTTCATATAAAGACTGAGGGGGATTGACATGGCAAAACTTATTATTAACGAAAACAAAGAATTGAGCACGATTGAGCCGGAAATTTATGGTCACTTTTCAGAGCACCTCGGAAGATGTATCTATGAGGGAATATATGTTGGAGAAAATTCGGAAATCCCTAATGTAAACGGTATGCGTACAGATGTAGTTGAAGCACTCAAGGAATTGAAAGTGCCGATGCTTCGCTGGCCGGGCGGATGCTTTGCTGATGAGTATCATTGGAAAGACGGAATCGGACCAAAAGAGACAAGAAAGAAAATGATTAATACTCATTGGGGTGGAGTTGTTGAGGATAACAGTTTTGGAACACATGAGTTTATGGAACTCTGCCGTCAGATAGGCTGTAAGACATATGTAAACGGAAACCTCGGAAGCGGAACGGTTCAGGAAATGTCTGAGTGGGTTGAATATATGACATTCAACGGTGTTTCACCTATGGCAGACCTCAGAAAGAAAAACGGACATGAACAGCCTTGGAAGGTTGATTTCTTTGGTGTAGGCAATGAAAACTGGGGCTGCGGCGGAAACATGACACCTGAGTTTTATGCGAATGAATATCGCCGTTATCAGACATACGTAAGAAATTATGATACTGAAAAACCTATTAAAAAGGTTTGCTGTGGAGCTAATGTCGATGATTATTTCTGGACAGAGGGAGTAATGAAAACATGTTTCAGTCATGCAGAGTGGGCACATGGATTTATGGATTATCTCTCGCTTCATTATTATGTACATCCGGAAGGCTGGGAGATAAAGGGAAGTTCCACAGACTTTGACGGTGAAGTATGGTATAAGACACTTAACAAGGCACTTCATATGGATGAACTTATTACAAGACACGGAACTATCATGGATAAATATGACCCTGAAAAGAAAGTGGGAATGTGTGTTGATGAGTGGGGAGCATGGTATACATGTGAGCCTGGAACAAATCCGGGATTTTTATATCAGCAGAACACAGTGAGAGATGCACTTATAGCCGGAATTACGCTCAATATATTCAATAAGCACAGTGACAGAGTAAAGATAGCTGCTCTTGCACAGATGGTAAACGTTCTTCAGTCAGTTCTTCTTACAGAAGGTGACAAGATGATAAAGACACCTACATATCATGTAATGCATATGTACAGACATCATCAGGGTGCAAAACTTCTTGAAAGCAGTGTTACGGGAATTGATGAGATTGGAACTGATGAGTGGAAAGTGCCAAAGGTAACAGAGTCGGTATCAAAGGACAAAGACGGAATTATCACAATTACACTTAACAATCTCTCAATCGAATCGGCAGAGGAAGTGGAAGTACAGCTTGCAAACGGTGTTTATAAGGTTGTTGAAGCAAGAATTGTAACAAACAGCGATATGCATGCTCACAATACATTTGAAGCACCTGAGGAAGTAACAGAGAAAGACTTTAATGATTATGAAGTTAAAGGTGAGAACATCTTAGTAAAACTTCCTGTAAATTCTGTTGTAGAGATGAGACTTCAGAAATAAAACTGAGTGGTGAATATTATGGCACATATCTGTAAAAAATGTTTTCTGCGTGAGATGGCAGAAGAAGATGCCAAAATGATAGAAAAATATAAGAACGGCATAAAAGAGATTGACAGAGTGACGGAAGAGATTTATGAGTCACGGCTTGCCGTTTGCAAAGAATGTGAACTTTTAAATGCAGGTACCTGTGGTGCCTGCGGATGTTATGTGGAACTTCGGGCTGCTGCAAAAGTAGGTAAATGTCCGCATAAATTATGGTAGTAAAATCTATTACAATGAATAATATCTGCATTAAAAAATAGTGTATCACTGATATTTTACTGAAAATCAATGATACACTATTTTTGTTTCACTAATACATTACACTAGCAAAATCTTCTAAGCCATGTGTACATTTCGCCGGCACCTCTGTTGCCCCAGTTGGCATAAGGAACAAACGTGATTTCTTTGTATTCAAGTTCAGCCGGTGTGTCTAAGTAAAGTTCTTTGTTATCGTACTTTTCAGGATGTTTAACAGTCTTTCCATGTGCTTTTATGACTGTAATGCCTCCTAAGACATTATCATCCCAGTATTCATTTATAGGCTTGGTTATATCAACCATTATAGAAGAAAGATTTTCACCATTGTCAACCTGTTCTGCACAGTAAACAAGAGGACCTTTTTTGATTGCAACCTTTCCGGCATCTGCACGTACTTTAGGATTGGCGTAAACAAAATGTGCAGGCATTTCAAAAGTAATTTCAATGCTTGTGCCTTTCCATGCAGATGCAATGTCGTCTTTAGATAATACGGCATATCCATTTTTAGTTTTATAGTTAATATCACAGCCGTTGATTTTTATCTTATAATTCTGTGCATATTCAGGGATTCTCACATATATTTTTTTGTCTGAAGGCGCATCGTCCTCTGAGCTCTTGTCAGCAATATCGGATATTGATATTGTTATCTTTCCTTCAAACGGGAATTTTGTTTCGATATTCAATCGTTTATATCCGCCGAGTGCTGTTGTCTTGTATTCGCCTCCGGCAAACATGTTGATAAACAGTCCGTCATCGTTCTGCATGAAGAGATATTCTCCGAGTGAACTTAAAGTTCTTGCAATATTAGGAGGGCAGCATGCACAGCCGAACCATTTCTGTCTTACTGCTTTTACATGATTTTTGTCAGTGGCAGGCATACAATTGTCAGGCCATACTTCGAGCGGATTTACATAGAAGAAACTTTTTCCGTCCATTGCAATACCAGCAAGTACAGTGTTCATAAGTGCGAGTTCCATTGTGTCTATATATTTGCTGTCTCCTGTTATCTGAGCCATTCTGCGGCAGAATAATGCAAGTCCTATAGAAGCACAGCTCTCAGAATAGTTAGTGTCATTTGGAAGGTCATAATCGGTTGTAAAGCGTTCCATTACACCTGAACTTCCGATGCCGCCTGTTATGTACATTCTCTTGTTTACGATATTGTTATAGAGGTTTTCGCAGGCTTCAAATAATGACTCATCCTGATATTTTTGAGCAATATCAGCCATTGCACAATATAAATATGTTGCTCTTACGGCATGTCCCTCAGCAGTTTTTTGTTTTCTTACCGGAAGATGATTTTGACCGTATTCATTTATATATGGGTTTGGGTCGTGCCATACATCAATGAAATCATCATTTTTACTCTCGTTAAAAAGATAGTTAGGTTCTGTTCCTCTTCTGTCAATAAAATCTTTTGCCATGTCGGCGTATTTATCATCACCTGTAACAGTGGCAAGTTTCATAAGTGCAAGTTCAATTTCTTCATGTCCTGGAACTGCATTTTTGTATTTTTCGGTGTGGAATACATCACATATAAGGTCAGCGTTTTTCTTCATTATATTAAGAAACTTATCTTTGCCGGTTACTTCATAATATGCGATGGCGGCTTCGATAAAATGGCCTGTTGTGTAGAGTTCGTGGCCTTCTTTCAAATTGCAGTACTGTTTGCCGGGATGAAGAATGGTAAAGTGAGTGTTTATATATCCGTTTTCCTGCTGTGCTTTTCCGACAAGTTCGATAGCGTCATCGGCAAGTTTTTCAAGTGCTTCATTTGGTTCATAGGAAAGAGAGTATGCTACAGCTTCAAGCCATTTAGCTAAATCTGTATCCTGAAATACCCATCCGTGGAAAGTTCCTTCTTTGAGTCCGGCGGCAACCTTGAAATTGTCAATACAGTAACTTGGTTCAGCGTCGGCTACTTCATCATTGAGTGCTTTCCACTGATAAGGTATGATTTCTTTTGTGACAAGTCCTGTATATTTATTCCAAAAGAAATCATTTACTTTAAGTGCTTTAAGTGGTAAAAGGTCTAATTTTTTTGTTTTCATACTAATCCTCCATTCTTGCATAGCCTTTTATGGCATAGCAATCCTAAATTCTTACGATATACCAAAATATATTTATTTGTTTCTAAAGTAATTTAATTATATCTAAAATTAAACAAAATATCAACCGAAAAATGTTGTAATAAGTGTATTTATTTCAGATAGCATTTATTTCATTTAATTAGTAAATTCCTGCTATTTCGACAAAAAGTAAAATGATTTAGTATATCATTGACTAATTAACGATTATTATGTATAATAAATATGCAAAATGCTATATTATGTTTGTGAAAGTCTGTATTTTTTGTTAAAAATAGTAAAAAAAACTATATGAATACATATAATGTTTTAGTTGTTTATAAACAAAAAATAAATGCTTTCTCAAAATTTGTATTAAATATTGAAAAAAAGAAAAAAGAATGTAGTTACTTAATTATCTAAAAGTAGAAAATTAAATGGAAAAGAGGTAGACATAGTGTTACACATTACATCATTAGATGAGGGGCTTGAAATCTTCAAGGCATTAGGCTCAGATGTCAGAATCCAGATATTAAACATACTGCTTGAAAATAGTAATATGAGCATGAAAGATTTGGCTGCGAGACTAAATATTACAAATGGGGCGCTTACGGGACATATAAAAAAGCTTGAGAGCTGTGGTTTGATTACAACATCAGCAGAATCTGTAGTGCATGGAAATCAAAAAATATGCTCTGTTCACTGGGACAGAATCGTTATCGACCTTGAAAAACAGGTTGAAGATGAAAATGTATACAATACGGAAGTAAAAGTTGGACATTATTCAAGTTATGACATCACACCGACATGTGGTCTTGCTTCAAGTAAAGCACTTATAGGAGAAGTTGATGATGCGAGATACTTCGAGCATCCTGACAGATATAATGCTGAGATACTTTGGTTTACAAATGGTTTTGTTGAGTATGTCATACCAAACTTTATTCCTGGATTTCAGAAAATCACACAGATTTCAATAACAATGGAACTTAGTTCGGAGGCACCGGGAGTAAATAGTGACTGGCCGTCTGATATAGAATTTTATCTCAATGATAAACCACTTGGCTGCTGGACATCACCGGGAGACTTTGGAGATGTAAAAGGACTCTTCACACCGACCTGGTGGCCTGAAAACTGGAATCAGTACGGACTTTTAAAACTTCTTGTTATCAACAAAAAAGGAACATTCATTGATGGACTTAAAATATCGGATGTTACAATAAATGATTTTAACCTTGATTACAGAAGTAATATAAGATTTAAACTTGGAGTAGACGAGAATGCAACTCACAAAGGAGGACTTACACTTTTTGGAAAGTCATTCGGAAATTACGGACAGGATATAAATGTTGCGATAAGTTATACACCGATGGCGGAAGATGAGATATAAAAATTTAAAAACAAAGAGGTTGTGCATTGACATATAAAATCAGTCAATGCACAACCTCTGTTTTTGTTGTATAAAAGTTAAAAACTTTTGAAAAAATTATTTTACAGTTACCTTATATGTAACTTTGAACTTTCCGTTTTTAGCTGTTATTGTTGCTGTTCCTTTTTTCTTTGCAACAACTTTTCCTGAGTTATTTACAGAAAGTACAGCTGGTTTGTTTGATGTCCATTTAACACCTGATAATTTAACTCCATAACCTTTTACCTTGAATTTAGCTGTTTTCTTTACTTTGAGTGAAGCTTTTTTGCTTGTAAATTTGATATAAGATTTTTTGACGGTAAATGTCTTTGTGAGTTTCTTTGTCTTATCACCGGCAGTAACTGTTGCTGTGACAGTTGTAGTTCCGGCTTTTTTTGCTGTAAGCTGTCCGGCATTTGTAACTGATGCAACATTAGGATTTGATGAAGTATATGTTACAGTCTTTGTTATGGAAGGCGTTGAAGAAACAGAAAGTTTGGCTGTTTTTCCGGTATTTCCGCCAACATAAAGTGTTTTTGATGATGCATTAAATGTAAGTGTCGGATAATCTGCTTTTTCCTGTTTGTATTTAGCTTTTATATCATTTTCAGTAAGAGCAGTTGAATAAAATTCAATATTATCAAATTGTGCATTTGCTACATCAGTACTGCTTGAAAGCGTTCCGCTTCCGATTCTTACATCATCAATATCTGAGAGTTCACCGCCTGAAAGTGCGTTTGAAAGATCTGTTTCCTGCTTTGTGATGAAATCTCCGTTTATATAGGCGCTGATACCGGTTTCAGAAACGGTATATACTACATAACTCCAAGAACCTGTGATAAAGGAAGATTGATAGCTGCCCTTGCTTGTTCCGTTAAGACTTACAAAGTCAGCATATACGCTTGAATGGAGAGCTGTATATGGGTAACTGTTGCGGTTGTTTGTTGCCTTTGCTTCAAACAGTGCCGATTCATCAGCAGTGCTTGAACTTGTCTTGACCCACATTCCTACAGTAAAGCCTGCTTTATCAATGTTTTTGAACATTTCGGCCGGGAGTGATAAGTAACTTTCCCCCTGTTTGCTGTTTTTAACAGTGAGTACATTACCATACCAGGAATCTTTACTTACTTTAGCATTTCCGTTAAGTGAAGCATCCGCTGTGGATTTTCCGCTGTTTGGTACGGTTTTGTCGTTTACTGTTTCAAAATCATATTTGTAATCAGGAGTGAGTGCGGCATCAAGAACAGTTGTCTTATAAGCTTTTGATACTGTTTCATTGCCTGATTTAATAGTTGCTGTAAGTGTTACTTCTGTTTCTTCAGAGGCTTTTGTGACTTTTCCTTCATTTGATATGATATCAGTGTTGCTTGAAGCCCATGTGATAGTTGTATTATTAAAGCCTTTTGTTGGAAGAGTTATGTCAGAAGTTGTTTTTGCCGGTATAGGACAATTGTAATCAAGATCCTGTGAAGCTCTCTCAAGTATTTCTTTGTCTGTATATTTGTAAGCTTCTTTTCGTACACCCCAGATAGACTGGTTGTTTGTACCGATGGCAGAAAATGTCATAACCTTCTTACATTCTTTTGACTCATCATGCTGAAGGAAGAATACACCGCTGTAAGTTACTTTGTTTATAACGGCATTCATGTAGTAAGTGCCATCTTTAGCTGTCCATGTACCTGTTATGTCACCGGAGATAGTACCATCTGCATTTAAAGTTATTGACTGTGTTTTAGCAGTAGCAGTACCGGATTTTCCGTGATTTACAAATTCATATTCTCCGACGATATCATCCTTTGCATATCCTGTTTCTGAAATTTTATCACCTTTATTTTCAAAAGGAGCTGTTACAGGCCAGCCTTTTTCATTCTGGAACTGCTGATGAACTCTTAATTCGTGGTATTCTCCGCTGTCTGAAAATCTTGTGTGGTAGAAAAGATACATCTGACCGTCATCATCAATCATAGCTGAGTTGTGACCTTCGGATTTATAATATTTATCGAGACATGAAAATTTGTATGTACCCATGACCTTGATACCTACATCTTCATGGCTTTTGTCTGAAGAAACAAACATATTTGCATTATTTCCGGCTGCATCAACAAAAGGACCGTCAGGATTTTTTGAACGGAAAAGTCTCATATTATATCCGCTGACCGAGTCCAAAAAGTTATATGACATATATAAATAGAAGTAATCTGTTTTTTCATCATATACGACAAAAGGACCTTCACCTGAATTGGCTTTTCCGCCTGCTATTCTTGTTCCGAAATACTGATCTACCAAAAGTCCGTCATCTCTTGTGTAAGTTTTTCCGGGATATTTTGCCTTGCCTGTTGCAGGATCAATTTCAAGTGTAAAGATACCGCCTGACCATGAGCCGTAAGTCATCCACATTTTGCCTTCTTTATCATAGTAGATTTCAGGGTCGATTGCATTAGGAGCGTAACCGTTATTGTAGGAATCGCCTGATGACCAGTTTGTATCATATTTTTCAATCTGACCGTTTTTTATAAGTTCCGGAATGTTTGTGCTTGTGTAGCTTGTATCTTTAGCGCCTTCAAAAACAGGTTTGTTCTTAGTAAAGCCTGAATATATAAGTGTGTCTACACATGTGAAAGGACCTTCAATACTCTTTGAAACACCGAAAGCTATAGCTGAACGGACAGCGGTAGAACTTGTACAAAAATAAATCATATAAGCACCTTTGGTTCCGTCACCGTTATCATAATCAGGATTCCAGAAAACATCAGGAGCCCATACATGGTAAGTGCCGTCATCTGTATCATTTTTGTCACCTGCCCACTTGAAAGGCTGCTTCAGATTCTTTGCTAAATTTCCGAAAACAAAATTATTTGTTGCTGTTGAAGGGTTGCCGGCATTCAAATCTGTTGAAAGCTGAGTCCAGTTTACAAGGTCGGTAGATTTTGCTGCTGCCGTATGTGAACCGTATACATAATACGTGCCGTCTGATGACTTAGTAATAGAAGGGTCATGCACAGAAACTCTGTTTGGAGAGCTTGAGACATGAGTTACGCTTGCTGCTTCTGCAACACTTTCATTATTAAATAAGGAAAGCTGTGGGATAGAAACTGAAGCACTGGAGAATGCAAGTGCTGTCGAAAGCATGACAGCACTGACACGCTTAAAGTTTTTCTTCATAATATTACCTCCGTAAAAATCTTAAGTTTAAAATAGTTAATTTCATATAAAAGAATATCATATGTATTCAATATTTACAATAAAAATGCTATTTTATTTTGAAAAAAACTAAAATAAAAGCAAAATTTGTATGTAAAATACATAAAAATAGCAAAAAATATCAAGTTTTATATTGCAAATTTTATATGTGTTGTATATAATATTAAACAAAATATAAAATATTTTTACTTTTGTTAAAAATATTGAAAAATGTAACTATTCTAAAAAAATTAGCAACTCTAATTTTAAGAAGAAATGTATTATTGAGAGGAGAAAGAGTATGAGAAAGACAAAATTATTTGCCGGTGTGCTCGCACTCAGTCTTGCAGTTACTTCTGTACCTGCAATAAACAGTTTTGTGGGTGTGGATAAGGCAGAAGCATCTGAGAGTGATACGGCATCTGCGGCTTCAGGAAGCAGCATTACTAAGGAACCGCTTGGTGAAGGTGAGGTTGAAGTTGCAAAGAGCCAGTACACAAATCCTATCGGAGGTTATGACAACGAAGGTAAGCTTACATATGGTGGTGATCCGGCTGCAATGGTAGATGGAGATACAGTATATCTTTATACCGGACACGATATAGCTACAGGTGATGCATATGTTATTGATGGATGGATTTGTTATTCTACTAAGGACTTGCTCAATTGGAAATATGAGGGCGAGATTATGAAAGCCAAAGATATTTCATGGGCAAATGTAGCAAACTCAGCCTGGGCGGCTCAGACTGTTAAACACAATGGTAAATATTATTTCTACTATTGTACATGGGATAAAACTACAAGTGACGGACAGCAGTCTATAGGTGTTGCAGTTTCAGACAGTCCAACAGGACCATTTGAAGATATAGGTAAGCCTATTGTAAGCGGTAAGGTTACAGATATAGGTACTGAGTCAAGTACATGGAATGATATTGACCCTACAGTATGGATTGAGAATGATGAAAATGGTGTAGAACATCGTTATCTTGCATGGGGAAACGGAAACTTCTACATCTGTGAATTAAATGATGATATGATTTCAGTTAAAGATCAGAACGGTGACGGAAAGATTACAGGCGGCAAATCAGTTAAAAATGCCGATGTTATCCAGAAAGATTCTCCTGAAGGTCCTTATACAGAAGCTCCATGGCTTTACAGAAGACAGGATGAAAACGGAAACTATTACGGAAAATATTATCTTTTCTATGCATCAGGCTGGAGAGAGGGAATGGCTTATTCTACAACAGATGACCTTATGAACGGACAGTGGGAATTTGGCAAAGAGATAGCAAGACCAAATGTAACATCAAATACAAACCATATGGCAGTTATTGATTTTAAGGGAAAGACATATTTTATTTACCATAATGGTGCACTTGCAGGCGGAAATGGTTACCGCAGAGTTGCAAATATTACTGAACTTAAATTCAATGAAGACGGAAGTATTGATGAAGTACCTGAGACTACAGCAGGTATAGCAGGTACAACTACTAAGATTTACACAAAAGCCGGTGCAGGAGTGCTTGCTCATAAAAACTTCCTGAATTCAACATCTGATGCTGATTATCCATATCAGAATATATATGTAGGTGCTATGGGATATTCAGACGTAAAGGATGCGCAGTGGGTTCTTACAGATGGAAAAGCAGACAAGACAAAACCGGCATATGTTTCAATTCAGTCTGAAAATAAGTCAGGTCTTTATCTTACGGTAAACGACAATGGAAAAGTAACTCTTAATCAGGATTCAGACGGAAAAGCTGAGACAGCTAAACGTCAGACATTCAGAAGTATAAAGGCTCTTGACGGTTCTGAAGATGGTGTTTCTTTTGAAAGTGTATACAAGCCGGGACAGTATCTTGCTATTGTAAATGATGTATTAAAGATTACTGATGGTTCAGACAAGACAGCAGCAACATTTATTGTAGGAGAAAACAGCGAAACAACAGTGCTCCGTGGTATCAATGTAACAGCCGGCACAAATGTTATTACGCAGGGAGATAAGATTAAGAAAATCAATCTTACAAGTGTAAAGGCTATCTATTCAGATGAAACACAGAAAAAAGTTACTGATTACAAAGTTGATTACTCAAAAATAAATGTTAACAAAGTCGGAACACAGTATGCAACTGTTTCATATACAGAAGGAAATATTACAAAGAGTGCTTATATAGCAGTTTCAATTCTTCCAAAACTTAAAGCAGTTACAAAGCTTAAAGCGAAAGTTACAAAGAAAAAGAATGCAAAGAAAGCAAAAGTTGTACTTTCATGGAAAGGTGTATCGAAAGTAGACGGATACGAGGTGTACTATAAAGCAAGCAAGAATGGTAAGTTTAAGTATGTGACAGAGGCATCGGGTACAAAATGTACTGTATCTGAGGATGCAGCATTTAAAGCAGGAAAGACATACTGGGTAGGTGTAAAGGCTTATAGAGAATATAACGGAAAAACACTTACAGGTCCTATGAAATCTTTAAAAGTAAAGATTGCTAAATGATGGCATATTGAATAAATATACATATTAAAGTTGTATTTACGAAATGTTAATAATTTAGTCATAAACTGTTGACAAATAGATGAACAAATGCTAAAATAATTTACAAATCAATAAAGAAATAAATTCTTTTATAAAGGGAGGAATAAAAATGTATAAGAAATTTTTAAGTGGTGTTTTAGCCGCAGCTATGGTTATCGGAGGAGCTGCATATGCAGCAAAACCTGCATCAGTTGATGCAGCAGGTGCTCCAAAGCCTAAGTACACATTCAGCATGAATGGTGCAAGCAAAAATGTAGTAGGTGTTGCTCGTAAGGGTGATACAAGTGCCGGTACAACAGGAACTCCAAAGACAGGTATTGTTCCGACAGCAAACAAGAAAGCTAAACTTCAGTACAAGAAGGGTAAACACGGAAAGGCTCTTTACATTTCAAGAACTGTAGGTGGAAAGGCAGCTTCTATGGGTGCTCAGCTTAAAGGTGTTAAGCTTGGTTCTAAGTCTTGGACAGTTTCATTCTGGGTTAAGCCTGAGGTAAGTCTTTCAAACTTCATGTCAATGTTCTTTACAGGAAACCATATTCAGGATCCTAAGAACACAAAATGGCTTTCAATCACACAGGATTCATGGTTAGACAACAAAGCTAACTCACCTACAATCTGGTCACACAGCCTTACAAAAGGAAAGAACGAGCAGTTCCCATGGTATGGTTATCAGAACAAGAAAGGTACTTGGACAGCAAACTCAGCAGTTAAAGCTAATAAGTGGACACACATCACACTCGTTGTAAATACAAAGCAGACATGTGAGTATGGTACAAAGGGCAAATCAGGATATGTTAAATCATACCATGCATGGACATATGTAAATGGTAAACTTTTCGGAAACGGAACAGTTGCTAAGGGAACAATGTCAAACTCTAACTCATTCTTCCTCGGACTTAATGCTTGGGATATGGGATTCAAGGGATACTTTGATGATGTTAAGCTTTGGAACAAGGCTCTTACAGCTAAACAGGTAAAAGCTATTGCTAAATAATATGATGCAAGTTGTTTGCAGGATTGCGAAAATTGTACATCAATGAAGCAATTCGTGGCATCGTATATAAATTTGTTTAGTATAAATTGCATATAAAATGAAAAATAGTGCATGGCGAATTTGTTATAAATTCACCATGCACTATTTGCGTGTGTAAAATAATTTATGCACAATGTTCAAAGAAATGTCAAAATATTATATTTTTATGTTGACATTGAGCAACGGGTATGCTATTATAATAAAAACTAAAATAGTTTACGAAAATATTAAAAAGATTCGAGAGGAGAATAAGTTATGAGAAAAAGAATTTTAGCAATCGCACTTGCAACTACAATGGCATTTTCTACAGCAGTTGTTGCAGTGCCAAGTTATAAGAATGCAGCAGTAGCACAGGCAGCAGAAGAAGAGACAGGAGCACAGACATTTGATACATTTTGGAGTGGACATTGCTTAGGTGATGAAATCACAGAGACAGAAAAGACAGTGAATTTCAAGGCTATCACAGACAATGATCCTACGGCCACAGGAAATTATAATACACCTGTATTTGTTATTTACTATGGTGATGAGAATAAAGTAAACGGTGAGGGATATGATGAAGTAGCAGTTATCCGCTCAGACCTTTGGTCATGGTCAGCAGGTGGAGATATCACAAATCCTGAAGGATATGCAGGAACAAACGAGCTTACATTTGCAACAGAAAATGCACCGGCAGATGATAATGCATGGGCAGCTTGGCTTGCAGCAAATAAAAAAGGTGTAGATGTATCTTACACAACATCTGTTAAAGATGGTGTAGTTACAATAAAAGTTACAAACAATGGTATCACAAGCACAACAACATTCAAATTTGATGAGACAAAAGGAAAGAAGCTTTATCTTTCTGTTTCAGGTGAAAAGTGCACCATAGCTAAATACCCTAAGGCACTTATCACAACACCTTGTGATGACCCATTTGAAAAGAGCAATGACAATACAAATACAACAACAAAGAAAAAATCAATGTCTGTAAAGAAAGTTACAGCTAAAGCAGGCACAAAGGTTGTTAAGGGAACGGTTTCAGTTGCAAAAGCAAAAGTTAAAGTAACTGTTGGAAAAGCAAAAGCAAAAACAGCTAAGGTTAGTGGAAAGAACTTTACATTAAAGGTTTCTTCAGCACTTAAGAAGAACACAAAGATTACTGTAAAGGTTACAAAGTCAGGTTACAAGACAGTAACAAAGACTGTAAAAGTTAAATAGGTTATAAGTTTATATTTGTAACATAAATTTTCTCATTTATTATCCAAAATGGAGAGTCGGTTTTACCGGCTCTCTATTTTGTTTACAATACTTTTTGATAAGTTTTATCCAATAAGGAAAAAGTGTTTGACTTCATACTATATGCGAAATATAATAATTGATGTTCGAGTGAGACATGACTTACCAGACTTAGAAAAAGGTAACTAAGAAGCTATGCGACCGAGACAAATAATATTAAAACTATACACATGATAGGAGACAGCAATGCGAAAACTTATTAAAAAAAGTGTGGCAGCAGCGTTATCAACAGCGCTTCTTGTAACATTGGGACCTGTAGCAGATATTTCAATAGTAAAGGCAGCAGATGATTATACATATCTTTATGCCGGACTTACTTGGGATCAGTATTGGGCTGCAGAGAATATTTATCTGCAGAGTGACAAGGCTATGACAGATTCTAATACTGAGGCTGATGCAAGGGGAGAGATGGATAAGGGTGCTTTTGATGCAGTTTCGAGAGCTACTACAAATCATGGACTTCATAGAGGAAGTTATCAGTGTGATGCAGTGATTTACGGTGAGGACGGAAGTGAGTTTGATGTATCTCATTGGTCAGCTGATGGAAAGACACTTTATCTTACAGATGGAACAGATGTAGCATATGCAAAGGGAACTATCACAAAAGCAGACGGTACACAGACTAAATTAAAGGAATATAAAGTTACCGGACTTAAATATGTGCCTGTTGCAGTAAAAACATCAGAACTTGACGATTTTAAGAAAACTTACAAAGTTGTTGAAAATGACGGTGAACTTGTTGGAGGATACAGTGAGATGAATCTTTCGGCATATGATTTAAAGGCTAATGTAACAGCAGATACAAATGGTCTTAAAACCGCAACAGAGGAAAAAGACGGTACATTTAAGTTTAGTGCCAGAAAGACAGGAACAGATTCAGGTATCAAGGAGCAGACACTTGCTAAGGCATCTAAACTTAAAGTTGAGGTTAAAGAAGCAAACGGAAGTTATGGAGAGTTCCTTCGCGTAGATATAAACAATGCAGATAATGCAGATGCATCAAAGGGAGAGGGTTATGGTGCTCTCGGTGCAAAAATGCAGGCTGTAAAGTGGACATACTATGGAAACGATTCAGAGCGCAAGACTGCACTTGCAAACTTTGGAACTAAGTTTGCAGCAGATAACTGGATGCATAAATCAATGGGTATTCAGCTTGGTCTTACTGATTCATACAGAGCTGCACTTCCGGGAGGAACAGATGGAACAGGTTACTGGAGCCTTACGGTATATGCTCTCGGATATGAGGATGAGACAGTAAACTTTGAGGTAACAAAAGACAATATAGTTGACATGGTAAATATAACTGAAAATGCAGATATAACCCAATTAAGCGGACTTGTACAGGATGCCAAAGGATTAAAAGAGGCTGACTACACTGCAGCAAGCTGGAAAGATTTTGTCGGAGAACTTGAAGAGGCTGAGGAAGAACTTGCAAAGCCAAATCATTATCAGTCAATGGTAGATGAAGCGTATAATCATCTTGATGAAGCAATCAAAGCACTTGTAAAAGTAGAAAAGGCATTGAATGCCCCTGCATCAGTAAAAGTGACGGCAAAGAAGAAATCGTTTACTATTACATGGAAAAAAGTAAGCGGTGCTAAAGGATATCAGGTTCAGTATTCTCTTACAAAGAATTTTAAAAAAGCAACAGTCAAGAATGTTACAAAGACGACATTAACAGTTAAAAAGTTAAAGTCCGGCAAAAAGTATTATGTGAGAGTTAAGGCAGTAGCTTCAGATAAAAAACTTAACAGCGGCTGGTCAGCAGCAAAGACAGTTAAAGTAAAATAATTTGTAGAAGAGATTGTTTTGGGATATTAATAATGCGCAAAAGGGAAGGTTGTATCAACCTTCCGTTTTGTGCGTTATAGAATAAATTTTGAAACGAGGGTATAGATGATTAAGAAAATATTATGTCTTATTTTGTGTGCGGCACTTCTTACAGGGTGCCGGAACAGCGGAAATAAAGTCAGTGAGACAAAACAAAAAAATGAAAAGAGTGAGACTTTAGAGGCTCAAAAAGAAATTTTTGCGATGGATACATATATGACAATCAAGACATATGGTGACAAGGCAGATGAAGCAGCTCAGGCAGCAGTGGATGAGATAAACAGACTTGATAAGCTTTTTAGCACGGGAAACAATGAGAGTGAAATTGCGATTTTGAATGAAAGCGGAAGTGAGATATTATCGGAAGAGACATTTTCTCTTGTTGAAAAGTCATGTGAATTGTATAAGAGCACAGCAGGAGCATTTAATATAGCCGTTTATCCGCTTATGAAGGAGTGGGGATTTACAAACGAAAAATATAATATTCCTGATGACAAAACAATAAAAAAACTTTTAAAGTATATTGATGTTTCAAAGATTGAATATGATGCAAATACAAGACAGGTAGTATTGCCGCAAAATTATGAAATAGATTTAGGCGGGATAGCTAAGGGTTATACATCAGCAAGGCTTATGCAGATATTTAAGAAATATGGACTTTCAGGTGGAATTGTTTCTCTTGGAGGAAATGTTCAGACTTATGGTTACAAATCTGAAAATAAAAAATGGAGAGTAGCTGTTGAAAATCCGGAGACATCACCGCTTGATGGAGATTATCTGGGAGTACTTGACATTACTGACAAAGCAGTTATTACATCGGGAGGATATGAGAGATATTTTGAAAAGAACGGAAAGAGGTATCACCATATTTTAAATCCAAAAACCGGAAAACCGGCAGACAGCGGACTTATAAGTGTATCAATAATAAGTAGTGACGGAACGCTTGCCGATGGACTTTCTACATCTTTGTTTATAATGGGTAAACAAAAGGGAATAAAATATTGGCAGAAAAATAAAGATAAATTTGATGTGGTATGGCTTGAAAATGATGGGACAGTGACAATTACAGATGGAATAGAGGATGTTTTTTCGTCTGATTTTAAATATAGTGTTGTAGGATGAGTGCGAAACAAATTAAGGTTGAGCAAGCTGCAAAAATATAACAAATAATTGAGGCGAATAGATTGGAGGTCGCAGGATGACTGAAAAAATTAAAGAGAAATTTAGTGCGTATATAGAACAGTTTAAACCGGCTGTTTTTGTTTTGCCGTCTGTTATTATTGCGGCATTTTCTGTCGGTGGTTTTTATATTGGAAGCGGTAGTGCAATAAAAAACAGTGCGTATAATAATAGCGCAAACAACAGCGTGGAAGAAAGCAAAAATAGTGAAGATAATACTGAAAGTGCAGGCGATAGGAGTGCAAAGACAAAGAAAACCGTTTCAGAAAGTACGGTAAAGAAAACTGTCACGACAGTGAAAAAAACAAAGGCAAAGAGTGGAAAACCCGCAGATGGTGTGTTTGATGGCAGTAGTGTATGTGAGAAGTTCGGTTATACTGTAAGCATTAAGGCAAAGTTTAAAGATGGAAAGCCGGTAGCACTTTATGGAATGAAAATGCTTAATAACAGTGACAATTCAAATGATGCATATATGTCCAGGGCATGGCGTGAAATGGTAAAAAGGATAATAGGAGGGGCAGCGGATAACGGAACTGTATCTGATGTAGATAGTGTGTCAGGAGCAACGTATTCATCAAATGCGATTATAAGTGCTTATCTTGACGCGCGTAATAAAGCTGTTGCAAAATCTGAAGGTAAGAAATTAAAAGCTACGGCAAAACCGACACCTGTACCTTCAAAGAAACCGACGGCAGTAAAAGTTCCAAAACCTGTAAAAGTTCCAAGTGGCGCTATAGCTGATGGAAAATATAAGGTGAGTGCTGTATGTGAGCCGGATGAAGATGAAGATTTTGAAAAATATACACTTAGTGCTTTGTTTACTTTCAAGAATGGAAAATGTACTGCTATATCTGATTTTTCATCAACAGCGGAAAGTAATAAAAATTATTATATGAAAGCTGCAAAAGGAAATGATAAAGCAAAAGGAATGGTGACCCAGATAATACAAAAACAATCGGTGGATGGTATAAGTGCGGTGTCAGGGGCAACATGCTCTTCCAAAACAATAGTCGAACTTTATGTTAAAGCATTAGAGAAAGCGGCGAAAAAAGCGGGAGTGAAAAATACACCAAAGCCAAGCCAGAGTGCAGCACCGACATCAAAACCTGATGAAACAGGTTCGCCTGAAAATACTGCTTATCCGACGCCGACACAGGCTCATTGGCCAAGCCAGAGCGTTGAACCGACACCTGAACCAAGTCTTGTGCCGTTAAATCCGGGTACATATAAAGAAACGGTTACGGTATATCCTGATGAATCAAATGACTTTGAAGAGTATACGCTTACAGCGGATGTTATATTTAATGATAATCGTTTTTGTGGTTTTGACAATGTAACATTATCTGATGAGACAAACAGATTTTATTACAATAAGGCAGTAAACGGAACAAAAACAAAGCCGGGAATTATTTCGCAGATAAATGCAAAACAGAATGATGAACTGGATGGCGTATCGGGAGCAACATGCACATCAAATGCACTTATAGAATTGTTTTCAAAGGCATGGAACGAGGCTAAGAAAAGAGGTTTGGAATAATTGAAGATATTTGTTACAAAGAGTATAAATCTGATACTCATTATAGGAATTGTATATGTATACTGCACACAGGCAGGAAAACTTCAAAAAAATATGGCAGATGCAGGGAGGGCGGCACAGTCACATTTTGCAGATGATGGTGTATATGAAGGCAGTGGTGACGGATTTGGCGGAAAGATAACTGTCCGCCTTACGGTAAAGAATGAGAGACTTCAAAAAGCAGAAATAATATCGGCAAAAAACGAGACAAAAGATTATCTTGAATCGGCAAAAAAAATACTTGACGATGCTGTAAAGCGGCAGTCAACAGATGTAGATACGGTATCGGGTGCTACATTATCATCAAACGGAATAATAGCAGCGATGAAGGATGCACTCGTAAACGGAAAGGAACAATAGATAAATGGTAAATATAAAAACTAAATTAAAGCGTTTGCAAATAGTAAGAACACTGATACAAATAGGATTTTTTGTATTTATGCCATCACTTTTTTCTCAGGCTTTTGCAGGGATAAAAGAAGTTGTATCGCTTATGGGAAAAGGACAACCGTTAAAAATGTCTGACTTTCTGATAAAGCTTATTGTTTTGTGTCTGCTTACGATAATATTCGGAAGAATATTCTGCGGTTTCATGTGTTCATTCGGAGCAATCGGAGACTGGTTTTATATGCTCTCAGAATTTATTCAGAAAAAAATCAGTGTGAAATTCCCGAAAATTTCTGAAAAAGCACAGATTAACTTGCAAAAATTCAAATATGTCGTGCTGTTGTTTATAGTTCTGCTTTGCTTTAGCGAAAATGGAGAGTATGTTGCAAAATATAGTCCGTGGACAGTGTTTTCACTTATAACACAGTGTAACTTCAAAATAGGTACATATATTGCAGGAAGTGTATTGCTTGTTTTTATAATAATAGGAATGATGCTAAAGGAAAGATTTTTCTGCCAGTTTATATGTCCGCTTGGAGCAGTATTTTCA
>FR887297.1:1147-8440 GCA_000436755.1 Clostridium sp. CAG:253 | reverse complement strand
GCAGTATTTTCACTTCTGCCTAAAAACTTTTTGTTCAGTGTAAAGAAAAAAGAAGAAAAGTGTTTTAATGGATGTAAGGCATGTACAAACAAGTGCCCGGTTCATCTTAAATATGACGAAGCAGGTATGAGGGAAGGGGAGTGTATAAGCTGCGGACGCTGTTTTATGGTCTGCCCTCATAGGATGAAGAAAAAATAATTGTTTATGGTAATTCATATGCAGGTATGTTAAAATGTTTATAAAAATATGGGTTTAATATGGGCTGAGTAATGTATCAATGTATTGTTAATATTTTGGTGTGGAAGTTAATGTTATATTGATACAGTATGCCTGTCATTTTTGAGGGAGAGAGGATATTTATGCATACCGTGGGAATTGGAAAACAAAATTATGAGTCGTTGATAATGTCCGATTGCTTTTACGTCGATAAAACGTATTTTATAAAACAATGGTGGGAGTCTCAGGACGATGTTACACTTATTACCAGACCAAGAAGATTTGGAAAAACATTAAATATGAGTATGCTGAATTGTTTTTTTTCAAATAAATATATGAATCGGGCAGATTTGTTTGAAAAGTTTGAAATATGGACAGATGAGAAGTACAGAAAATTGCAGGGAACTTATCCGGTTATAAATTTAAGTTTTGCTGATGTAAAAGACGATAATTTTAAAAATGCAAAAAATAGCATTATATCTGTTATAAGTGATGTATATAGAACACATTCATATTTAATTGAAACAGATGAAATAACAGATGCCGAAAAGGGTGTGTTTAAGGCGTTAGATGCGTATTCAAACAATACAAATATAAATAAAGAAATTTCTGAAGATGTAATTTGCAGAGCGATAAAAAATTTGTCATTTTTATTAGAAAGATATTATGGAAAAAAAGTACTCATTTTTTTAGACGAATACGATACACCTCTTCAGGAAGCATATTTGGGAGGATATTGGGATGAAATGGTAGGTTTTATGCGTGTTTTCTTTAATGCAACATTTAAGACTAACCCGTATCTGGACAGAGCAATAATGACAGGTATTACCAGAATATCTAAAGAAAGCATGTTTTCGGATTTGAACAATTTGAGGATAGTATCGACAACAAGCAATATGTACGAAACGTGTTTTGGATTTACAGAGGATGAAGTTTTTAAGGCATTGGATGAAGTTGGAATTTCGGATAGAAAGGAAGATGTAAAACAATGGTATGATGGATTTTCATTTGGCAAAAGTAAAGATATATATAATCCTTGGTCTATAACAAACTTTATTGATGAAAGAAAATTGAAAACATACTGGGTCGATACGAGTTCAAATGAGCTTGCAGGGAAATTGATACAAAGTGCTTCGCCGGAAGTTAAAAAGTCAATGGAAAAGCTTTTAAATGGAGAAAGCATAACAGTTGACATTGATGAGCAGATAGTATTTAATCAGCTTGATTATGATGAAAATGCAATATGGAGTTTGTTTCTTGCAAGTGGATATTTAAAAGTTGAAAATGCAGATAACTGTGAAATCAGTGGAAAATATGAACTTAGTCTTACAAATTTGGAAGTAAGAATAATGTTTCAAAAATTGATAAGTGGATGGTTTAAAACAATACGTAACACATCAGATGAATTTGTTATTGCCTTGATAAAAGGTGATATAAAAGCTATGAATTATTTTATGAATAAAATAGCACTTGCGACGTTTAGTTATTTTGATGTTGGAAATAAACCATCGGAATATATTGAACCTGAGCGTTTTTACCATGGTTTTGTATTAGGAATTATGGTAGGAGAAAGAGAAAATTATATCATAAAATCAAATAGGGAAAGTGGATTTGGAAGATATGATATAATGATGGTGCCAAAGGATATAAAAAATAAAAAATTACCGGCAATTGTTATTGAATTTAAGGTATATGACAGTGAGGATGAAAAACAGCTTAAAGATACGGTGAAAGCGGCTCACAGGCAGATAGAAGAAAAGAGATATGATGATGAAATCATACAATTGGGGATAGAGAAAGACAGGATAAAACATTATGGATTTGCATTTGAAGGGAAAAAAGTATTGATAGGGTAAAAATAATCGTTTCAAAATACCAAAATATGAAAAACAACAAAAAATCAGCATGAGTTTGGGGTATGCTGATTTTTTGCGTTTAGATTTGCTTTTGCAAAAAAAGAGCCGGTGCATATAAAGTAATACATGGTATATTTGGGTGAGTGATGAATATTATTTAACGTGTAATTTTTGGCGGAGGTGCAGATGCTTAATTATATATGGGCATTTATGATACTTGGGGGATTATCGTATGGTGTGGCATGTGGTCAGGCGAAAGCTTTGTCAGATTCTATTATTGACAGTTCGGGGGAAGCCGTTTCACTTGCGATAACAATGCTTGGCGTTATGGCTATGTGGTGCGGAATAATGGAGGTCGCAAGGCAGTCCGGACTTATGGATAAAATGACAAAATTATTGTCTCCGATGGTACGTTTTTTATTTCCTGAAATTGATGAGAAGCATGTGGTAAATGAATATATAACGGCAAATATGGTTGCAAATATACTTGGTCTTGGCTGGGCAGCGACACCTATGGGACTGAAAGCAATAAAGGAGATGGCAAAGATAGAACGTGCACGCCTTGTGGAAAAAAATGTTGATATATCAAAAGTGAAATTAAGAGCAAGTAATGAAATGTGCACATTCCTTGTAATAAATATATCATCGCTTCAGTTGATACCGGTAAACATAATAGCGTATAGAAGTCAGTATGGCAGTGTAAATCCGGTGGGGATAGTCGTTCCGGGACTTATAGCAACGGGGGTGAGTACACTGGTAGCAGTTGTTTTTTGCAAGATTGCATGCAGGAAAAAACGTTTATGAAAGTAAACTTAAAAATAATAACAGCTTAGCGTTTTATTTCTTAAATTCATAAAGTTGCCAGTAAGCTGTCAGTCGTTGCTACGTAGCTTATTTTTATTTGTATCTCTGGTTGTGTTATGTTATACTGACATTGTATAATTTAGAAGAATGATGGATGTGATTTTCCGTTTATGTGATGCCCTCTAGTCTACAAAGGAGGGTGATGCCCTATGAATACGCTTGAAGTTCTTACTCTTGTGTTGGTGATTTTTGCGGCACTGTCTTACATAGACAATCATAATAATAAAAAGAAATAGCATCCCAACCGACCAAAGTTAGATGCTATTTTTATGTTTGTATCTTACTGAGGGCAAAATCGGATATTACATCCGATTACCTTTCTAATTAGATTATACAATGGGGTACTTGAGAAATCAAGTGCCCTTTTTGAGAATTATTTTCGCTGTGGCACTTTAACGCAGAGATTGATATAAACTTTCCGACTCATGGACGGCTCTCGCCTCGGAGAATATCAGTAGCAGTACATAAGTGTGCAAAAAAACGCACACTAAGTACTGACTGACATTCTAACGCCATTCGCTGAAAAGTTTATATTAATCTCTGCTGTTTACATATTTTTATGCAGTATACATTGCCAGTCCATTTGTTATTCCTGATTCTATTTTTGCCTTAGCTAATGCAAGCTGTATTATAAAGGTAACTGTAAGAAACATTTTCATTTTTTTTAATCCTCTTATCGTATGCTTTTCAAATTGAAAAGCACGGTCTATCCGTCCGTTTACTCTTTCAATACTTGTTCTTTTTTTATATAATCTTCTCCATTTCTTTGAATTTCCTGCTACTTTTGTAAATATACGTGTATCCGTTTTCAATGGTATTCTGAATATTCTTTTATTATGATATTTCGGATGAAAAACATATCTATGACTGTCCCTGCTTTTATCATACCCCTTATATACTAATTATATTTTCTCACCACCGTCTGTTATGTAATACACTTTTCCAACTTTTTAGGATTTTTTTCTTTTATGTTATCTAACAGTTTTTCTGTTTCTTTAAGTTCACTGTTCGATGCTTTTGTCACTTCATAATCAACCGGCAGTTCATATGTTGCATCTGATAAAAGATGCAGACGAAATCCAAACCATTTCTTTGTTTTTACCACTTTTTCACCGTTAGGTTTTGTTATTGTGTATTCTTTTCTGCACCAGTCAGCATCCCTCTCTCCTTTGTTGCCGCTGTTTTTCTTTGAAATTTTTCCTGCATAACTTTGTATGGCTTTTCCATCCGCTGCCATAATCTCACCGAAATCGTTAAGGTTTTCATACATATATTTTACAAGTGTATCAAACATTTCTCTTGATTCCTGCTCACATTCCTTTAAATTATTCAAAAAGTTTGTATATGCACTTGCTGTTGGAGCCAGTTTATATCGACTTTCACTTATCCTTTTTCCATACTCATCTTTTTTATCTGTCAGTACAGAGTATATGTGTGGTTGAAATCCGCAGATTATGCGGAGCTGGCTGTTTCTGTTTAATTCTCTTAAAAGACTTGCAATAGAGTCATGGTCAAATATAAAGCTTGCTATAAAAGAATTCTACATAGCTTCTACAGACCATTCATTTCTGCCTTTTCCTCGTTTTTCTTTTAATCTTCGTATTAATTTTTCATCAGGAAGATTGTCAAAAACTTTTTGTAATCTTTCTAAATCTCCAAGATTTTCATTTTGGGTATCGTCAAACATGGAAATTTGTGTTATTATTTTCAGAGAAAAGCACTCCTTTTTAATGTGGTTTGAACACTTACATTATACACCATTATGGTTGATAAAGGGTGCTTTTCTTTTTGCTTTTATATATACAGTCATGGAAGATGGATTATTATACAGCAAATGGCGTTGGAGGCTGGGAGCCGACCATTTGTCGTATAATAGCCACTTCCATGACGTTCGGTCAAAATAAAAAGTGGTCGTTTTTTTGCATAAAATTGCATGCAGGAAAAAACGTTTATAATAAAAATGTGCTAGCACATTTTTGTGAAAAATTACCAAAAATCATAAAAATAAACATACTTTTGCAAGATTGGTAAGTGATGGAATAATTATGGTAAAAATGCTGTAATTATTGAGGGAATACAATATTGTATTAAAATAGTTTAGAAAAATATGTAAAAATCTAAAAAATAAAAAATTGTATAAAATCAACAAAAAATATAGCTTTAATAAAAGTATATTGACGTAAATAGCTAAAATGTGCTATTATTAAAGCATATTTAAAAATGTAAAATATTTTAACTGTTTATAAATGAAAGCTATTAGGTGAAATTGCTGAATATTTGGATTCAGTTAAGATATTTGAAAAGAAAGATTAAATGAGATTTTCGGGAGGAGAAGTCAAATGAGAAATAAGAAATTTTTAGCTTTGGCAATGGCAGCAGTAGTAGGAATGACATCTGCACCAGCAGTTTACAACAATGTAGTTGTAGCAGAGGCGGCAGTAGGAGATGCAACAGTAAAGAATGTTAGTATTACAGGTGGATATGGAACAGCTAACAGTGGTGATGAAGCTATGACAGGCGATTTTGAACTGGTTTATACTTTTACCAATAAAACACAGGATGCAAGTACAAATTGGTTCAACTATGGTGTTGAAGTTCATAATGGTGTTGGTGGCTTTATATCAACAAGAGCAGATAATTATGGCTGGTTAGCAAATGATTGGAACACAGATGGTTCAGTAATGTCATGGGGTGACGGTGCTGAATCATGGGATGATTTTAGAGAGGTAATGAAAGATGCATCTGTAAAAGTTACAGTAAAAAGAGAAGGAAATACTGTGACTGTTGCAAATGATATTACAGGAAATGCAGATAGCAGTAAAAAATACAATTTTGTATGCACATGTGCAATGGCAAACTTGCCTGAAACAGTATATGTTCATCTTACAGGCGAAAAGGTAGATTTATCTGATATAAAAGCAGAGTTAAAAGCAGAAGCAGAGCCTACAGTAGCACCTACTGAGGTACCGGCAGAGCCTGCTACTTCACCAGCAATTTCTACAGCACCTGCAGTTACAGAAGAACCAACAACAGCTCCAACAGAGGCACCATCAGAAGAGCCTACAGTAGCACCAACACAGGAACCAACAACAGAGCCTACAGCAGCACCGACAACAGAGCCTACAGAAACACCGGCACCTACAAAGAAACCAAGTGCTAAAAAGGCTGCAATCGTTGTTAAGAACGGAAAGAAATCTGTTTCAGCAGTTTCAGTAAAAGCTAAGAAGAGCGTTAAACTTACTGTTTCAGTAAATTCAAAAGCAAAGGTTACAGCAGCTAAACTTTCTAAGAAAGATGCAAAGATTGCAAAAGTTACATTAAAGAATAACAAGCTTACAGTTAAGGGTCTTAAGAAAGGAAAAGTAACAATCAAACTTTCAGCAAAGAAAACTTCTAAATATAAAGCAGCTACAAAATCTTTGAAGGTAACAGTAAAATAATTATTTAAAACTGCATATTGAATAAGAAAATAAACTTATTTGTGTAAACTAAAGGGGGGAGTTGACAAAAAGTAGTCAACGCCCTCTTTTTGTATAAAACTGGCATTTAAAATGCCTAAACAAAAAAGCAAGGAAAGGGAAAAGAAGGAGAGAAGTATGGCAAAATTTAAGTTTAAGAAAATTGCAGCGATAGCAATGTCGGCAGTTCTTGCAGTTACATCAGCACCAAATTTGTCGCTTGATTTTACTGCAACAGCTAAAGCAGCAGAGAGCAGTACATTTGGTTCAAATACTGTCAGTGAATTAAGTATTGACGCAGGTTTTTCGGCTAATACCGGAGATGAGACAATAAGTGGAAATTTTGATGTTCAGTACACATTCACAAACAAAACAAAGGGAAGTGATAATTGGAATAACTTTATAATAGAAGTTTTTGACAGCAATGGAGGAATAACAGACAGAGCAGATAATTATGGCTGGTTTTATGGAACTCATTTAAGTGATGGTTCAGAACATACCTGGGGTGATACAGATTTTACATGGGAAGAGTTTAAAGAATCCATGAAAGATGCAAGTGTAGTAGTTGATGTGTCAAGAAGAGATAAAATAGTTACAATATCATATACGATAACAGACAACACAAATTCATCAAAAGTATATAAGATGAAAGATACAGTTACATTTGGTGAATTAAACGATTCAGTAAGCATGCATCTTACAGGAGAGCAGGTAGACCTTTCAAATATTAAACTTGTAGACAAAACAGACAGAGATGATGATACACCGACAACACCACAGGAAATATCAGCTTCAGATGTCACAACAAAATATAATGAATATTTCAGTGAAAGCAATAAGAAAAGTCATGTATCAGTCCATGACCCATCTGTTGTAATCGGATATACTGACAGTAAGTA
>FR887297.1:0-1111 GCA_000436755.1 Clostridium sp. CAG:253 | reverse complement strand
GCCAGAAAGTTTATGGAACAGATAACGGTTCAAGACAGAAAGTATACTTTATATTTGGTTCACACAGAGCTTTTGCATGGTCAACAGATATGCAGAATTGGACAACATTTACAAACAACATAAATGATGACACAAAATGCCAGGCTCTTTTTAAGAGTGCATTTGACTGGGCAGCAAAAGGTGACAGCAGTTATGGATGGTCAGGCAACTTATGGGCACCTGATGTTATCTGGAATGAACAGATGAATAAGTGGTGCATGTATATGAGTATCAACGGTAAATCATGGAACTCAAGCATTGTGCTTCTTACATCAGATTCACTTAACGGTGACTGGGAAAATCAGGGAACTGTAGTATATTCAGGATTTACTAAATCAGGAGTTCATGCATATACAGATACAGATTTTGCATCAGTAGTAGGTTCTGATAATGCAGATGCAGCTCTTGTAAGATTTAAATCTTCAGATACAACATGGAATTCAAGATACGGCGCACATGCAATTGACCCATGTGTTACATATGATTCTGACGGAAACCTTTGGATGAGTTATGGTTCATGGTCAGGCGGTATCTGGATATTCAAGCTTGACCCTAAGACAGGTCTTAGAGATACAGCTACAAAATACGATTATAAAGAAAATGAAACAGACCCTTATATGGGATATAAACTTGCAGGTGGTGTTTCAAGATCAGGTGAGGCATCATACATAGAGAAAATAGGTGACAAGTATTATTTATTCCTTTCATACGGCGGACTTACTGCTAAGGGCGGATATAATATGCGTGTATTCTCATCAGATGCAATCACGGGTCCATACAAGGATGTAGCAGGAAATGATGCAAGATACGGTACAGAGACAAGTGTTATCAACAAGAACGCAGGTGGTGACGGATATGGAAATACTGCTACAGGTGAGCGTCTTATGTCATATTACAACTGGCATTATCTTGATAAGGGACGTGTTGCACAGGGACATAATTCTGCAGTAGTTGATACAGACGGAAAAACATATCTTGTATATCATACACGTTTTAATGATGGTTCAGAGGGACATGAGGTGAGAGTTCACCAGTTATTTACAGTTGGAAACGGTGGTCTTGTCGCAACTCC
>FR887296.1:4983-6210 GCA_000436755.1 Clostridium sp. CAG:253 | reverse complement strand
CCCGCCGGTAAATTTTTCTTAGGAATTGTCTATGTGATTTTGAACATATTTGAAAAATCCTGCACATTGTTTAATGATTTTCCTTTTCATATAATAGTTACCGGCAGACCTGGCAGGTGCAAGATATTTATATATTATTTTGTTATAATTTCGGTTATTTTACTGTTCAATAAAATGGAAATGCTTTTATTTTCAAATTATGCGATAAAAAACGGACTGTATACTTATGTTGTAAATATATCACGGAAAGTAAAGCATAAAACAATATTTATTTGTTTGGAAATTTTATTGCTTCTTGTATTTATACTTACACCCGTAAGAAACAAAAATGCTGATATTAGTTTTCTTGATATAGGGCAGGGTGACTGCATAATAGTGAAAAGTGAAAGTGGCAGAGTATATATGATTGACGGGGGCAGTTCAAGCAAAAAAAATATAGGTAAATATATTATAACACCCTATTTGAAGTATTATGGGATAACAAGGATAGATTGTTGTATTGTCACACATTCCGACAGTGACCATGTTTCAGGAATACTTGAAATTTTAGAACAGAAAAAATCTGACAGAATACAGATTGATAATTTTATGATTCCAGAGCCTGATGAATCGTTAAAAGATGAAACATATAAAAAACTTTTACAGCTTGCAAAAGAAAATTGCAAAAAAGTTTCTTATATTAAAAAATTTGATATGATACAGGATAAGAATTTAAAAATAGTATGTATTCATCCTGAAAGAGGCTATTACAGTGATTCAGTAAATGCATATTCTGCTGTTCTTAGCATTACTAATAATTCAAACAGTATATTACTTACAGGTGACCTTGAAAAGGACGGAGAGACAAGCGTGATTGAGACACTAAATCAACATCGAAATCTGTTTCCTAAATCATATACGCTTTTAAAAGTTGCGCACCACGGAAGTAAAAATTCGACAAGCGACGAATTTTTGGAAAGAGTAAATCCTGATATATCAGTTATTTCATGTGGAAAAAAGAACAGGTACGGTCATCCACATGATGAACTTTTAAACAGGCTGAAAAAAATAAATACAACAATATTCAGAACAGATATGGATGGAGCTGTGACACTTCCGCTGGTGCAATAAAAATCAATGATTAATTATTCGTTGTACTAGACAATCCAATTAAATTTTAATATAATGTATAGAGTTGATAACAACAATGGGAGGATATATTTTGGCTGGCAGTAGAAAACATGACAA
>FR887296.1:3033-4971 GCA_000436755.1 Clostridium sp. CAG:253 | reverse complement strand
GACAATGTTATAAAAATGAAAAAGCATCAAAATCCGTTTGCCGGAATAGTTCTTATATTATTTGCAATATATATTTTGGTGTTATTTGTGCAGTCTTTGCAAAGCGATAATATATCAATATACGAAGTTACACAAAATAAACTTGCAAATGATGATACGGTAAAGGGAATTATTTTAAGGGATGAAAAGCTTGTCAGAGCTAATACATCAGGATATATAAATTATTATGTAGCAGAAGGTGCATATGTAGGTGTAAATACGACAGTGTATTCAACTGACAGTTCGGGATTTTTTAATGAGGAACTTGATAATGTTGGAGCTGACAGTTATTCTTTGTCTGAATCCGATACTAAGATTATCCGTTCTGCCATATCAGAATACAGAGCCGGATTTAAACTGTCGGACTATAATGAAATTGAACATTTCAGATACAATCTTGAAAATTCTCTTTTGAAAATGACAACGGCAGGGTTATTAAAAAAGGCAAATAAACTCCTAAAAAATAATAATCAGGCATCACTTAATATGGTTAAAGCCGGGAAGTCCGGGATAGTATCCTTTTGTGTTGACGGACTTGAAAATACAACTATTGATACGATAAATGAGAAAATATTTAAAAATAATAATGATAACTGGAAACAGCTCAGACAAAGAAAAAAGGTTTCAAAGGGTGATGTGGCATATAAGCTGATTACAAATAATAACTGGTCGGTTGTCATTCCAATCACAAAGAAACAATATGATAAGCTTTATAAAAAAGATAATGTTACCGTAGTTATACAAAAAGACAATAACCAGATGACACCGGAAATAACAACTTTTACGGAAAATTCTAAATATTATGCGAAGTTGAGTTTCACAAAAGATATGCTGAATTATATTGATGACAGATACCTTGATATAAAATTAGAATTTGAACAGGTAGCCGGTCTTAAAGTACCTGTTTCTTCCATAATTAAAAAGAAGTTTTTTGTAGTACCCGGTGAGTACATAGTTAACGGCGGTGAGGATGGCAGTACTGGAGTTATGTTAAAAACATACGATAAAAATGGTAACGAATCTCTCACATTTCAGAAAACAAAGGTTTACTACAGAGATGAGAAAAAACAATGTTATATTGATGCATCTTCATTTACAGTGGGAGATATAATTACTGCAAATGAAGAATCTGACGGCAAGACTATCAATCTGAGCAGGACGGCATGGTTAAATGGTGTATACTGCTGCAATGACGGTTATTGCAATTTTAAACGTGTTGATATTAAATATTCAAATTCTGAATATGCCATTGTGACAGAGGATGAATTATATGGATTGCAGATATATGACCATATAATTTTAAATCCTGATTTAATAAATGAAAATGAAATAATCTGATTATAAATACTCAGAATATGGAGGTATATAGAGATGGTAAAGGAAAATTTACAGAAAGTTGAAGATAATATTACAGCAGCGTGTGAGAGGGCTGGAAGAAAAAGAGAAAATGTTACACTTATTGCCGTAAGTAAAACAAAGCCTATGGAAATGATTGTAGAAGCATATGAAGCAGGAAAAAGAGATTTTGGTGAAAATAAAGCTCAGGAGATGAAAGAAAAACATGATGCCCTTGCAGATGACATTAAATGGCATTTTATCGGTCACCTGCAAACCAACAAAGTTAAATATGTCGTAGGCCGTGCAGCTCTTATTCACTCTGTTGATTCACTTCATCTGGCAGAGGCGATAGAGAAAGAAAGTGCAAAAAAAAATCTTATTTCAGACATACTTATTGAGGTGAATGTCGCTCATGAAGAATCAAAATTTGGTTTGAAAACAGAAGAAGTTGAACAGCTTGTAAGAGACATAGCTAAATTACAACACATAAGAATAAAAGGACTTATGACAATTGCTCCATATGTCGAAAATGCTGAAGAAAATCGAAATATTTTTAAGGAA
>FR887296.1:1148-3022 GCA_000436755.1 Clostridium sp. CAG:253 | reverse complement strand
CGAAATATTTTTAAGGAATTAAAAACTTTGTCGGTTGACATAAGTAATAAAAACATTGATAATGTTAACATGGATATTCTTTCTATGGGAATGACTGGCGATTATGAAGTAGCTGTAGAAGAGGGTGCTACATTAGTACGAGTGGGTACCGGAATTTTTGGAGAAAGAAATTATTCAATCTGATTTATTATAAAATAAAAAGTATAGTGCTTTTAATATAAGGAGGACAACCTAATGGGTGAAAAGGGTAAGGTAAGCAGTTTTTTGGATTTTTTTAAACTTGGAGAAGATGATGACTACGATGATTTCTATAATGATGATTACGATAGTGATTTAGACGAAAAAGAATTACGAAAAGAAGAAAAACGTTTGAAAAAAGAAAAGCGAAAAGAGGAACGCCGTAATTTTTCAAGGACATCATACAATGATTATAATGATGACTATGATGATGAACCTGAATATTCAACAAAAAAGACTCCTTTGAAATCAGTTTCTCAGGGAAAAGTTGTACCTATAAGAACAAGCGCAAGTGATGTGGAAGTATGTATATTTAAACCGGCAAATTTCGGAGAGTCACAGGAAGTATGCAATATTTTACTCGGCGGTCAGCCGGTGATTGTAAATCTTGAGGGCATAGATGTTGAGGAAGCCCAGAGAATTATGGACTTTGTTTCAGGATGTATTTTCTCAATTCAGGGAAATATGCGTCAGATTTCAAAATATATATTTATATTTTCACCAAAGACTATAGACATTTCAGGCGATTACATAAAAAATGTTGCAGAAAATAACGAGGGTATAAGTATACCTACACTTAGCAAGGAGTTTTAATAATGAATTATTATCTTGTATATTCATTATATCTGCTTTTAATTATCATAATGATAATAGACGTTATATATATGCTCAGAGGAATTATTCCTTTGGGCAGTTTCATTAATAATATACTTGATAATATGATGAAACCACTGTTATGTCCTGTAAGATTTATTGTAAGGCACTCAATATTAAAATCTCTAAAGACAGATATAAGTCCATATATTATACTTATCATAGCATCATATTTACAATCTGTCTGTAAAATGATAATGAAAATTTATTGATTTGGAAACGAGGATTATTATGCATTTATCAAAAGATGAACAGATATTATATAACCACTTTGAGGATATGTATGATATTGCATATAATAGAGGTGCGCCGATATACAGTGATTTTATGGGATTAAACAATGTAGAACTTGCATATATGCTTTTGGAAAACAAAGGTATTCCAAAAAATTTATATGACAAAAAAATATGCATATATGGAGGATATGACGGAGCAATATATCAAATGCTCTGTTTTCTTCCTGAGTCGTATTATATTGATATAAAACAATCTGATTTTCCGATTTCATGTGTAAAAATATCACCTGTTAATAAAAAGTTTTGTGATAAGCTTACACATCGTGATTTCTTAGGAGCAGTTATGAATCTCGGAATAAAAAGAGACCAGGTAGGAGATATTGTTGTAAAAGAAGTCGATTCTTATTCAAAAGCATATGAAGCATATATATTTTGCAAATCAAATAAAGAAAAACTTATAAGTTCCATAACACAGATAAAACATACAACTGTAAAAACGGAAATAATTTCAAATGCTGAAATTTCAATTGAACAAAAATTCAAAGAAATTTCAGGAAGTGTAGCTTCGTTAAGGCTTGACAGTATTATATCTGTGGCATGTAAATCATCACGTTCACAATGCCTTACATATATAAAAGCCGGCAATGTATATATAAACGGACGATGCTGTACTGAAAATGCTAAAGAAATAAAAAACAATGACATAATTACAATTCGTGGTTTTGGCAAATTTTTGATTGAAACATC
>FR887296.1:0-1136 GCA_000436755.1 Clostridium sp. CAG:253 | reverse complement strand
AATTTTTGATTGAAACATCGGAAGTGACAACCAAAAAAGGAAGATTTCATATAATAGTAAAACAGTATGTCTAGGAGGTAAGAAAATGCTCACACCAGCAGATATTAAAAATCGCACAATAAAAACAACGATGGGCGGATACAATAAAAAAGATACTGATGAATTTATTGCATCTATCCTTGAAAGTTTTGAAGAATTAAATAATGAAAATAAAAAATTAAAAGAAAAATTAACTTCACTTAGTGACGGAATACAATATTACAAAAATCTTGAAGATAATTTGCAAAAAGCACTTGTGCTTGCAGAAAAAACTTCTGATGAAACAAAAAGTGCCGCAAAAGCTGAAGCTGCAAATATTGTCAGTCTTGCAAAAGCAGAGGCATCTGATATTGTTTCAAAAGCAAAGCTTGAAGCTGATGAATTGATTAAAAATACTAAATCTGATATAGACAAAAATGTAGTAGAGGCACAACATAAAGCTAATATTTTAAATGAGAGACTTTCAAGACTTACTTCTTCATTTGAAAGCTATAAGAGAGATATCAAAGCAATTGTTGAGGATCAGCTTGAGTTTATTGAGAGTGAGGACTATTCACCGGAAACACCTGTATTTGACATACCGAATATGATTGGTGCAGCCACAGATGAAAATGAAGATATAAATGAAAACAAATCAGATGAGTCTCTTGATAATGAACTTGAAAATTCTGTTTTGTTTAAGTGGACAAGTGTATCAAATGATGGTGAGCAGGCATCGGTTTCTGATGACACAAACGAAGTTTCAGAAGATGATAACAGCATTAAAAAAAATCAAACTACTGAAATAGCTGATGAGAATAATATCGATGATGACAATTCAGATAATAATGATACTGATAACGGTAATTTAGATAATATAATTGATAATGTAATAGAAAAGGCAGACGTAATGAATGAAATATCTGCCGTTGATGAATCAGATATTGAAAAAGTCAATAATAAAACAGAAATTAAAGAAACGGAAATTAATGAAAAAGAAATTAAAGAGGATGATTCAGATGATATTATAGTAAAAAATATTATGACTACGCCTACACTTGAAGGAGTTAATGCAGAGATTTCAAGTACAGTATTCCCAGCATCAAAGCCGGATAACA
>FR887295.1 GCA_000436755.1 Clostridium sp. CAG:253 | reverse complement strand
ATATTTTTTGTACATTCAGTCTTGACATTTTATACATAAATGGTCTGGGGTATTCAATGAGGATGAAAAGATTACTTTGACAGCTTCACATTTAGCAGTTTGTGTTGCCAGCTTGCAGGATGTAAAATTATTCAATTCTAATCTTGATGTTGTGGATGATGCTTTCGAATATCTTATGAGTAAATCACAGAAAGGTGAGAAGGGACAGTATTTTACACCAAGATATGTTATTGATATGTGCGTAAAGATGCTCAATCCTAAAGAAGATGAGTACATGATTGATACTGCAGCAGGTAGTTGTGGATTTCCAGTGCATACTATGTTCCATGTATGGAAACAAATATTAGACAGACTTGGTATTAAGCAAAGTCATCTGTTTTCATCTGAGAAGAAGCCACCAGAGTGTGAGGAATATGTTCGTGAACACGTTTTCGCAATTGACTTTGATACAAAGGCTGTAAGAGTTGCGAGAACTCTTAATTTAATTGCAGGTGACGGAAGAACAAACGTAATGCATTTAAATACTCTTGACTATGACAGATGGGATGACTTCACAAAAGATGAAGATTGGGAAGATATTTACCATGATGGTTGGAAAGGTCTAAGAGCATTAAGAAAAACACGTAATCAGAATAGAGATTTTAAATTTGATATTTTAATGGCTAACCCACCTTTTGCAGGTGATATTAAAGAAAGTAGGATTATTTCCAAGTATGAATTAGGTAAAAATAGTAAGGGTAAATACCAAAACAAGGTTGGAAGAGACATTTTATTCATTGAGCGTAATTTATCTTTTTTAAAGGATGGGGGTAGAATGGCGATTGTTTTACCTCAGGGAAGATTTAGTAATGCAAGTGATAAATACATTCGTGATTATATTGCAGAAAGATGTAGGATTCTTGCAGTAGTAGGACTTCATGGAAATGTATTCAAACCACATACAGGTACAAAGACCTCTGTTCTTTTCGTTCAGAAATGGGATGATAAGTTATGTCCTAGAAAAGAAGATTATCCAATTTTCTTTGCCACAATGAAAGAGCCAAGTAAGGATAATTCAGGAGAGAAGATATACAGAGTAGTTGAAGGTGATGAAGGAGCATATATGCTTGATGAACACCATCATTTGGTTGTAAAACATGACTTATATAATCATGATGGTTTGACTGAAGATGGTATTGCTGAGGCTTTCATTGAATTTGCTAAGAAGGAAAAACTAAGTTTTTTCTAAATGACCCATCCACTTTCGACCAGACACGATATGATAAACTGATGGATGGGTTGGAATGTACTGAGATATTTTTATCAGCATTAGAGCGTACAAATCGTATTGATGCTGAGTTTTATAGAAAATATACATTTGAGGTTCTTAATGAGTTGAAAAAACATAATACTAAACCATTAACGGATTTTGTAGCAGTTTCAGATGGAAATCACATGGGTATTAGTGATAAATTTCAAAATGAGGGAATTCCTTATTATAGAGGTCAGGATATCCACAATTTCTTTATTGAAAATGCTAACGCAATATGTATAGACAAAGACACTTTCAATTTACCTTATATGAGAAGGTCACATTTAAAAAAAGGAGATGTATTACTCTCCATTGTTGGAACTATTGGTGAGGTTGCACTTGTATCCACAGATAATCCAATGACATGTAATTGTAAGTTAGCAATACTTCGACCAAAGTCAGATATGCTATCTGAATACATTGCAGTATATTTAAAGACTAAGTATGGATTTAATCAGATTGATAAATTCAAGCGAGGAGCTGTCCAAATGGGGTACTTGCTTGAGGATATGAGTCAAATTATTGTACCTATATTTTCAAGTGACTTTCAAAATAAAATAAAAGGTCTTATTTTAGAAATGTATAGGTTGGTAAGTGAGTCAAAAGAGATGTATGAAAATGCAAAAGAAAAATTAATCGAAATTTTGGGTTTGAGTGATTTCAAGGCAGAAGATAAGATGTATAACATAAAGTCTTTTAGCGATTCATTTGGAAAGACAGGTAGACTTGATGCAGAGTATTATCAGCCATATTATGATGAATTTGAAGATGTAGTAAAGAAAAATGGTTTTGTACTCGCAAGTGATATTTGTGAAATGATAAATTATGGAACTGTACCAACAAGTCTTTATACGGAAGATGGAACAGGAATTCCTTACATTAAGGGAATGAATGTCAAAAATACAGAAGTGGATAATGAAGATTTAGATAGAATTATTAATACTGAATCGTTACCGAATAAATTTTTTACAAAACAGGGTGATATTATTATTTCACAGATGGGAACAGTTGCAGACTGCGGTGTTGTAGATGAGACACAGGAAGGTTGGTTATTTGCATCTTTTACAATAAGATTACGTTTGAAAAAGAATGCAGGGTTTAATCCACATTTTGTTGGATTATATATTCAAGAGTTGGCAAAAAAATATTATTTTTATAAGAATATTGCACAAGCAAGTGTAAGACAAAATACTGATTTACCAACAGTTAATAATTTATATATTCCTAAAATCTGTACTGATACTCAAAATGAAATAGCAAATATGCTAATTAAGTGTAAGTATCTTAAACAAGAAAGCAAAGATAAGTTGAATAATTCTATACGAGCAGTAGAAATTGCAGTAGAGAGTGGTGAAAAAGCAGCATTGAATTTCTTGGCTGGTTTATAGGAGACATTATGATTCAGAAAAAGATACCGATAACCCAGTAGCAATTATCCAGCTTACTTAGGGTATCCTTGTAGGTCTTTTGTAATTTAAAGGTGATTTTTGTATCTGTATCTCCTAAAACTAGATAGGGTATCAATATCACTGAATATTTTCTTTTTAAATAACACAAATAGCTTAAGTACTGATAATTGTATGTGAATTTTGTAAAAGTTTGAGTCTATTTCTGATGCTCTTTATTTTAAGTATCGTTTTTAAACGAAATACTTTTAAGGAGAATTATAAATATGAGTGAAGAAAGTAAGATAGTATTTCAGGTGTCTGAATTTGATGGGAAGAATATCCCAGTTACAGAGGCAGCAAAGATTATAGGAAAAGACCAGCAGTTTATTCGTCAAGGTATGATTGCAGGCATTCTACCAATAGGTACGGTTTTTAAGAAGGAAGGTTCGAACCAGTACGATTATTATATAAGTCCAAAGATGTTTTGGGAGTATACGGGGTATGTTTATAAAGGTTAATTTAAGATGAGTTTATTTTGTGAGGCAGGTCTTTTGATTAAGACTTGCCTTTTTCATATTGAGATGGTAAGCTATGCTCAGTTGAAGAATAGTAGTACATTGAATAGTGGTAGCGTTATTAGTGGCTATCTTTTGGTGTGGCTTGGTGTAGTATGTTTTGTACAAGACGGCTATAAGACTCAATTGGCTTAGGAATGGCTTAAATAGGGCACTCACTGTTTCTGTTCAGGAGGCAGCTGACGCTGGTAAATTCTAAAAAACACCGTATTTAGGGCGTTTTAGAGGGCTTGTCATTGCTTGATAAGCCCTCATTTTTTATGTGTGATACACACATTTTACATGAAAAAAGTAGGAGGAACATCTTCTTCTGTTATCTGATATAGAAACTTGTTAACTAAGTAGTCTTATTGACTACATCACTATTATACAAGGAGATTAATAAATGACTCAAAAATTGGCAGTATTTTTTCCGGGCATAGGTTATCACAACGATAAGCCGCTTTTATATTACAGTCAAAAACTGGCGAAAGAATCCGGTTTTGAGTGTATAAAAGTAAATTACAATGGTCTTGCATCAGGAATCAAGGGCAATAAAGAAAAAATGGAAGAAGCACTTGAAATGGCATATTCACAAACTGAACCAATCCTAGCTGCAGTTGACTGGTCAAAATATAGTGATATAATTTTTATTTCCAAAAGTATAGGAACTGCAGTAGCTGCACGGTATGCAGAGGAGAACGATTTAGAGTGTAGAAATATCTACATGACACCTCTTGCAGAAACATTTCTATTTAATCCCAAAAACGGTATCGCTTTTCACGGCACATCTGATGACTGGGCTGATACTGAAAACATTAAAGATAAATGTTCCCAATATAATTTAAAATTATATATAACACCTGCTGCAAATCATTCACTTGAAACAGATGATACAATTGAAAATATCAGAATTATTCAAAAAACAATGGAATATATTAAAAACTATATTAATAACTAAAATGGCAGCATATGCGAACAGCTTCGTTCATTATAAATTATATAGTGAGCGAAACACGAACATTCTTTCCGAACAAATTTTCTTAAAAAGTATTGACAAACAACTGTTCTGATGATATTATTACCACATGAAGCGAACAAATGTTTAAGTACAAAGGAGGATATTGTGTTTATGAAAGATATGTTTATACAAAAAAGAATGTTGTGCATAAAGATTTTAATTGTCATACTTTTATCATCAGTTTTTGCGGTGTTTTGCTTTCATATCAGCAAATCTTCCGGAGTAAGTACATTACAGACTGACAAAAAACTTTCATATATCTGCATTACTATAAATAAAAATGATTCCCTTTGGAGTATAGCCAAAAAGTATGAGGATAGATATGATGGCTCTTTTAATGACTTTATTACAGAAATAAAGCGGTGTAACGGTCTTAAATCAAATACCATATATGCTGGAAACCAGATAGTAATTCCTGTTGTCATCTACAATGAAAAGATATCCACGGCAGATAAGTAGCTGCATTTTATCATACATTTGACATTATATTCCGTTATCATTTATTTGTTGCGTTAAATATGTATATGATTTATACCATATTATCGTGACAAAATAAAAGATTAAGATCTTATACGGAGGATTATGTTAGTATGAATAAATTTTCAAAAATATCAAAAGCTTTTTTTATTGCAGGAATTACTGCGATGTGTCTTAGTATTGCGCCAAAACCTGCAATAGCAAATGCATCTGTATCAATTGAGCAGAATAATGATGGAAATTATATAAACATCGAAAATGACAGTTCATTAAAAGCTGTCTACAATAATGTTACCTATAGCAATGAAACTTTTCCGGCAATTCGTGTCGATGATGTATGGATGGTTCCAGTAAAAGAGTTTCTTCAGGACATTCTTGGATGTACATATAGCTATGATGAGAATGAAGGCACATTATTTATTTCTAATAACTATGGCAATGCAAGTGTATCGTGTGTTGTTGGGAGTAAAGAGTTAAGTGTTGGTTCATCCGTAGTCGGTATGGATTTGCCTGTTATGAAAGCAAAAAATACCGAAGATAACGCAAAAAAGACGATATATGTTCCAGCTTCAAAAGTCATTCAAAATCTTGGGTATGGATACGATTCGTCCGCAACAGAAATAAGTGTTACTGATAACATAAAATTATATGAAAATTCTAAGCAGACCGAATATGAAAACCAATATTCAAATGCCATAAATAGTATAATCTATACTAAAAATTTATCTGGAAATGATATTGTTAACATTACAGCACTCAATGACTTAGATGAGAACAAAGTAAAGGAGAATACTGATTATAACAGTATAGAATATATCTATGCCGATACAAAAAATCTTCTCGGTGATATAGACAAATCATTCGAAAACGGTGTGGTCACTGAAATTAAAATATGGGAAGAAGAAAACAATACCCACCTCAAAATAACCTTTGACGGAAGATATGTTGTAAGTAAGCAAATCTTGGCAAACACATTTTCAGTAATATTAGAAAAAGGTTCTTTCAGTATAAAGGCATTGATTCCGGATGGTGTAGATGCAAAAAAAATTACGGCAACAGACAGGTATTGGAATAAACAATTTTATATTATAGTTCCTGGAAATCACGTTTCCTTTTATAAGAAATATATACCAATTAATAATAGTTCTGTTATCCAAAAAATCAATGTAAATAAGACTGCCGATGGAAATAATACCAGAATAGTGGTAACGACAACCAAATTACAAGGATATAAAATCACAAATGAAGATGGATATTTTACTGTAAAAATCGGCGCACCAAAAAAGATATATAAAAATATAATACTTCTTGATGCAGGACATGGCGGAAAAGATTCGGGAGCCAGTTATAAAAATCTGTACGAGAAAAAACTTAATCTTGAAATTATTTATACAAGGGCACGCAAATATTTTGAGGCTAATAATTCTAATGTTAAAGCCTATTGGACCAGACATGATGATACATTTATAAATTTATATACAAGACCAAAGCTTTCAAAAACTTATAGTGCTGATATGTTCATGAGCCTTCATATGAATAGTGCTGGAAACAGACTGGCAAATGGAACAGAGGTATATTATTCTTCAAAAAATAATAAAGTTACAAGTACAGGCTTATATAGTAAAAAAATGGCTTCGATGATGTTAAACTCGATATTAGACGGAATAAATGCTAAAAATAGAGGTGTTCGTCAGGCTGGTTTTGTTGTAAACAAATATAATACGGTGCCATCAATTCTAGTTGAATTGGGCTTTATAACCGGAAATAAAGATTATCCTAATTTAAAGAAAGCCGCTTATAGAGAAAAAGCTGCTAAAGCATTGTATAATGGTGTTGAAAAAATATTTAAAAAATATCCTACAAAACGCTAGTGTAATGTATCAGGCTGTATTGTCTTTATTATTTTTCCCATTTTACAGCACCTGCCGCACTTCGTTTCAAATCATCATCGATAGCAGCATAATGTTTTTTAGTTGTATTTACATCATTATGTCCCAAGACATCTGCCACAAGATAAATATCACCGGTCTGGCGGTATAGCGCAGTACCGTATGTACTGCGGAGCTTGTGTGGTGTTATATGTTTAAAAGAAGTTACCTGAGCAGCATAATCTTTTACAAGTTCTTCAACTGCACGAACTGTTATCCTGCGGCGCTGAATAGAGTAGAAGAGGGCATGCTCATGTCCTTCTTTTGGCTCTATTTCACAGCGTGACAATTCGATATAATTTCCAAGTGCCTCAGCAACATCCTCACCAAAATATACATATTCTTCTTTGCCGCCTTTTCTTATGATTTTAATACGGTTTTCTTTAAAATCAACATCCTCTATATTTAAACCGACACATTCTGAAACACGGATTCCTGTTCCTAAAAATAGTGTAAAAATAGCTATATTTCTTAATTTATTTTTTTCATAATAAACTTTTTTCTTACCGGTGAGATGTTCGCCGGCATTCTCAACAAGTTCCAACAGTTCGGCAACTTCATCGGAATCAAGACGAATTATCTCTTTATCATGCAATTTAGGCATATCTATAACGGTAGTCGGGTTATTTGATATGAGTTCTCTTTTTTGATAGTATAAATAAAAACTTTTAAGTGAAGCAATTTTTCTGTGAATTCCACGTTCATCATTTGAATACTGTTTACCGTTATATGTATAATATTTAAGGTATTCCATATATTCTTCAATATCCACAGGTTTTAATGATTCAAGTTCACTCAACGTAATATCGGCAATTTTTTTTTCATTATTATCACCTGAAAACTCAGGATTTGTGCTGAAAAGAAATCTGAAAAAAGTTCTTAAGTCTGACGCATAACCAATGCGTGTTTTAGTAGTCGTTGTCTGCTCAATACCTCTGAAAAAATCTCTACAAAATCCCGGTAATTCTTTTAACTGGCTGTTTAGTTTTTTTATATCATTAAGAGCTGTCTGTTTATGGTAATCTGAGTCTGTCTGTACCTGTTTTAATGCTGGCATATGTTTTTACCTCCTTATCTTTTCGGAAAACTGGGGTTTAACGAAAAGATGAAATCACTACCCTCTTAGATAGGTTAGCATTGTTTCCTATTTGTTATCTTTTTTAATTCAGCAATATCACTTGACGAAAATTCCTGATTGACAAGGTATGTTGCAATAAAGTTTGAAAGTGAACCGTTATATATTTTATCAAGCAATGCTTTTGTTTCGATTTCCTGTATGGTTGATTTGCTAATTATAGCTCTGCATATGAACCCCGGGTCTTCACGTTCGATGGCTCCTTTGTCTATCAGCCTTTTTATTACAGTATATGTTGTATTTTTTTCCCAGCCAATATATTCCTTAATGATTTTGGCAATATCTTTGGCAGCAAGTGCCTTGTTTGACCATAATAATTCCATGACATTAAGTTCGCCTTCATGCAAGCGTATTACATCGTCTTTCGTTTTTTTCATTTTTTGTTCGCCTCCTGTTAGCTTGCTAATATTGCTAACATAAATTTTAAGTATTGTTTTTCAATTTACGAAGAAGTTCTTCAAAATAATCCGGAAGTTTTGCATCAAATTCTACATATTTTCCGGTTGTCGGGTGTATAAAACCTAAAGTTTTTGCATGTAATGTCTGACCTGTCAGTTTAAATGGATACTTTGATGGTCCGTACACTGAATCACCTAATATGGGATGCCCAATACTTGCCATATGAACTCGTATCTGATGGGTTCTTCCTGTTTCAAGTTTACATTCTATATATGTATACTTATTGTTTAAAGTATCTAGCACGCGGTAATGAGTAATTGCTGGTTTTCCGTTTTTTACATTGATAGCCATCTTTTTTCTGTCTGTCGGATGTCTGCCGATACATCCTTCAATTGTACCTTCAGACTGCTTTAAATGACCGCAGACTATAGCATGATAAGTTCTGGTAATAGAATGCTCCTTTAGCTGTTCAGCCAAAAATCTGTGCGCCGTATCATTTTTGCAGACAACAATTACACCGGTTGTATCCTGGTCAATTCTATGCACTATGCCCGGACGAAGTTCGCCG
>FR887294.1:11427-12031 GCA_000436755.1 Clostridium sp. CAG:253 | reverse complement strand
ATCAAAAAGTGGACGATTATCCGTCTTGAATTGAATATGTCCATCCTTTGCAAGAATTTTGTCATATCTGGCAAGAAACTGTGAGGATGTAAGACGTCTTTTAGCGTGACGGTCTTTTGGCCAAGGGTCTGAAAAATTCAGATAAATTCTTGAAACTTCTTCAGGGGCAAAATATTCTGCAATATCCTCAGCATCCATTCTAAGAAACATAAGGTTATCTGTTTCAAGATTTTCTCTTTTATCAAGAGCACGGACAAGAACACTTGAATATTTTTCAATACCGATATAGTTTATGTCAGGATTGTTTGAAGCAAGTTCCATAATAAACTGCCCTTTACCCATACCTATTTCAATATGAATAGGATTATCATTTTTGAAAATATTTTTGTTCCAAAGACCTTTATAATCTTCGCCGTTTGTTCCATCAGTTTGTATAGTATAAAGGTTTTCAAGAATTTTTTTCTGAGAACCTTTTACATTTCTAAGTCGCATAAAAATCCTCCGATACTTAAAATTAATGCAGATAAAAAGCGTTGCTAACCTATTTATAATATGATTAGCGGTAAAAAACACATTACAACTAATATTACATAAAAAAGCGGGA
>FR887294.1:4289-11421 GCA_000436755.1 Clostridium sp. CAG:253 | reverse complement strand
ACCGCCTACTTTCCATTTAAATATCTGTTAAAACAATTTCCACTTATTTTGGCATGGAAGGCTTAATATCATAGGCTGGTTACCAACTGCATCTTCCACAATTGGTACAGTTGGTACACTGACTTTTTGCTTTTGTAATTTGAGGTATAAATTCGTCTGTTTGTACTATAACTGTTCCATCCTCAAAATCCTTCACCAAAATTTTCAGTTTATCTCTTCTATTATTAAAAATTATACTTTCATTTTCATTTTTTATGGAGACAGGTGTTATTCTGAAAGTGCCGGGAGTCATGCAGCTTTCTATAGCAACAGGTTCTATTTTTTCTATAGTATATCCTGAATTATCTATTACTTTAATTGAGTTTTTTGCTAAATCAGTTTCCAGTAGTTTATCTATATTTTTGAATATTTTGTTCATTTTAATCCTCATTTTTTGCTTTTGCCTTTGCGGTAGTTGTACTGGTTGCAGTGACAATCTACTTACAGTATAGGAGCGTAGATAAAAAAGTCAATAGTTATAGTGGGTGCCGGGAAAAACACACCGATATTGCTGCTCCAGCTTTGCCATCAGGACAACTGTATTCGAGAACTTATAATATTTTAAAAGCCTGATTTTAGGGGATTTGTGAGGGGGCAACAATTGTAGCTTGTTGGAAAACGATAGGAATAGAAAACCCCGGAAGTCTGGTACACTTTCGGGGTTTTCGTTAGCTGTCCGTCATGGCCTATTATTTCCTTTTGCCTAACAACATTATATCATATGCAAAATCTATTCATTTTTATTTTCCACAGCTCTTCTTATCAATCTGCTGATTAAAAGCATAGAAGTTTCGGCAGTCAAGATTTTCCTGAGTGCGTCTTAAACATTCGCCGAATCTCTGGAAATGAACGATTTCTCTTTCACGAAGAAAACGGATAGGGTCAGCGACTTCCGGGTCTTTGACAATGCGGAGAATATTGTCATATGTCAAACGGGCTTTTTGTTCCGCCGCCATATCTTCGTAAAGGTCGGTGATTGTATCACCTGTGCTCTGGAACTGGCTTGCACTAAAAGGTTCACCACTTGCAGCCTGCGGCCAAATGGCAAGTGTGTGGTCAATATAATATTTATCAAATCCGGAGGCTTTGATTTCTTCTGGTGTAAGATTTTTTGTAAGCTGTCTGATGATAGTTGCAACGATTTCAAGGTGTCCAAGTTCTTCAGTGCCAATATCAGTAAGGGTTCCCATAACACGACGGTCAACCATGCTGTAGCGCTGGGAAAGATAACGTAATGCCGCACCGGCCTCGCCATCAGGGCCACCGTATTGACTTATAATTACCATAGCTGCCTTTGGATCACATCTTGTTATATTAACGGGATATTGCAATCGCTTCTCATAATTAAACATAAATTCCTCATTTCTGCGACAATCGCAAAGATTTTTAATATATTATTTTGATTTTGCCGGAGCAGAACGGTGCTCCTTTACTCCCAAGGCCATGGGTCTTTTACCCATTCCCAATAGCAGGAATCTTCAACGTCATATTTTGAGAGAGGTCCGTATTTTTGCGTATATTCTCTTACAGCATCTCTTCTTTCTTTTTTTAGCTGCTCGTAATAACAAAGGGCTTCTTTGTCACAGGGATGAGTGTCAAGAAATAAAACCGTGTCATCCATTGCGAAGCTTACCTGAGTGATATAGGCTAAAAGATTATGCTTTTCTCTGTTCATCTTGTACCTCCTTTATTATTGCAAAAACTATTTGGAATACAACCATAGAAAGGTAAAGATAATTCTTTGAAAATTGTTCCCTGTGAAAGACCGTCACAAAGTGCATTTATCTTTCTCCATTTTTGCCATGGAACATATCCGATTCCTATAGGAATGTTATGCATATCAATATGAGAAATTGCTTCTGCACAATTTTCATTAGTTACAGACTGCATATTATTACAGTTACAATTATTTTGAATAGGGTTTACATTCTGCCTGTTGCAGCCGTTGCTGCACTGCGAACCCATCTGGCGACCACATCCCTGGTTGTCATTTCTTGGTTCAATGACAGGTTTGTTGCAGCAGCGGTCAGAGTCAGATACATTATTCTGCTGTTGGCAGTTTCCACAGCTCTGACAATTTGTTTGTCGTCTGAAATTCATATTATTCATATAAAATTCCTTTCGTTATCAGAATCATATATTTTATAAATTAGAATATACTTATATATCTAATCCATATATTTATATGAAAAATCAGACAATATGTTACATGACTGTTTAAAGTGCAAAAGTTAATAAGGACTGTTATTCAGATTAAAATTCAAGAAACATTTCAGAGTAAAAATATTAAAAATTCAGATAGAAACATTAAAAAATTAAATAAAAACATTTAAAAAAGTAAAATGGAATTTTGATTAGCAGAGCTGTTCATAATCCCATATCAAAATGTTTAAAAGGTATTCCGAATGGTTAAAGTTTATTAAAAAAGGGATATAGTCTGGAATAGTCTCGTCATAGATGTCAAAGTTTGAAACAATATAATTGATTGGATTTAGTGTTTTGTCTTTTTTAAAAATCTTAAAAAATCCCAAAAGTATATTTTCGTATGTATTAGCGGATTTCGTGGATAAAGTATTCTGTTCTGCAAGCATATGGATAACCTCATTTCTGCGCTGATATCTATAGGTTTAAAGTGCATTAACCATAATTATGTTTAAAGTTACGAGTAATACCAAAAGTATGCTTTTATTGCTGAACGCATCCCTTGATATATTTATCTTAACATGTTTGCAGAGAAAAGTATATACAAAAAAATAAAGTATTTTAACTTTATATGTAAAAAAATGTCGATTATTTCGGCTGGGTGATATACGAAATATCTAATCGTTTTTCTAAACTTTTGCAATATTTGTTAATTATTCATTTTACACATAAAATATGGCAATTTAAAGTAAATATATAAAAAAGGTGGTGAAATAAATTGAAAAATAAGTTGACTAAAATTTTAATAGCGGTGCTTTTTGGATTGTTTGCATTTGGAGCAATAAAAGGAAATTATTTTTCTGTAATCAGTGTTTTGCAGGAAAACGTGAACTATGACAATTCGAGAAGTGTTAAAAAAATGCAGGAGGATTTTGATGCATTTTTAAATCAGCTTTTCATTGATAACGTATCAAATGACACGTTGACATTAAATTATACATTAAAGAATAAAAAAATCTATGGACTTGATAATATTGAGGTCAGTTTTGGAAGTGCAGATGAGAATGAACAGCATAGTACATATTCGGTATACGAGAATACAAAAGCAACACTTAGAAGTTTTAATTATGATAAGCTGACGAAATCGCAGCAGTTTATGTATGACCTTGCCGAGTATATGATTGATATAAATCTGGAATCTTCAGATTATCAGGGGTATGATGAATATTTGAGTGAAACTTCAGGGGTTCAGGCACAGCTTCCTGTACTTCTGGTTGAATATAATTTTTATTCGATAAAGGATGTAGAAAATTATATTAAACTGTTAAATCTTGTTCCTGACTATTTTAAGGATATTATGGAATATGAAAAATACAAAGCCGGCAAGGGTTTGTTTATGAGTGATTCCAATGTAGAGCTTGTGGTAAAACAGTGCAGTGCATTTATAAAAAATACGGAGAACAATTATCTTATCACGACATTTGAAAACAGGCTTGCGTCTTTGCAAGGGTTAAGTACAGAGAAAAAAAATAAATTTATTGCTCAGAATAAAAGTGCGGTTATAAATAAAGTTATTCCGGCATACAGAACGCTTATTGACGGCTTGAATGCTCTTAAAGGCACGGGAAAAAATAATGGGGGTCTTTGCGGATTTAAAAACGGAAAGAAATATTATGAGTATCTTGCAAAAGTAAAAACAGGTTCTAACAGAAGTGTAAGTGAAATGGAAATTCTCACTGACAAAAAGTTAAAAGATGCACATAAAAACATATCGGAAATAATTGCAAAAAATTCAAAAGTTTATGAAAATGCCATAAATGTTAAATACAAGTATACAAAACCCAAAGAAGTTATAGAGCATTTAAAAAAGGCAATGAAAGAAGATTTTCCGGCATTGCCCGATGATATAAATTATCAGGTTAAATATGTTGACAGTTCACTTGAGGAAAGTCTTAGTCCGGCATTTTATCTCACGCCGGCAATAGATAATTATAATAATAATGTTGTGTATCTTAACGGAAATAAAAAATATGATTTAAGTAAAGCATTTACTACAATAGCACATGAGAGTTATCCGGGACATCTCTATCAGAACTGCTATTTTTATTCAAAATCACCTGCTCCATTCAGGAGTATAGTAAATGTGGGCGGCTATGTAGAGGGCTGGGGGACTTATGCGGAACTGTACAGTTATAAATATGCCGGGCTTGACAAAGAAACAGCAGAGATACTTAGTGAAAATACGGCAGCTACTCTGTGCATATATGCGAAAGCAGATATAGGAATAAATTATAATGGCTGGGATTTATCTAAGCTCACAAAGTATCTTTCTGCATATGGTTTTAATCTGGAACAGAGCAAAACGGTATATGACAGCATAGTGTCAGAACCGGCTAATTATCTCAAATATACAATAGGGTATTTGGAAATTGAGCAGATGTATCAGAAAGCAGAAAAGAAACTTGGAAAAAAGTTTACACCAAAAAAGTTTCATAAATTTATACTTGCAATGGGAGAAGCACCGTTTAAATTATTAAATGAACAATTGGATAAATGGATAAAACAACAGACAATTTAAAAATAGTGAATAAAACAGCCCGATAGCGAATATTAACGATTTGAAAAGTCGAAAATAGTCATTATCGGGCATATTATTTATAAACAGATTAAAATCATGCTTCCGGAAGTTCTCTCTGTGTCAGGATTTTAGCTTCGCCGCTCTCACGCATTTCTATAAGAGGTGAACCCTTATGGTTTATATAATCCTCGGTAATAGTAACTCTTCCTATCATATCATCCTTTGGAATTTCATACATTATGTCAAGCATAAAATCTTCGATAATGGCACGCAGTGCTCTTGCACCGGTATTTTTTTCGAGAGCTTTTTTAGCTATGCAATGAACGGCATCGTCATCAAATTTAAGGTCAACCTCATCAAGTGCAAGTAATTTTTTGTACTGTTTTAAGATAGCATTTTTAGGCTGGGTAAGTATCTGTACAAGCATATCCTCAGTCATTGCCTGCAGAGCAAATACTATAGGAAGACGTCCCAAAAATTCAGGAATCATACCAAATTCTCTGAGGTCTTCGGTTGTAACTTTTGCGAGTATGTTCTCGTCTTTATCATATTTGTCTTTAAGTTCAGCTTCAAAACCGATAGATGACTGTTTTGTGAGTCTGTTTTTGATAACTTTTTCGAGTTCAGGGAAGGCACCGCCGCAGATAAACAGGATATTTCTTGTGTTTACTGTTGTGAGAGGTACCATTGCATTTTTGCTTGTTGCACCGACAGGAACTTCAACATCACTTCCCTCAAGAAGTTTAAGCATTCCCTGCTGTACGGATTCGCCACTTACATCTCTGCTGTTTGTATTTCTTTTCTTTGCAATTTTGTCAATTTCGTCTATAAAAATAATTCCATGTTCTGCTTTCTCAACATCATTGTCGGCAGCTGCGAGAAGTTTTGAGAGAACACTTTCAACGTCATCACCTATATATCCGGCTTCTGTAAGTGAAGTTGCATCAGTAATTGCAAGAGGAACCTGAAGAATTTTGGCAAGAGTCTTAACAAGGTAAGTTTTACCACATCCTGTAGGGCCAACCATCAGCATATTTGATTTTTCAATTTCGATGCCGTCATCTTCTTCAATATTGTCTGATAAAACTCTTTTATAATGGTTGTAAACGGCAACAGACATTACCTTTTTGGCAAATTCCTGACCGACAACATATTCATCAAGTTTTGATTTTATAATATGTGGAGCAGGAAGATGCTTTATATCAAACACTTCTGTCTGTACATTTTCAGTTTTTTTCTTTTCAGCCGGTTTTTTTTTCTTGATTTTCTGGGAATTTGGTATTCCGTCACCACTTGGCATATTCGGCATGCCAAAACCGAACATATCCATATAAGGCATATTAGGGAAAGTACCGTTAAGATTCATGTTGTTCATGGAATCAAAAGTTTTCTGCATACAATCATTACAGATACATATATTATTTGGAATATGTATCATTTTACCAGCTTTGCTTTCAGGGCGGCGGCATATATAGCAGACCTCTTCATAATTATCGTTGTTATTATTTGAATTGTTTGTATTTTCTATATTATCATTATTATTATTGTTATTATTATTATTGTTGTTATTGTCTGACATAAATTATCTCCTTTTCTTGACTACTAAGTCACAGTATGCTAAAATATGTTTTGTGTGCTCCCATAGTTAAATGGATATAACAGCCCCCTCCTAAGGGGCAGTTGTAGGTTCGATTCCTACTGGGAGTGTTTTTTTGACGGTATGTATAATGATATATTATATTTGTTAAATATGCAATGAAACTTACTAAAAGATTAGTCTTTTTTTAGATTTTAAAAGAATATTAATAATTAAAAAATGAAGATACGGAAGTTTTATGCACGGTAGATGTGCGATTTACATAGGAAGCGGGGGGCTTTATGAAAATAAAAAGAATCATATCATCATTTATGGCTATAGTAATATTATGCTGCAGTTTAGTATCAGGAGTAAATGTACAAGCTAAGACAGATGAGTGGCCTAAGGGACCTTCAAAGAGCAGTTTTGTAAGTGGTTCGGCGATTGTTGTGGAAGTGTCTACCGGCACTGTATTATATGGAAAGAATATACATGAAAAACGCTATCCGGCAAGTATTACTAAGATTCTTACGGCACTGCTTGCAGCGGAAAACAGTTTGCCGAGTGATACTGTCAAGTTCTCGAAAGAGGCTGCATACGGAATAAGTTCAGGTGATTCGACAGTATATTCCGAGCCCGGAGAGAAAATGTCGATGGAACAGTGTCTTTATGCTATTATGCTTGAGTCGGCAAATGAAGTTTGTCTTGCAGCAGCAGAGCATGTCTCAGGGAGTGTAAAGAATTTTGTCAATCTTATGAATAAGCGTGTAAAAAAGCTTGGTCTTAAAGATACACAT
>FR887294.1:0-4228 GCA_000436755.1 Clostridium sp. CAG:253 | reverse complement strand
TATACAACGGCATATGATATGGCGATGATTGGAAGGGCTGCACTTAAAAATTCCGTATTCAGAAAAGTTTGTAATACACCGAGATATACATGTGCAAAAACAAATAAGCACAAGACAAAGAGAATATGGCTTAATCATCATGAAGCCATAAATCCGGATGAGTATCCACAGTATGGTTACAAATACTGTATAGGCGGAAAGACAGGATTTACAAATGCTGCCGGAAATACGCTTGTGACTTTTGCGGAAAAAGACGGTATGCAGCTTGTGTGCGTTGTCATGAAATCGACAAGCCAGAAATATGGTGAGCCTAATCAATATACAGATACAATAAAACTTCTCAATTATTGTTTTGGAAAATACAAGAAATATAATGTAGGAGAGGTTGATTCAAAGATAAATCAGGATTTGTTTAACAATTACGGAAGCTTCTTTAATAGCTCAAATTCGCCTGTAAGATTTGAAGACGAATCAAGTGTAGTGCTGCCAAACAATGTTAAGCTTTCAAAGGCTAAACAAAAGATTGTATACAATAAGAATGTAAAAATCAAAAACGGAAAAAATATTATCGGAAAAGTGACCTATACTTATGCAGGAAAGACTGTGGGTTCAAGTAATATAATATATGACAGTACAAAGAAAACACATCTTGATGAGGCATCAAGAAAGGTTGTAAATAAAGAGATTAAAGCTATCGAAAAGACAAATGCAAATCCGTCAATATTCAGGAAGATATTTACCGGTATCAGAGATGGGATTTCAGGAGGAATTTACAATCTTATCAGTTTCATATTTGATAATCCTGTTCTTTCAGTTGTCATACTTTTAGTTATTATTGTTCTGGTTATGTTTATAATTTTTGCTTTTACAGGCAAGTCAATAGTTGCATCAAGAAGCAGAAAAAGACATGGAGGGTATCAGAGCAAAAGAGGCAGAAAAAATCATGCCAAAAAAGTTAGACAAAACAAAAGAGACTCAGCTAAAAATAATGTGAGAAGAAATCACAGTAAACATTATGAAAAGAAATCTGCAACACCGAATAAGAATAAAAATTCTGGAAGAAAAAGTGCAAGCTATTCAAGAAAACGTAAAAATACAAGAGAAAGTTTTGGTAAAAACTTCTTTGACTTTTAAACAACAGACCGAAGTGAGATGTCACTTCGGTCTTTATTTTTCATAAAATAATATAATGATGCAAGGGTCAAAAGATATTTTGACCCTGCATCATATCATTTTATTATAAGAAGCATAAATAAGCGGAGGAGATATTTGTAATGAATAAATTGTGTATGGAAGCGGCGGTTTCACAGGAATATCAGGAATATATTGTGGAATATTACGGAGATGAAAATTTTCTCACAGATAAATACGGCGAGGGGTGTTACCAGATAATCTCAGAGAGGTTTGCCATTGCATACGTCAGAGGAAATAAAGTCAGCAGTAATGTGAATAACGGAGCTTTTTTTATACCAGCATGTTATGGGCTTATGTCATCGGAGCCTGTCCTTGCATCGGCAGGTATTACAAAAGTCAGAAATCAGCCTAATTTATCGATGTATGGTCAGGGCGTAATGGTAGGTTTTATAGATACGGGGGATGCGGTGCGAAAGTTTCAAGGAAAGTCTTTACATTGCCTGAGTTTTGAGTTAAACTTGTTACAGACCTTTAATATAGAAAAATCTAAATAAATTTAGCTTTTTCTATAATATTTTTAAATAACTTTCACTTGAGAAGGAGGAAAAAACATGTTAGAGGAATTAAAGAAAAGAGTTTATGAGGCAAATATGCTTTTACCAAAGTACGGTCTTGTAACATTTACATGGGGAAATGTAAGTGAAATTGACAGAGAGAGCGGAATTTTTGCAATCAAGCCAAGCGGTGTTGATTACGACAAACTTACACCTGATGATATGGTACTTGTTGACCTTAACGGAAATAAGGTAGAAGGAAAATACAACCCTTCATCAGATACTGCAACACATGTAGAACTTTACAAGGCATTTAAGGACATCGGAGGAGTTGTACATACTCATTCATCATATGCTACAAGCTGGGCACAGGCAGGAAGAGGAATTCCATGTTACGGAACAACACATGCAGATTATATTTACGGTGAGGTTCCATGTGTACGCTGCCTTACAAAAGAGGAGATTGAGGATGCATATGAAGAAAACACAGGAAAGCTTATCGTAAGCGAGTTTAACGCAAGAAATCTTGATCCTGTTGCCGTTCCTGCCGTACTTTGCAAAAATCACGGACCGTTTGCATGGGGAAAAGATGCACACGAAGCAGTCCACAATGCAGTAGTTCTTGAGGAAGTCGGAAAGATGGCATATCGTGCTGAGACAATAAATCCAAGAATACAGCCTGCTCCACAGGAGCTTCAGGACAAGCATTATTATCGTAAACATGGTGCTAATGCATACTATGGACAGGGCAAATAAAGATTAAATATAAAAAGTATATTAAATCACACACCAGCGGGGATAGACTACGGTCACCCCGTTTTTTTGGATGCTGACGGAACGAGCAGAATATATTCTATCTGGGATCAGACCATTACACCTCAAAATATGAAAAGCGGAAAAATACCGGATGGATTTTTGTTCGGAGCAGAATATTTGAGAAGTGATATTGATGAAGCTCTTATGTCTGACAATCCCAAAAACATAGTGCCGAGTGTAGATTTAAATGGTCATGGAACATTCCTTGCCGGGGTTGCATGCGGGAACAAGATAGACGAGAGAAACTTTTCAGGTGTTGCCCCGCTTGCCGACATATGTGTCGTAAAATGCCGTGAAGCAAAAAAGAGTCTGAAAGAATACTTTCGTATTGGTAATGATAAAACCGCTTATGGTGAACAGGATATAATGCTTGGAATAAAGTATCTTTGGCAGAAAGCTGTAAAGGCTGGGAAACCGCTTATTATATGTTTTGGGATCGGAACGAATATAGGTGGGCATGAAAGAGGGGGATGTCTGGGAGAATATCTTGAAAGTATAGGAAATTACAGTGGAGTCTGTGCGGTAACGGCATGTGGAAATGAGGCAAATGTTGGTCATCATTACAGAAGTGGACTTTTACGGTCGGGAGACGATGTGGAAGTTGAGTTAAGAACAGGAAATGATGCGGGATTTACAATTGAATTGTGGGGTGATTCACCAAATCTTTATGCTATAGGAATTATTTCACCGAGTGGTGAGTACAGCGGAAAAACAATTGCAAAGATTGGAGAGCAGCGGAAAATAAGTTTTATTTTGGAAAAAACAATAATTGATATTGACTATCTGATAACGGCATATGAGAGTGGTGACGAATGTGTAAGATTAAGATTTAGTTCAGTTGAACCGGGAACATGGAAAATAAGAGTATTTAATGATAATAGAGGGGATGGTTATTTTGATATGTGGCTTCCAATAAGAAATTTTATCTCAAATGACACATTTTTTTTTGAAAGTGACCCGGATGTTACAATATGTAATCCGGCTAACAACTTAGCTCTTTTGTCAAATGCCTATTATAATTCGTATACGACAAGTGCAGTAGCCGATTCTAGCCGTGGATACACACGGTCAGGATATGTAAAACCAGATATTTGCAGTCCGGGGATAGATATTTTTGGACCGATGGCAGGTATAATATCAGACAGGAAAGAAAAAAATGATATATCACAGGCAAGATACGGATATATGAGTGGCTCAAGTGCTGCTACGGCAATAACAGCCGGGGCAGCAGCACTTTTGATGGAATGGGGAATAGTAAGAGGAAATAATATAACAATGGATACAGTATCAATTAAGAAATATCTTATCCGTGGTTCGATAAATACGGGTGTTGATGTTCCTAACAGAATATGTGGTTTCGGTGGTATTGATTTATATGGGGTATTTCAAGCCATGCGTGGAAGAGTCTGATTAAGTATTACCGGACGGTTTATGTTTTACCTGTCTCAGAGTTTTTGATATCACGCAAAAGCACCTTGTATCTTAGATTGGCTGCATTTATCTCATAAATAAACAAATCAATAAGATCGGGATCATCTACATTTTCAAGTCCTTTATAGGCGTTTTCAAAACTTTTTTGTGTTTCTTTTAGCGCATTTTTCAGAAACTCTTCTCTTTTAGGAGGGTTTCTTTTTTTGCCAGAAAAAATCATAAAAAACTCCTTTCGTGTTTCATTTACATATAGGCGTTTGCGAAACGCCACACGCCGCATAAATACGACATTT
>FR887293.1:12394-18544 GCA_000436755.1 Clostridium sp. CAG:253 | reverse complement strand
CCCTGAGTTCACTGTCACTGATTGAATCGCTGCTATGAACAGGTTCTCCCAAAAGTTCAACAGTAGGAAATACATGTGCACGTTCAATAACAGGCTCTGCCACCTTTGTTTCATTTAAAGCATTAAACGCTTTCGATTCTGAGACATAATCCTCTCCGCCAAACTTTCCATGCCTGCTGCTGTTTTCCGGTTTTTTATATGAATTTACCGTACCGACATTTCCAACGGTTTCAACAGTTGACTTGACCGGCTGACTGGCTACATTAGAACTAACATTATCAGGCTCATTTTCAAACTCTGTATTTTGGGCATATTTAATACTTTCATCAGCAAAAAATTCATCATTTTTATTTATTTCAGGCACTTCGACTGTTTCACCTGCCATCTCTGTTTCTGTGTCAAATCCGGGTATTCCATCCTCTGTATCTGCTTCTGCAGCAAATTCAACTGCTCCATCCACTTTCTCTGTCTGCGCTGTAAATTCAACTGTTTCCGATGCATTTTCTTCTGCAGCAGCTATGTTTTCTACATATGTATCGTAACGTTCTACTACATTAGAACTATTTTCTGCAATATTAGAATTATTTTCTACCGCAGTATCTTTTGCGCTTTTATCGTCATAATGCTCTATTTCCGGTATATATTCCTCTTCAAATACAGGTACAGGTCTGTCCTCAAAGCTCTCCTGCTTCTGCTCATTATTTTGTTTTGAATTTAGATTTGAATTTGAATTTCCGGAGTAAGATAATCTTCCTCTGTTCCTGCCAAATTTTTGGTTCATCTCCTCCCTGTAAATAGGTATGCTCTCAGAGTCAAGACTGACTTCCTTTTTTGGTTTCTCAATCTCTTTATCGCTGTCTATTCTTATTTCGATTTCCTTTTCAGCCTTTTTCTCTGTATTATTTGTACTCTTTTGCTTATTTAAATCAATTTTAGTTTCAGTCTCTTTTTGTATTTTGGTCTTTTTCTTTTGAACACCCGGTTTTTCACTGTGTATTTCGCACATTTCATTATGCTGTTTCTCTTTTGCCTCAGCTTTCTTCTTCTGCTCATCAAAAAATTTTCCCATCATTTTCAAATCAACAGACTGCATTACGCCATCTGTACTGTTTCTTATGTTCTCAACATAATCAGGTCTGTCAGATTTTTTTGCTGCTCCCTCTGATGTTCTCCTATATTTTTCTCTTATGTCTACTTCATCGTTCTTTTTATTTATATCCCCAAATGGATTTATTGAGGATTTATTTCTAAGAACATTGTATGACGGCTCACTGTAACCAATCTCATCCCTAACCTCTCCGTACAGCCTTTCCATTTCCTCTCTGTATGCATTTCTTTTTCTTAAGGCAGCCATAATCTCGACACCCTCAAAAACAAACAGACACAATATAAGCAATGCAAACAACAAAATACACGCACCGATATTTCCACATATTTTTGAAAGCAGTGAACTTATCCATCTTCCAATCAAACCTCCGCTGCTTTTTCCGCTTTCAAGTACATCTTCCAATGTCAGATTCATGCAATCGAAATAACCACGGTGCAGAACATGATTTGACGTATAATATTCTGTTATGACTTCTTTTTTAGTTATAAGGTCTGTTATGGCAGCAAAACACAGAAACATACCGATAATTCCCGTCATTTTTCTCTTAACCCGCCTGTCACCTTTATTTACAATCGTAAAAATATATGTAAGCATCATTCCTGCCGGAACAAACCATGCTATCCAGCCAAAAATTCCAAAGCAGAGGCCTCCAAAAATTCTGCCTATGATACCTCCAAGGCCTAAAAAACTGATATACAAAAAAACAGCTACTATCCCTATAACAATAAGAGTTATACCTGTCTCAAATGCAAGCCTGTCCCTGTATTCTGTCACATCCTGAATTTTACGCTGATGTGTAATATTTACATCTGCTGTTTTCCTTTTTCTATCGAGTGTTTTAGAAGCTGTACTTTGTGGCCTTACCGTCTTTTTCACATTTGAACTTCCGGTTCTGCCGCCTTTCTTTGTATTGCTTTCAAAAACACTCTCAGCATTTTTAGCATTATCTTTGACCTCATCGTTTTCTTTAGTCGATTTTTTCTTTGAAGCCGCTGCCATAAACTTTCTCCTTTTTATACATTCTAAGCTATAATTATATCTTTTTTGCAAGGATTACGCAAGTGTAAACGAATTTATGGATTGCATCTCTTACACGGCATATAGCCGTCCGAAATAAGCTGTTCCCTGTTTCCGTTAAAAACTTTTTTGTTTTTAGCGAGTGTATCTGCTACACTGCTGCATGATGGCAGATGAAATTTTCCGGTATTTGTATTTATTACATATTTAGTGCTTTTAGATGTACTCTTTCTATTTTTATTTGCGTTTTTACTTTTGCTGTCTGTACTGCCGCCATTTTCCTTTACATCAGATGACAGCCTGCTGTTTCCGTTCGCATAATCAATTGTTATATAAGGCTGGACATTATACACAAAAACATTGAAGCATACTCCCTTACCTTTATCCTCTACCGAATATGCCTCCATTTTCACCCCTTCTGCCACAAGATTCTTTCCTTTAAAGACAGGTGTTACTCTGTACAGTACATGATTGTCCGTTTTTTTGACGTAAGCTGCGACCTCATCCTCAAACGGCAGCATACCCTCTACATTCATATATCTTGTTCCCGTAATAAGATTTTTTTCGTTTGCATTTTCCCCGGCAAGCTGAAATCCTATAAGGTGACAGCGGTTGTAAAGATAATTGCCGTCAACAACTCCGTTATATTTTGCAGTCTGCCATCCACTCGGTTTTATCATACCTATGCCTGTTCTCTCTGAATCCGGCATAAGTTCCTGACATATGTTCGCAAAGGCAACACCACATCTGCCTAGGCTATCAAGTCTGCTGTATTTCTCAAACACTTTTGTATTCCGCTTCTGCTTTTTCGTAAATTCCGGCTTATTGTTTGATAATACCTGATACGGACTGTCCTGGTACGACTTATGTGACAATTCCACATTATCATTTAAACTGCTGCCTTCAGATGATGCATTATTGTAGCCGTCAATATAATCATTTAAGCTACCGCAGCCGGACAGCATTATGGAAACAATTAAAACCGCTATAATAAAACCATGTCCCAGCTTATCTCTGCCATATTTTAAGTTATTTTTTATGTTATCTTTTAAAATATTCACATTTTCCTCCCACATACAAGTTATTGGTCCGGTTATTTGCAGAACGTTGTACCAGTACAACGCAAATAAACTGCCCCCTAAAATAAATATTACATTTTAATATCTACTTTTGGAAGCAGTTTATTATTTATAGACTAATCAACTCTTATTAAAATTCATTACTCTTTATTACATCTGTGAGCGATAATAATTGATAAGGCAGCCCTTAACAATAATCTCACGTTCTGCATCTGTAAGTTTTCCAAGGTGAAGTTCAAATTCTTTCATCTCATCTCCGACAACATATGCTTTGATAGTGTCAATCTTATTCTCAACAGATTTCTTTATGTCTTTTACAAAGATGTAATCTCCGTTCTTGAATGGAAGCTCCTCCTCTTCATAAATAAACGGAAGCATTCCCCAGTTGATAAGGTTTGAACGGTATCTCTTTGTTGCATATTCCTTAGCGATATTTGCAAAACCGCCGAGAACCTTCTGACATGAGGCAGCCTGCTCACGGGCAGAACCGTCACCTGGTTTAACTGCATAAATCATACTTCCAATCTGTGTGTTCTCAGGCTTGATATCAAACTTAGCATTAATCTTTGCAAATACATCTTCAACTTCCGGACATGCTGCAAAAATATCTTCGCCGGCAACTCTTGCCTTTTCTGCTTTCGCTACTGCTTTTGCACGACCTACATACTCAGGATCCTTACGTGAAAGAGTAAACTCTGCAAGGCCAAGAGGATTTGAACGGAATGATGAAGTTTCTCCTGACGGAATAAGCTCGTCTGTTGTAGTTACAGGATCATGAATTTCTGATACGACCTTGATAACAATATCGTCAGTAAGTGCTGACATTGCAGGCCAATCCTTGATGTTTGGACCAAATTTGATTTCTACATCAGGGTCAGGCTTTCCTACACCATTATAAACTCTGTTTTCATAAATAGTGCTGTCAAAGAAGTATTTAGGCTTAGTGAAATCCACATCCACATCTTCTGCCGAAGTAAGATAGCCCTTATTTGCTGCTGTTGCCGCAATAGAACGTGCATCCATAAGTGCAACTGAAGCAATCTGGCCGCTTGTAACTTTAGAACCTTCTCTGTTAGGGAAGTTTCTTGTTGAATGTCTGATTGAAAGACCGTTGTTTGGAGGAACGTCTCCTGCACCAAAACAAGGGCCACAGAATGCAGAACGTATTGTCGCACCTGTCTCCATAAGGTCTGCTATCCTGCCATTCTTAACAAGTTCCATAAATACAGGCTGGCTTGAAGGATAAACGCTGAGTGAGAACTCATCTGCACCAATATATTTGCCACGGAGAATATCAGCGGCATCACAAATATTTTCAAAACCACCACCCGCACATCCTGCGATAACACCCTGTTCAACATAAAGTTTTCCATTGTGAACTTTATCTTTAAGAGTATATTTAACTTTGTTGTTGTCAAGACTTACAAGTGCCTTCTTCTCTACATCATCGAGAATGTCCATAAGATTTGCATTTAACTCGTCGATAGTATAAACATTGCTTGGATGGAACGGCATAGCAATCATAGGTTTGATTTTACTGAGGTCAACATAAACCATGCCATCATAATAAGCAACTGCATCCGGCTTGATTTCCTTGAAATCCTGTGGACGCTTATGGATATCATAGAAGTCCTTAATCTTGTCATCTGTTGTCCAGATTGATGAGAGACATGTTGTCTCTGTAGTCATAACATCAATACCGATTCTGAAATCAGCACTGAGGTTTGCTACACCATCACCTACGAATTCCATAACTTTATTGTTTACATAGCCATTTGAAAATACAGCTCCAATAATCGCAAGAGCCACATCCTGAGGACCTACGCCCTTGTTTGGCTTTCCTGTAAGATAAACTGCTACGACACCCGGCATAGGAATATCATATGTACGGTTCAAAAGCTGCTTAACAAGCTCAGGACCACCCTCACCCATAGCCATAGTACCAAGTGCACCGTAACGTGTATGAGAGTCAGAACCAAGAAGCATCTTTCCGCCACCTGCAAGCATTTCTCTCGCAAACTGATGAATAACAGCCTGATGAGGTGGTACATACATTCCTCCATATTTCTTTGCACATGTGAGTCCAAACATATGATCATCTTCATTTATAGTTCCGCCTACTGCACAGAGACTGTTGTGGCAGTTTGTAAGAACATATGGTACAGGAAACTTTTCAAGACCTGACGCACGAGCTGTCTGAATGATACCTACAAATGTAATATCATGAGAAGTAAGTTTGTCAAATTTAATCTGAAGATTTTCCATATTGCCTGAAGTATTGTGTGCTTCAAGAATACCATAAGCCATAGTACCCTTAGCTGCCTCTTCTTTTGTGACTTTTCTGCCTGTTTTTGCTAAAACGGCATCTAAAGCCTGAGCGCCATCTTCAACAATTTCAGTACCGTTTAAAAGATATACGCCGTTGTCGTAAAGCTTAATCATTATAAAAATCCTCCTATTTCAATTTCATAATTATCATTTATTATATATGGTAACATAACAATTAGTCAAGTTTGATAATCTTTTTAAGCTCTGCATTTTCACTTTCAGACAGCTTGGCACCTTTTCCTGATGTTACAAGCATCTTTGATTTTGAGTCATAATAATATTCACTTCCCTTATATCTAAAAACAGCTGCATATCCGCTTGTCTCCACATCCTGTGAATATTTTTTGCCGTAAATTATATCAGCTATCTTTAAAGCATCTGCTGATGTTATGTTTACTGCTATTTTGTTCCCCTGTGAATCAAGTTTATATGCCGTCACACTCTCCTGTGTAGCACTTTCATCCGGAGTATCGGAAACTGCTGCCTGCGGTGGTGTATCTGTCGTATCATCCTTTGACGGCTGAGTATTATCACTGTTTTCGCCGTCCTCATCTGTGCCGGTTCCTTTCCTGTCCGGATGATTTTCATTATCATCATTGAAGTCCTTCATTTCCGGCA
>FR887293.1:0-12369 GCA_000436755.1 Clostridium sp. CAG:253 | reverse complement strand
TACTGTCAGGTTCACTTTCCTCACTCTTTTTGTCACCGTTATTTTTATGAACATAATTCCTGTGCTCATTTTGTGGAACTTTCTTTTCCGCTTTCTCACCCTTATTTTTTTTGTTCCTCTTTTTCTTTTTTGTAACCCCGGTCAAAGGATCATAAGTACTGTCAGGTTCACCTGTACCCTCGATTATCTGACCCGGCTGCTCATTTTTCAGCTTATCCTCTATATGCTCATCTACTGAATTTATTTTCCATACACCCGCCACTATAACACACAGAAATAATGTTGCCGCAAAAGCCACCTGTTTTCTTTTTGCCCGAATCCATTCACTTATGACTGTAATTTTTCTACGCCCGGTGTCACATACATTTCCTGCCGTATCTTTATCTTCTCCTATATACACACCGTCTTTCCAATTCTCAGGATTTGCCTTTGAAATCATATCATCCGGCAGTTCTCCGATTGCATGCATTATTTTTTTTGCACATTCTCTTTTTTCGTCTACTGAACTATTCATAATGCAATCCCCTCCTCTTCAAGATATTTTCTTAAATCTTTTCTCATCCTTGATAAAACAGAACGCACTGAACTTTCTTTCATCTGCATCCTGTCAGCAATATCACATAATTCTTCCATATAAAAATATCTTTGTATAAAAATTGTCCTCTTTTTCTCATCCCTGTTCTGTAAAAAATTTGAAATGATTGTAACCAGTTCCTTCTTTTCAATATTTTCTTCAACTCTGTTTGAATCTGCAACACACTCAGAAAGTTCGTCTAATGACATTTCCACCTGACCGCCCCCTCTCTTTTTTGCATTCTTCCTTTCATAACAGTTCAACGCAAGATTTCTGACAATCTTTGCCAGATAACCTGCCAGATTTTCAGGTCTGTTCGGTGGAATTGAATTCCATGTTTTAAGCCATGTGTCATTTACGCACTCCTTGGCATCCTCATTATCAAATACTATTCTGTTTGCAATCGAATAACAGTATTTTTTATATTTTTCTTCCATTTTCAAAAGACCGCTTTCCTGTCTTTCAAACAAAAGATTTATAATTTGTATGTCATCTATTGTATTCATAAACTCTCCCTTATTCCCAATCATATAAATTTTCATATAGATTTTTTCTTTTTTTAATTTATAAGCAAATTTTTACAGAAAAAAAGTTCCATGATATATTCCGGTACAACATAATTTTCGTTATACTATGTTATTCTCTCAAAAATATACACAGAACTTTTTTTGTTTTGTTGCAAAAAATTTAATTTTTATTTATTTTTTTCTGAAAAATCAATCCACCTCTTTAACGTGCGAATAAAATTATTCAAATCTATCGGTTTTGGAATATGCTCATTCATACCTGCATTTTTGGCATTCACTACATCCTCCGTAAAAGCATTTGCAGTCATTGCAATTATAGGAACATATTTTGCATCTTCACGTTTAAGCGACCTTATTTTTTCAGTTGCCTCGTATCCGTTCATGACAGGCATCTGTATATCCATAAGTATTATGTCATAATAACCGGCGCCGTTTTTTTCAAACTGTTCAACTGCAATCTTACCGTTTTCAGCTTCTTCAACTTCTATATTTGTCGTTTTCAAAATCTCAATTGCAATCTCCCTGTTTATCATATTATCCTCAACAAGAAGCACACGTTTTCCCGAAAAATCACATCCGTCTACTTCCGAAACTATAGTTTTCTGCTGTATATTATTGTCAAATTCTCCGTTTACAAAGTGTTTAAACATATTTATAATGTTAAGTCTGAATACCGGTTTTGTCAGGAATGCATTTATCCCTGCTGCCTTTGCCTCATATTCTATATCCGACCAGTCATAAGCCGACATAACTATTATCGGTAAATTTCCGTCTATATTTTTTCTTATCGCCTTTGCAGTGTCTACACCATTCATTTCAGGCATCTGCCAATCGACAATAACAGCAAAATAATCATCTTCTTTTTCGTGTTTTTTTACAATCTTTTCAACAGCTTCTCTTCCGGAAGATGTCCATTCACTTTTCATCCCTATTCCGTCAAGCATATCACACATTGATTCGCATGAAATTCTGTCATCATCAACCACAAGAACTGAAAGACCATGCAGTTCAGAAACATCAACAGTTTCCGTATCCTGCAGTTTCAAAAGCATTGTAGCAGTAAACACCGAACCTTTTCCAAGTTCACTCTTGACTTGCAAATCACCGTTCATCATACGAAGGATATTTCTTGTTATAGGCATTCCAAGCCCTGTTCCCTGAATCCTGTTCACCCTCGAATCCTCTGCTCTTGAAAAAGGTTCAAATATGTGTGTTATGTATTCTTCCGACATTCCTATGCCGTTATCTTTAAAATCAAATTTGTAGAAAGACGCTTTTGGATTTCTGCTACGCTTCTCAGAAACCGTTATGGCAATCTTTCCACCCTCAGGCGTGTATTTTATGGCATTACCTATAATATTTACAAATGCCTGCTGTATTCTCATTCTGTCACCGATAACTTCCTCATGTTCCACATCAAGAAGCCTTACACGCAAATCATGATGCATCTTTGCTGCCTGCGGTCTGACCATATCAAGAATATCCATAAAAAGCTCAGACAATTTAAATTCTTCATCGTTAAGATTCATTTTGCCTGACTCAATTTTTGACATGTCAAGCACTTCATTTATAAGCCCCAGCAGATGTCTGCCTGATGAAGATATTCTTTTTAACGAATAAGCAATTTTTTCTTTATCATCAAGATTATTTAATGCAATAGCTGTCATTCCTATAATTGCATTCATCGGTGTTCTTATATCATGGCTCATGTTTGACAGGAAATCTGTTTTTGCCGCATTTGCAAAATTAGCAGCCTCATATGCTTCCATTAAAGCTTTTTTTGCATTCTCTTCTTTTTTTCTTATGTCTGTAATATCATTTCCAATAACAAATGCATTTACATGACCTGTAACTTCATCCCGTGACATAAGTGTATTTGTCTTTAAATATCTGTCTGATGCCGGAAGATAAAATTCAACTTCAATATTATTTTCGCCGTTATCGAAAGCATTTAAAAGTCTTGGTGTAAACCATAACTTTTCACGCTCAGGATCTATAAATTTAAGTGAATTAACTTCAATATATTTCCTGTTAAACTCGTTAATATTAATTGGGAGTTCCACTCCAAGTTCATCAACATAACTTTTGCCTGTTCTTGACTGAATATCTTTTGTAAGCATTCCGGTATTCAAATCTATACTGAACGAAAATTCAGAATTGATAGTCAGTGCATCATGATATTGTCTCTTCTCTTTTTCCAGCTCATTATTTAACTTTGCAAGATTTTTATTTTTATCCTGTAGATCTTCATAAAACTGTCTCGCCATTCTGCTGTCAAGGCCTATTTCATTTGATATATCCTGACTTATAAATAATACTTCAACCGGTTTTCCGTTGTCATCACAGTATACAGGTACAAAACCAACTCTTCCCCATCTTATCATAGTCCCTGCATACTCCATGCTTATTATCTGCTCGCCGTTAAGTCTCTCATCAAGCGTAGACAGATCTATAAATTTCTCCATCTCTTCTCTATACTCACAGCTTACAAAAGTATCAACAAAATATTCCAATGATTCAGCTGCATCACCGCACTTAGGAATTATATTATGCACGTACGTCTTCGCTTTTAATTCATTGTAATATCCTGTTGACATATTAATGTCATAACATGATATATATATTTCACTCAACGAACTGATCAGAGCAATTCTTTTATTTAATTCCTCATTGACATTCATAAGTTCGACATTCTTCTGTAAAATCATCTGATTGTACTTTGCTTCCTCTGCTTTCTTCTCCGTAATGTTTTTTACATACCAGACAACTCTTGGCTTGTCCGGTGTATAATCATCCAAAGGAATAATATCAGATTGTACCCACATGTATTTACCATCTACAAGCCTTTGATATGAAAAAGAAACTATTTCCTTTTTACCTTTAAATAATTTTAATAAATTATTAGGACTTAAAAGCTGTATAAATGTATCCCCGTCATCCGCATATACAAGTCTTTTACCACAGTACTTTACAACATCACTAAATTTTCCCTTAAACTTTTTTTCATACTCGTATTCTCCCTCAACCAGCTTCAGATTGAGCAGCGTATCTTTTTTTAAATTAACATAACTTATACGATAGTATGAATCTCTTAGAAGATTATATGCTATTGCAGAATGCCTTAAATTCTCCTCTGCTTCTTTCCTGTCATCAATACATACAAAACTGTTTATGATACAACTCGGCGCACTTTCCACAAAATCCGTATTCTCAACAAGAATAAATTTGCCGGATATCCAATGGATGTCTCCACTTCTTGATATTATTCTATATTCAATCTTTTCAGATTTACCTGTAAGCACAAGACTTGCAATTTCATTTATAACAATATTGACATCTTCATCATATATCATTTTTGAAATATCTATTTTATGCGATAAAGAAAGAATCTCATTGATATCATAACCTGTAATCTTTTCAGCCTCCTGATTCATATCTGTTATTCCATACAAATTTTTTGAATAAATCCTAAATTCTATAATCCCACACACCGAACTATCAAACAACAGCTTGTCCACAGTATCAAATGGCATCTTTATCCCCTCTCTTTCATCACTTTCCTATAACAGCTTCATCAATTTACAGTTTTCTATGCCTGCCTCCCAAAAGTGTTTAATATCAATTTTCTTCACCTGACATACAATGCTCGAATTCATCGCACCATGCCCTATTATAAGAATGTCTTTTCCATTTTCAAGCTGCGGCTTAACCTCTTCTTTCAAAAATTCTCCTGTCCTTTTATACAAATCTTCAAAACTTTCTCCATCTTTAGGAGGAATGTATTTTTCAGGTGCCTCAAATAATATATTAACCTGACTGTTCTCTGCCTTATACTGTTTCTCTGTCGAAAAACTGCTCTTTGTTCCCTCATATTTTCCGAAACTCATCTCTTTAAGCCTGTCATCAAATATTATAGGAATGTTTCGTCCCTCAAGTAAAATCTCTGCCGTTTCTTTTGCTCTTTTAAGCGGTGAACAATAACATACATCAAAATTTATATCTTTATATATATCAGCTGCCTTTCTCGCCATATTCCGTCCTTCTTCATTCAGAGGAATATCCGTTCTTCCCTGAAGCTTATGCAGAACATTCCAGTCCGTTTTTCCATGTCTCATTATGTATAACATTTATTTTTCCTCTTTATATATCAATTTCTGAGTAATTATATCACATGTCCGATAAAATCACTACATGCGAAATTATAATTTTTTTAAATTTTCCAATAATCAGCTGATATATTTTTCTTGCCATTAAAATATTTAAGTGATAAGATGATTTCTGCTTTTTTGTGAAATATCACACTATTTATATTTGTAAAACACAGGGAGATTTTTATGAAACTAACTTGATTTTTGCTAAATCTTTGATTATATCATCGATTGTGTCTGCAAAATAAATACCCTCAAGACGATCTTTTGAGGATAATTCATATTTTATCATGGTGTCAAGCTGCATTTTCAAGCCGTCATAATAACCATGAAGATTATATAATATGCACGGTGCATCCATATGTTTTAAAGAAATCATTGACATTATTTCTGATATTTCTTCTAAAGTTCCGGTTCCTCCCGGGAAAGCTATAAATGCATCTCCAAGTTCAATCATTTTTGCCTTTCGCTCAGGCATATCTTTTGTGACAATAAGTTCATGTATTCCCTCATGCTGATATTCGCTCTCGACAAAAAATACAGGCTCTACCCCGGTAACTCTTCCGCCTGCCAAAAGCACACTGTCAGCAAGTATTCCCATAAGTCCCGACTTTGAGCCGCCATAAACAAGAGAATTTCCGCTCTCTCCTATCCATTTTCCAAGTTCCTTTACCTCTTTCTTTAAATAAGTAGCATTTCCTTCATTCGCTCCAAGATATACTGTAATATTCATATTCCTCTTTAATTCCTTTTACTTTTATGATAATTGACATTTTAACATATTGCACTTAATATTAAAATATACCAAACAGTAATTTTATTTACAAATTTGTAATTCAGAAATGAGGTTTAACATGACAAATATCCAGATGAAGTCATCTGCCCCATTTACGGAGCAGACCATAACTTCAATCAATAATATCAAGGTACAGACACCTTTAAATTTAAAAGAAATACATAATCTAAATCAAACCGCCGGTGTGTCTGACAACAAAGATTCAGGGCAGACTTCCAATCAAGGTACCATAAACACTGATAATACTAACACAATTGGTAACGCTCCTGTATTCAACAATGCAGCCACAGTCACTAACACCAACACAACAAAAACAATGACAATCCCGCCGCTAATACATACAACCATGAAAGGACAGAAAATACAGTTTTTTACAGGCGGCTCCGTCCAAAAAATAAAAGCCTGTCTCGGCTGGAACATTTCTAATACCGAATGTGATGTGGATGTGTCAGCTTTTATGCTTGATTCGACAGGAAAAGTACCGGGGGATGACTGGTTTGTGTTTTACGGTCAGACAAAAAGTCCTGATGGCAGCGTTATTTTTAATGAGGCTGAAAAAAATGACCGTGAAAGCATAACCATTGACCTTAACAATTTATCACCATCTGTAAAAAAAATCGTCTTTGTACTAACCATAAACGAAGCTTACGAAAAGAAACTAAATTTCAGCATGATTAAAGATGCCTATGTGCGAATACTTAATTATTCAAACAACAGTGAACTTGTAAGTTTTAAAATGGATGAATATTATGAGAACGTCACCTCTATGATGATTGGTGAAGTATATCTGCATAATGGAAATTGGAAATTTAATGCCGTAGGAAACGGCGTATCTAAAGATTTGGCAGGACTTTGCGGATTATATGGAGTACAAATAGTTTAAGTCTGTCTTTACAACTTTATAAAAAATAAATCAGTGTTCAACAAATAAACAGTTCAACACGGAAACGAGGAATAAAATGCTTAAATTTGAAACAGTAAACGAATTGACACTAAAAGTCACATGCAGCGGAAGTGATGTTTTATTTACAAAAGCAGGTGCTTTTATAGCCGGAGAAAATACCGGTGCTAAAAATTACACTTTTGAAAAAGTTCTTTTCGGCCCGCAAAACAATATAGGTCAGGCTATATTCGGCCAGCTTGTCCGCAGAGTCACCGGAGAAAACTTACCTTTGATGAAAGTAAATCTAAATGGAGACTCTGTTACATATTATGCAAATTACGGTCAGCATATAGTTGTATATCACCTCGCTGAGGGAGAGACGGTATCTGTGGAATCAGAAAATATATTAGCTTTCACACAGGATTGCGATTACAGTGTTCGTTTTATAGGTGTGGGAATCCTTTCACAAAAAGGGCTTGCAACCTCCACTCTCACCGCAAAAGGTCCAAACGCATATGTTGCGGTTCTCGCAGACGGCAATCCTATAGTCTTAAGCAATGTGTCGTCAGGCAGTACAATCTCAATTGATCCCGATGCTGTCGTATGCTGGATTGGGAAAGGTCACTGTGACCCTCAGGTAACCGCTGATGTTTCATGGAAAACTTTTATAGGGCAGACTTCCGGAGAGTCCTATCAGTTTGAATGGCATGGTAGTACAGGTGTCACTGTTATAATCCAGCCTTCTGAGCGAAAAGGCGGCATTGACGTAGGTATTGATTAAAAGCTTATCACAGCCACTTTCTCAGTGTTTCGTTCAATTTATTTATATCAAGCGGCTTTGCCATATGCTCATTCATTCCGGCATTTTTTGCAAGCATAATGTCTTCTGCAAATGCATTTGCCGTCATAGCTACTATAGGTATGGATGCTTTCTTTTTATCATCCAGTCCTCTTATGGCAGCAGCCGCTTCATATCCGTTCATAACAGGCATCTGTATATCCATAAATACAAGCCTGTAATAATCATCAGGCGTATCCATGACTTTCTCTACCGCTTCTTTGCCGTTTTCTGCGGTATCTACTATTGCCCCTGTCATTTCTATTATCTCTTTAGCTATCTCTCGATTCAGTTCATTGTCCTCTACAAGAAGTATTCTCTGACCTGAATAATCCGATTTTGAAATACCTGACAGATATTTTGTGGCAGACCTGCCCGGTTTTCCCTTGATTATATTTCTAAGCATTGTAACAAGACGTGAGCGAAACAGCGGTTTTGTTATAAATGCATCAACTCCGGCTTCTCTCGCCTCGTCCTCCACCAATGAATAGTCATATGCCGTAAGTACAATTATCGTGATGTCTTTGCCGACTATCTTCCTTATCTGCCTTGCAGTTTCTATTCCGTTCATCTCAGGCATTCTAAGGTCAACTATCACCGCAAAATAATCTTCATCCAATTCATGACGTTTTCTTGTCATTTCAACAGCTTTACTTCCTGATGTTGTCCATTCGCCGTTAATTCCTATGTCGTCCAATATATTTATCGCATTTTCACAACATATCTCATCATCATCGACAACCAGTACAGGAAGGTCAACAAGTTCTTCTATCTGTTCTCTTTCTTCATCCTGAAGTTTCAAAAATACTGTTATTATAAACTTGCTTCCCTTTCCCGGCTCACTCTCAATCTTTATATTGCCATTCATCATATTGACAATGTTTCTGACTATTGTCATTCCAAGACCTGTCCCCTGTATCTTAGTTGTTCTCTTATTGTCTGCTCTTGTAAACGGCTCAAAAATAACCTCCTGAAACTCTTTCGTCATTCCTATTCCGTTATCTTCAACAGAAAATTCATAACATCCTATATTTTTAGATTTATCGTGTTTTTCCTCAATAGAGAAAATAATATTTCCTCCATTAGGAGTGTATTTTATCGCATTGCTCATAACATTGGTGATAACCTGTTGTAATCGCAAACTGTCACCAAACACATTCTCGTGGTTTATTTTTCCGACACGCACCTCAAAGTTGTGACTATGCGCTTCTATGTCATTTTTAGTCATCGTGACAAGATTGTCTACGAGTTCTGCAAGATTAAAGTCTTCCTCAGACAACGTAAATCTGCCGCTCTCAATTCGCGACATGTCGAGAACCTCATTTATAAGACCGAGCAGATGTCTGCTCGACTTTGTAATTTTGCCAAGGCAGTCGATAACCCTCTCCTTATTGTCTATATTTGCACCCGCAATTGCAGTCATTCCGACAATCGCATTCATAGGCGTACGGATATCGTGGGACATATTTGACAAAAACTCTGTTTTTGAATGGTTTGCAAGATTTGCAGCATCATAGGCATCTTTCAGTGCTTTTCTCGATGCAATTTCCATTTGCTTTTCCTGAGTTATATCCTGAACTATAAGCATAATACTCTCAATCTTACCCGATTCTGTCTTTGATATAGGAATCACAGCCATATTTTTAAATATCTTCTCATCAAGCGTACAATATTCAAATTTGTATATATAATCAATTCCAACGCCGTGAAATATTTTGTTCAGGTTTTCTTCCGAAAGAATACCCTTCATCGACTGTTTCTCGGATACAACCTTATATGTCAAAGAAGTTTTCTCAACAAAATCATGATAATTACCTACAGAACCATGTATCGACTCTTCAGGCATTATACTGTATACTTTGTATGTGTCTTCATTTATATTACACATTGCAAAACGGTCAACGAGTTTTATCGTTCCCTGAAGAAGTTTGTCCATAACGACATTTTTGCGGGTTATCTCCCTTATTTCATCAGCCTGTTTTCTCGCCTCGGTAATATCCCTAACCAATATCATGGCATAGCGTGACACACCCTCTTCCTCACCCGACATTACTACATTTCTCACCAAACGTTCTTCACCATTTATTTTTATGCGGCATTCAATACTTAACTCACGACTGCCGTCGTTAAACTTTTCAAGTATATATGCTCTGTTATAGATAAGTGCAACCGCTGACTTGTCTTCTTCACATACAAATTTGTCTAGATATTCCTGAATAAGTTCATCCCATGTCGTACTTTTTTCAAAAATACCGAGAAGTGAATCCTCCACTTTAAGTGAATCAAACGTGTTATCTTTAAGATTTACATAATATTCACATATATTTGATTTCGTATATGCCCTGTGAAAAGCATCGCTCCTCTTTACAAAGAGTTCCTGCTCTCTCTGTTCTTCAATATTAACAAAAGTGCCTACCATCCTTATCGGCAGACCGTCACGGCTTCTTATAACTTCTGCATTCGTCCTGAACCACTGATACTTCCCGTCAATCCTCTTCACTCTGTATTCAATATGATACTTTTTCTCATCATGCCTGTCAGCTAATACTTCTTTTAATAATGCAAGAACTTTTTTTCTGTCATCAGGATGAATACTCTCTTCCAACATCTCAAATTTGTTAGGAAAATCAAGAATATCATGATAACCAAGCATTCTTCTAAATTCATGGCTCCAAAACACACCGGCAATGTCACCGTTCATATCAAAGTCAAAATACCACATTCCTGATTTGAGAACATTATTTATAAGTTTTAAATTCTGCTGTACCCAGTCAGTCTTTACGGATAACACCCACATTTTATTTCCGTTTTCGTCCACGGTATCCGCTTTGTACATTCTAACATAGACAGGTGCATCTGCTTTGTTTATCATCTGACCTTCGCCTGAACCGTGTATTTTTTTAAATCTCTCTATCTCAAGAAAGCTCTGGTTTTCACCAAAAAAAATATTTTTTAATGAACCGTGCGACATCTGCATAAATTCGTCATATTCATATCCTAAACTCTCCAAAAAATAAGCACTGACACTTGCTATGGTAAGTCTGTCATCATAATAACCAGTCAAAAAACCTACCATGTTGCTAAAATCAACCGCTTCTTTTACCACATTATAATTTTCATCATTTAATCTGAATCCTTTGATACAGTAGTAAATCGTCTCTTTCTGAATCAATCTGTTATCCGTCTGCATATATCCATTCTCCACAAATACAATAATATATAACTGTTTATATTTATGACATTGTACCATATTTTCATATTATTGCATACATATTTTTGCTTTTCCGACAAATACCTGCCAAATATAGTCATCTTTCACCATTTTATTTGGTACGCTCTTGCTTATTCAGCCGGGAGTTTGACAGTTGAAAAATAAAAAGGATGTCTATATTTACCAATCCTTCCGTAAGACAGATGGTAAATCATCTTCCCGTATCTATAAAAAACTCGGCAAATATAATGCTCTTTTGGAACAGTTCGACGGTGATGCAGATAAACTGATGGCATGGGCTAAAAATGAAGCCGACACATTAAGATCGATGAAATTAACTTTGTTAAACACGGCAAACGGCTATGTTCCATCCTACACACGAACCGAGATAACAGATTTTCTGCACAAAACTTTTGGATTTAGAACAGACTATGAATTCATCAAAAAATCGACAATGAGAAGTATCATCAAGCAGACCAAGGAAAACAATTCATCAAAAGCTGAAATATAGCACATATCGCTGCGAAGCCAAAAACGGCTACAGCACCTGATTTTACTGGCGTTGTAGCCGTTTTTTATTTCCAAACTGTCAAAGATGGGATTATATATGCTAACAGCACAATAAGTCAAGTTTATGAATGTAAGAAATGCAAGGCTGAACTGTTACAAATCCGTTAATTGGCATATAACTGACGGTTAACATCAATCCTGAGAATAAATATTAATATCTTTTTCACTGTCAATATCAAACAATTCTTTCTCGTCTTCAACATCTATATAAAAACATTCATGTCTTTTTGCGACTTTTCTGCCTCCGCTGTCACCTCTTAACATCAACAACTCAGGTATAAGTCCGCAGGAGAACATACATGGATTTCCTGCTTTTTCCCTATATCTTGCCGAAAATACCTTGTAATCTTTGCTTTTTTTTTCTTCTGACAAAATATTTTCATAATCATCATTATTTTTTTCACCATTCGTCAAAAGTAATTTGTAATCTTCGATTTTTTTATCTTGCGAAGAAAATTCTTTCTTATTTTTCTTTTTCTCTGCTGCCTCGATAAATTTAAGTATCGTCTTTTCGCTAAGATACGGCTGGTCTGCAACGATGAACAAAAGCCAGTCGTCTTTTTTCAGCCTGCCCATCAAACTGTTTATCCCTGCTTTTATCGTATATGACGCACCGAGCCTGCTATCACCGCAAAACACAGTATTTATATCTTTTCTGCCATCAAGGTCAGCTATTATCCTGTCGTATTGTGTTACAACAGTAAGTGTTATGTCATAATTTATATCTTCGTTTATTTTTCTGCTGCTTACAATATCTGATAACATATCAAGCGTATGTCTGTAAAGCATTTTTCCTTGCCAGATATGTAAGAGTTTATTACT
>FR887292.1 GCA_000436755.1 Clostridium sp. CAG:253 | reverse complement strand
ATAATTATCTACCTCCTACCCGATTTTATGCGGATAACAGGAGTCGAACCTGCACGCCTCACGGCACAAGAACCTAAATCTTGCATGTCTGCCAATTCCATCATATCCGCATAGTGCCGATAACTTCAACACTGTTGGCAATAGTACCATATGCATTATATTTTGTCAAATGGTATCCTTGTTTTTCTTTCTGAATTCAGCAGGGCTCATTTCGACATATTTCTTAAATTTTGTATGGAAATAGTCAACATTTTTATAGCCAACTTTTTCTGCTATCTCATAAACTTTGAGGTCTGTTGTAAGGAGAAGCTCTTTAGAGTGTTTAATCCTTACTTTGTCTACAAATATATTGAATCCCTCGCCTACTTTTTTGTTGAAGATTTTGCCGAGGTATGAACTGTTATAACCAAAAAGCGGTGCAATATTTTCAAGTTTGATATTATCCATATAGTTGTGTTCAATATAATGTATAATATCGTCCATAACACCTTCGCTGGTAGGATTGCCTATTGTTCTGGTAATCATGTCAAATTGTTCGGTGAAATACAGCATTATCTCATAGAGATAATATTTGCTTCCTATATAATCGATGATTTCCGCATTTCCGGGGAAAGCAATATTAGCATTGTGGTACAGATGCGAAATTTTTTCTTTTATCGACAAATATAAATCAGTCAAAAAAAGCTTTATTCTTGAAATATCACTTGTTGAGTTAAAGAGATTATGTTCAAGTTCGTGTAAAGTTTCGGCAATCTGATTTCTCTTTGAAGCCTGAATATATCCTGTGAGTTTTTCACAGTACTCCTGTAAATGGCTGTCGGAAATCTCATAAGTGTTTTCAAGTTCCTCACGCGGGAGTTCATCATATCCTATAGTATGCTGTTTATCTTCACAGAAGAACCTTCTCTGAAGAAGTTTGTGGGCTTCTTCATAAGAAATATGCACATCCTCAATAGAAGTGACTTCTCTGCCGTATGCAATAAACAGAGAGTCGAGAGGAGAGTTCTCCTGTGGTTTTTGTTCTCTGTTGTAATGCTCTAAAAATTCTTGGAATTTATGTAGTGTAAAAGCACCTTTGAGCAGAATAACTTCGTTTTGTTCAATCTCAATGCTTTCATATGAACTGTTTGATTCATTTGTAACTTTAAGCAAATCTGAAAATTTATATGGAAGCTCAGTTGCATGATGACTGTATTTTTCGTAAATGACAACCTGATATATGTCAGCGTGAATATTCATGTCTGCAATATTGTTTATTGTAGGAACGCCTGTAAGTATGTCGAAAAGAATCATGCCCTTTGCTTTGTCACGGTAATTACTAAGAGTTTCCTCTTCTTTGGCTTCTTTATTTATCTGTGAACTTATGGCACTTACTGTCTCGTAGAGTTCGTCTTCATCAATAGGTTTTGTGAGATAATAGTCAACGCCGTTTTTAATCGCTGCCTGTGCGTATTTAAAATCGGTATAACCGCTGAGAATTATAACTTTTCCGTTAAAGCCTCGTTTTCTTGCGTTTTCAACAACTTCAAGACCAAGCATTTTTGGCATGCGTATATCCATAAGAACCAGGTCAGGTTTTTTACTTAAAATAAAATTGAGAGCATCTTCACCGTTTGATGCTTCTCCGATTATTTCAAAACCAAGTTGCTCCCAATCAATGATACATTTGATACCTTGTCTGATTATCAACTCATCATCTGCGATAAAAACTGTATTCATGGGACCTCCTTATCATAAAAGTGTAATTTATCAAGTATTTATTATACATAAGAAATTAGATTTTTGCAATGGAATAATCAGACATTCCAGGAGGAGCATGCTATGATAAACTATTTGTCTAATATTATCATACCAATGGTAATATTTGGAGTAGTCATTCTTGGTCTCAGCACAAAGATTGATATGTTTGCTGCATTTACAAAAGGGGCAAAAGAAGGCTTCAAAGTCACATATGAAATTTTACCGACACTTATAGGATTGCTTTTGGCGGTAGGAATACTCAGAACATCGGGAATACTTGATATAATAGGTGATTTGCTGTCAAAGCCGTTGTCGGTAATCGGATTTCCGGCACAGCTTGTACCGCTGTCATTGGTAAAGATGTTTTCATCATCAGCGGCAACAGGATTATTGCTGGATGTTTTTAAAAAATTTGGAACAGACTCAGAAGAGGGAATGCTGGCTTCAATACTTATGAGCTGTTCGGAAACGATTTTCTACACAATTTCAGTGTATTTTCTGGCAACGTCAACAGAGAAGAACAAACCATTTGAAAAAACAGGCTGGACATTACCCGGAGCACTTTTTTGTACTTTGGCAGGAATGATAGCAAGTGTAATTATTGTAAAACTCATGTGATTTATGTTAAAATCAAAAATAGGAAAAATAAATATTAAAAGTGAATTAAGTCAATTTTTTGAGATGATATTCATTTTAACAAAAGCAACTCAGGAGGAAAAAGATGTCTGAATGTGATACATGTGCAAATTATACATACGATGAGGAATATGAAGAGTATGTATGTGACGTGAATATGGATGAGGACGATTTTGTGAGGTTTATGACAAATAAGCGGGAGACATGTCCTTACTACAGAAACGGTGATGAATACAAAGTAGTCAGAAAACAGATGTAAAAAATAGAGAAAAGCGTATATAGAGACGAAAGATTGGAGAAAAATATGATTTCATGGATTACACAGATTGATTTACACATTTTGTATTATGTACAGGATAATCTGCGAAATGAGGTTCTAAACGGGGTTGTAAAAGCATTTACTTCACTCGGAAATTATGGACTTATTTGGATATTATTTACCTTGGCTCTGCTGATATATTCAGATACAAGGAAAGTAGGAATCATGTGTGCGGTGGCATTGATAATTGATTTGATAGTATGCAATGGCATATTAAAAAATGTTATTGCGAGAACAAGACCATATGATGCATTTGAAAATATAAGATGTATAGTGCCGCCGCAGCCGGATTATTCGTTCCCGTCAGGTCACACTGCAAGTTCGTTTGCGGCAGTTGTTCCGGCAATTGTAAACAAAAATACGAGAAAGATAGGAATTGCCGCGCTGATTGTAGCAATTCTTATGGCAGTTTCAAGAATTTATGTGTGTGTGCACTATCCGAGTGATGTTGTCGGAGGGCTTATAGTCGGGCTGTTGTGCGGTATTGCCTCATGCAAAATTTTTGAAAAATTGATGCAAATTAAAGATAAATAAAAAAATTAAAGATAAATAAAAAAAGTTGTTGACAAGCTGAAAAAAAACTGATAATATATGTCTTGTTCGTGACAGACAAATGTTGTGAACAGGAAAGAGCGGAAGTGCTGGAATTGGCAGACAGGCTAGACTAAGGATCTAGTGTTGGCAACGACGTGAGGGTTCAAGTCCCTTCTTCCGCATTGCATATCAGATAAGGAAATCTTAAAAGGTTTCCTTATTTTTGAATAATCAGGAATTTATGGAAAGCTATGTGATGAAAGCAATCAGCTTTTGTAAAAGCTTCCGTGCTAGCCGGGGAATTAGCGGCGCCCTATAACCTGCAATCCGCTATAGCAGGGGTGATGTCCTGTTTAGGGCTTGTCATTTGTGATGCTGCCCTCAGTAAGTGGCGTTGACGTTTTGGTCTTGCGCAATGGAAACTCATGAACCGTGTCAGGAGGGGAACCTAGCAGCACTAAGTGAGAATTTTCGTGTGCCGTAAGGTAGCCGGAGCCGAGTTAACTGCCGGGGTAACGGTCACACTGACATTTTCAACGCAGGGCGCACGGATTTATATATATATTTGAGCAAGGCATAGAGCCTTGTCTTTTTTTGTCGTTTTTGCCTTTTTTGTTCTATTTTATTCATTTACTAAATTGACGATAGAGCCATTAGTATTGTATAATAAACAGGTATGAAATAGAATTTCAGGTGTGGGATATATGGATTGAAGGAAAAGGGAGGAAAGGCATTGAAAGCGGAATTAAAGCTAAACAGCGTAAATCAGATAATAAAAGATACTGTAATATATGAAAAAGGTGACGATATATCGTCAGTCAGCCTGGTTGTAAAAGGTCGTATACGCATCAGCAAAGAGGGAGTGAATGTAGTAGTAGGTTCAGGAAATTTTATAGGATTGTGTGATTTGAAAAGTGAGACATACAATGTTACATACACTGCTGAGACAAATGCATTAGTGTATGCATTTCCTAAAATGCGTCTTACTCAGGCAATAAGAAGCCTTATAAAGGCAAACAAAGATTACGCTGGTCTTATGGTGGCATCGTTTAGCAGATTGATTCGAGAACTCTCAATAATATATAACAGCATCACTGAATTATCAGATAAGTTATATGAATTTCTGCTTTCCGGAAGAGAAAGATATGTTGAGATGGCAAAAGAAGCAGGAATAAAAGCTGATAGTCTGAGAGCTATAGATGAGATATCGGAATATGAACATGGAACAGCTGTTGACATAGATAAAGTAATGTATTACAGAGCGTGCTGTGAGGTGGCACCGCAGATACAGAAAGAGTATTTTGGTGCAAGTTCAGTAATATCAGTTTATCATGTCTTAGAACAGGTCGGCATGATAAATATTCTTATGGATGAGTGTGAAAGAGGAACTGAGTATCTTCTGGAATTGTCAAAACCGCTCATAAAAGATGACAGAAGTTTATATATGCAGGTGTTTCAGCTTACAAATACGATTCAGCATGTTGGTGGACAATCAACTGAGGCAATGTCACTGTTTGATGATATTATAGATTACACAAACAATCTTGAAAATCTTCTGCTTGACAAAGCAGGCGTAGAACTTGAAATTGACCATGAATTTATGGAAGATGCATATTGCAATCTTTTAAATGGCGAAGGTTCAGCGAGAAATGAAGAAAGTGATGAGTTTGCGTTGACTGAGAGCGAGTATCACGATATAAGCGAGCTTAACGGTGCATTGTCATATATTCTTGAATATTCAGAAATTGATTCAGAGGAAGCCGGTCAGTTTGACGGATATATTTCTGACTTTATAAGATTAAAAGATAAATTTTCGACAGATGACAATGTGAGAACATTGAGAAGAAGTATAGCAAAGCTATACTATAAGATTTACAAGAAAGTATTTTTGAAGGATTACAAATCAAAAGAAGAAACACCTCTTATCATAGATTTGTTTTTGAGATACGGCTTTTTGAGCGAGAAACTTTTAAACAGTGACTTGCTTGAACAGCTGCTTTCGATTGAAAGACATGAAACCAATGGAGCTGCATGTGCAGTATATGATATGAAACAGTGGCTCACCGAGATAATGGAGGGAAGAAAAGAACCGTCAAAGAGTGAGTTTGATCTTGATTATGCGGAGAGTCTCAGAGACCAGAAAAGAACAGGAGCGCTTAATGATGAGCAGATAGAAAAACTTAAAAATGACAGAAATGCCAAGTTTGAGTTTGAAGTTGACAATATGTTCAGGGCAAATCACCGTATTATATTTGGTCAGGTATCAGCATTTGTTCCGTTTTTGTTTACGGATGGCTGTGCATCATCACTCTTAAAGACATACATGTCGGGAGACAGAATAAATGCGGCAGTACACAGACTACTTCAGATAGACTATTCGGCATTTTACAGAGAGAGCCTTTACACGGGTGACGGTGAACATATAAAGAAAGAATATATTATGGAAGAGGTATTCCCTGACTTTATAATACTTCCTATTTCGGGAAGCAATTCTATTATGTGGCAGGAGATTAGCGGAAGAAGAAGAAATTCAAAGGGAAGATTTCTGCTTCCGGCATTTCTTGATACAGATATTGATGCCACTATGGTTAAACTGTTTGGAAGATTCAGATGGGAACTCTGCAGAACTATACAGGGAACATCATGGAATAACATCCAGGTTAAATCTCTTACAAGTGAATATAGTGATTTTGTCCAGTTTTACAGAAAAAACAGAGAATTGTCTGAGGATAAGAAGGACAAGCTCAAAATGCAGATACAAAAATGCAGAAACAATACAAGAGAAGTTTTTGTTATTGACTATGAAAACTGGATTAAGCATGAGGCACATGGAGGACTTTTGCTTAGCAAACCTGTCCGTGAAATTATGGCTACATACTGTCCGTTTGCAAAAGATATAAGAGATTCGATTGCAGATCAGCCATTGTTCAGGGATGCCATGGCAAGATTTAACAGGGAGATAGGCAAAAAGACCAAGGAGTATGACCTTAAGTTCAGAGTCTGGGATAAAGACAAGGTAGATGTACCACAGGAAATAGTGAAAACAAGAGATTTTTACGTTGAAATGTAGATTTAATAATAAAATGACATATAAAAAGGATTCCGATTTGGTTTTGAGGAATCCTTTATTATGTTATAGAAAACTTATCGTTTCCTGTAACATAATAAACATTCCGTGAGGATGCGCATTTCGCGGAAAAAAAATAAATGCTACGCATTCCGCTCAAGCGACTCTTTGTTCCTGCAAAATAGTTTTAGATTTGAAAAAATATGTGGGAATTATATCCAGCCCCCGTCAAGTTTTATAACCTGTCCCGTCAGATAATCACTTGTATTTGTAATATCGAAGGCAAGTTTTGCGACATCTTCCGGTTTTCCTATGCGTCCGGCTGGAACTTCATCCAATACGCTTTGCAATTCGTCGTCATTTAAGAAGCCGTTCATATCCGTATCTATAATGCCACAGGCAATTGCATTGACCTGTATATTGCTTGGAGCCAGTTCTTTTGCAAGAGCCTTTGTAAAAGAATTTATACCGCCTTTTGTCGCTGAGTATGCAACTTCGGTTGAAGCACCGACACATCCCCAAACGGATGATATATTTACGATTTTTCCGGCATGCCTGCTTAACATTATGGGAATTGCAAGTTTGCAGCAGTTAAATACCGAAGTGAGATTTGCCTCGACAATATTGTGCCATTCGTCAGGAGACATGTCCTGCAAAAGACCTATATGTGAGATGCCGGCATTGTTTACAAGAATATCAATTTTAGAATAGGATTGTGCAATTAATTTGAAAAATGTTTCACATTTCTGAAAATTGCCTATGTCTCCTGTATAAGCGATACATTCAACACCATAATTTAAAATCTCCTGTCTGACTTTTTCAAGCATTTCTGAATTTTTGCGGCAGCATATACATACATTAAAACCGTTTTGTGCATAGTAAATAGAAACGGCACGGCCGATACCACGGGAAGCTCCTGTTACGACAACTGTTTTATTCATAAATTTATAACCTCATTTCATATTTGTGTTAAAAGTAAGAGTGTTTTTCTTCATATGTTATTAATATATCATATTTGTGAAGTATTGTGTCAGCTGTAAAGAAAATATACTATTTCCGATAGATTTATAATCCAATGGTTAAAATATTACAATTTATTTAAAAAAGTTATGCTCATAGGGGTTTTGCTTTACATAGAATTTTTTTTTTGTTATAATACTTCATATGTTTTTTAAGTATTATACAAAAAGAATTAAGATTAGAAAGGTACAATCATGAAAAAGAAAAGTATAGCAAAGGTATTTATCCTGAGCTTATTGAAATCAATATTGGGAATAGCGATAATAATTGCAGTAGGTTTTGCAAGTTACAAAATTTCATATATGGTTCTCTCAAACAATTCGGAAAATGTTGGAACATCTTCAAATGAAATAAAAGATATTGTTGAGGAAGCACAGACAGATGAAATTTCAAAAAATCTTATATATGTAAGCAACGACAATAAGATATCACATCTTATGCTTGAAATCTGCAACACAAAAACAAACAATATGGACTATATAACTATTCCTGTCGGAACAGATTATACGATACCGACTGAGATGTATCAGAAACTTAGTATAGTTAATCAGGAGATACCTCAGATAATAAGAATAGGGAGACTTAAACAGTATTTTCAGAATGACGAGGACGCGTATGGTTATGGAGAACTTATTATAGAGAAAATGCTTGGTGTAAAGATTAGTTATTACACGGTATTAGACCAGGAAACATATCTTAATCATTATTCAAGAAGAAATACAGAAGTGAAATTTAAACCGTTATCACTTGCGGAGTCAAGCAGTGAAAAATCTGTTACGGTTACGGAAAAAATAAATGTTGCAAGCAGAAGTTATGTGAATCAGCTTAAAGATATAAAGGGTGATCAGAACAAGATAGCCGAGTTTATAAAGGATCAGTATGAGAGAGTGGATTCAAATCTTACTGTCTATAATAAAATTGGTTATGTGGAAAGTTATGAAAAAATGGATCCGGATTTGATTCACTATTGGGGGATTCCGGGCAAATACTCCGACAAAATATTTGCGGTAGATACAAAAGCATCAAAATCATTTATAAATAACCTTGTAAATAACACTACAACATATACTCAGGCACAGGTATTTAACAAAGTTGCAAAAACTTCGACAAAATCATCAAAAGGAAAGAGTATAATTGTATTAAACGGAAGTCAGATAGGAGGTCTTGCAACGGCTGCAAAAACTACGCTTACAAATGCGGGATATAAAGTAAAGAAAATTGGTGATTACACAGCTGCTACATTGACGCAGACAAAGATTATTGTAAAGGAAGATGGTGTTGGTAAAGATTTGGTGAAATATTTTAGCAATCCTGTTGTTGAGACAGGAACAGTTGATACCGGATATGATATAAAGATTATTATAGGAACAGCTGATGCTAATAATTGATATAGAATAGCAAATTTAAAATGCACGCTACAGATTTGTTGACGTGCATTTTTAACTTTACCGCATAAAACAGTGTATATAGCTGAATGTGCAGGTAAGTATTTAGGAAAGGCATGGTATATTATGCAATCGGTTGTAAATGTTATGGGCATTGAAATTGATATGCTCAGCAATGATGTTTTTATAGAAAAAATAAATACATATCTTAATGATGACAAGCTGGATGTAATATTTTTTGCGTCAGCTGACATTCTTAACAGAGCTGCAGAAAATGAAAAATATCATGAACTTGTAGACAGAGCGGAACTTTTTCTGCCGGGAGAGGAAGCTCTTCTGACAAATTATAAAATAGATATTTTGAAGGATGCCGGTATGGTTGTGAGCTGCAAAAGTTTTGGGATTATGCTTGAAAATCTTCAGAAGCAGGACAGAACTATATACATAGTGACAGACAGCGGCAAGGATGTGGAAAATCTCAGAAATTACTGCAAAAAAAATCAGCCTGAGCTTCGTATTATAGGTTCGTGTGTATACAGCGAAGAGGTGGAGGATGCAGCAATGGTAAATGAAATAAACAGCTGTATACCTGACATTTTGCTTGTTGATTTAAAAATAGGCGTTCAGGAAAGCTGGATTATGGAGCATGCGAATTTGTTAAACTCAAAATTATGTGTTGCTATTGGTGGAGTTGCACAAATAATAATGGCAGAAGAAAAAAAAATTCCGTCATGGATAAGAAAAATCGGGTTAGCGGGCATATATGAAAAGATTGCTATAGAGAGAATACCTCAGAAATTTTTTAAGGCGAAATTTTTTAGGAAAAGAATTGACATATATAACACCAAAAAAGACGAATAATTTGACTATTTTAACCAAAAACAATATCGTTTTTGGTTAAAACAGACAGTTTGAGAGTGAAAATATTGTGACATTTAATAATAAAACGGCAAAAAAAATATAATAAATCTTATTTATATACTCTTTGCACAAAAAGTCAAAAATTTATTTGGCTATTTATCCTATGGTAAAATATTTCAAGATAGTGTATTATACAAACATGAAAGATGTGACAGGCAAATCACACTATATAATATGATTGCAAAGTGTTTGATGATTTCATTCAAATGGCTGCATCATACTCAGCTTAAACGAATTGTATAAAATTTAGGAGGAAACATATAATGGCAAGTTTATCTTTAAAAAACATTTGTAAAACATATCCAAACGGATTTCAGGCAGTTAAAAATTTCAATCTTGACATCGCAGACAAGGAGTTCATCATTTTCGTAGGACCTTCTGGTTGTGGTAAATCTACAACACTTCGTATGATTGCGGGTCTTGAAGAAATTTCTTCAGGTGAGTTATGGATTGGAAATACTCTTGTAAATGATGTAGAGCCAAAAGACAGAGATATCGCGATGGTATTCCAGAACTACGCTCTTTATCCTCATATGTCAGTTTATGACAACATGGCATTTGGTCTTAAACTTAGAAAAACTCCAAAGGAGAAGATTGACAAGCTTGTTCATGAAGCAGCAAAGATTCTTGATATTGAGCATCTCTTAGACCGTAAGCCAAAGGCTTTATCAGGTGGTCAGAGACAGCGTGTTGCTATGGGTCGTGCAATCGTTCGTAATCCTAAGGTATTCCTTATGGATGAGCCTTTATCAAACCTTGATGCAAAACTTCGTGTACAGATGCGTATAGAGATTTCTAAGATTCATCAGAGACTTGAAGCTACTATCATCTACGTTACACATGACCAGACAGAGGCTCTTACACTTGGTACTCGTATCGTAGTTATGAAAGATGGTGTTATGCAGCAGGTTGCTTCACCTATCGACCTTTATACAAAACCTTGCAACGTATTCGTAGCAGGATTCATCGGATCACCTCAGATGAACTTCATCAACTGTAAAGCAGTTAAAGACGGTTCAGACGTTAAACTTGAGTTTGGTACATACTCAGTTAAACTTCCTGAAGGAAAAGCTGAGAAGCTTGTTGAAGGCGGATATATTGATAAGGATGTTATCATGGGTATTCGTCCTGAGGATATCAAGGATGAAGAGATTTATGTAAACAACGGTACAGACAATGTTCTTGAAGCTACTGTAAAAGTTTACGAAATGCTTGGTGCCGAAGTATTCTTATACTTCACAGTAGAAGGATTTGACATCACAGTTCGTGTAAATCCTCGTACAACAGCTCGTCCTGGCGATACAATCAAGATTGCGCTTGACACAAGCAAGATTCATGTATTCGACAAGGAAACAGAGAAAGTTATTACAAACTAGTTTTAAAAGAATGTTATGTATTTTAAATATACAGTTCTATTTAAAGAACCGTCACGATTTTGTGACGGTTCTTTTTTGGACGTGAATTTTATGATATATATTTTTACAGGGAAGGTGTTTTTTGTTAAAATGCACAATTTTTTAGTATGATGATATGGTAAATATGGATATATTGTTTTATGTAGTATTTACTTTTGTGCAAATTGATGGTATAGTTTAATAATGGAGTTAAAAAGTAGGATGCTGTGTAGTTTTATAGTGTAAACGGCGGCAAGTAAAATATAGATGATAAATGTTGGAGGGAATATATGATATCTAATCAGGTTTTACAGACAACAATAGATGGACTTAAGAATATTACCAGAATTGATATATGTGTTATGGACACAGAGGGGAAAGCATTAGCTACGACAATAAATAATGTTGAAGAGTATGAAGATGCAGTTATGGCATTTGTAGAGTCTCCGGCAGACAGTCAGGTACTTCAGGGGTACCAGTTTTTCAAAGTTTTTGATGACCATCAGCTTGAATATGTTATTCTTGCAAAGGGTGACAGTGATGACGTGTATATGGTCGGAAAACTTGCGGCATTTCAAATTCAGAACCTTCTTGTTGCATACAAGGAACGCTATGATAAAGATAATTTCATAAAAAATCTTTTGCTTGATAATCTTCTTTTGGTTGATATTTACAATCGTGCAAAGAAACTTCATATAGACACAAGTGTAAATAGAGTAGTATTTTTGATAGAGACAAAAAATGAAAAAGATTCAAACGCTTTAGAAACTGTAAAGGGATTATTTGCAGGAAAGACAAGAGACTTTATAACTCAGGTTGATGAAAAAAACATTATTCTTGTCAAAGAGCTTCAAGAAAATGAAGGCTATGAGGACATGGATAAGACAGCAAATGTCATTCTTGATATGTTAAATACAGAGGCGATGATAAGTGTTCATGTGTCTTATGGAACTATCGTAAATGAGATAAAAGATGTCTCACGTTCTTACAAGGAAGCAAAGATGGCACTTGACGTAGGAAAGATTTTCTATAGTGACCAGAATGTTATTGCATACAGCAGTCTTGGAATAGGAAGATTGATATATCAGCTGCCAATGCCCCTTTGCAAGATGTTTATAGGTGAGATATTCGGTGACAAGACACCGGACGATTTCGACGAGGAAACTATCGCAACGATAAACAAATTTTTTGAAAACAGCCTGAATGTATCAGAGACATCAAGACAGCTCTACATTCACAGAAATACACTCGTATACAGACTTGACAAGCTCGAAAAGAGCACAGGACTTGATTTGAGAGTGTTTGATGATGCGATTACATTTAAGATTGCGTTGATGGTTGTTAAATATATGAAATATATGGAAACATTTGAGTTTTAATATTGCAAAATAAAAAATACCCCTGTTGCCGCAGATGCCATCGAGCTGACACTGTCGGAGACAGGGGTTTGTTTTTTACAAGTATTGTAAAGGTTCTTTTGAATATGCTAATATCATATAGATGTATTAGCAGTAAACAATATCAAAAACTGATTGAAAGAGTGAGTATATGAATAATAAAAAAGAAACATTAAGTTATATAAAAGGCGTTTTAATGGGAGTTATAGTGACTGTTACCTGTTTTGTTGTGCTTGTAACGGTTGGATTGTATACAGGCAGGCTTGATTTGAATTCAGCAATAAAAACAGGCAGCAGCCAGGTGACGGATGAGCAGGCGGAAAAAATTAAAGATAAGGTAAATCTGCTGTCTGCTTATATAGATAAGTATTATCTGAATGATATAGATTATGAAAAGATGGCGGATTCGATATATAAGGGAATATTAAATGGCCTTGATGACAAATATGCGGCATATTATACAAAGGATGAATATAAGGATATTTCTGAAAAATCAAGCGGCGTATTTTGTGGAATTGGCGCATATATGTCTCAAAATTCAAAGACAGGTGTTCTCACTATAATAGGTGTTGTGTCCGGCGGACCTGCTGAAAAAGCGGGAGTAAAAAAGGGGGATATTTTGGTCGAGGTTGACGGAGAAAATATTGAAAACAAAGATATTTCATATATTGTGTCAAAAGTAAAAGGAAAAGAGGGCACAAGTGTTGAAATTGCACTGCAAAGGAAAAATGCTGCTCAATTATTAAAGATGAAAATAGAGCGAAAAGTGATAAGGGATAATACTGTTTCACACAAGATGCTTGATAACAATATAGGCTATATTTCTGTAAGCGGTTTTGAAGAGGTAACTGAGAAACAATTTATAAAAGCTGTTGATGATTTGGAGAATAAAGGTGAAAAAGGTCTTATAATTGACCTTAGGGACAATGGCGGAGGACTTTTAAATACTGCAATAGGAATGCTTGACAGGCTGCTTCCGAAAGAACTTGTGGTTTATACAAAAGATAAGCAAGGTATGGCACAGGAATATTACACAAAGGATAAACAGGAGGTAAATGTACCTATTGTCATACTTGTAAATGGCAATTCCGCAAGTGCGTCTGAGGTGTTTAGCGGTGCACTTAAGGATTATGGAAAGGCAAAGCTTATAGGGACAAAGACTTTTGGAAAGGGTATAGTACAGTCATCATTTGAACTTCAGGACAAAACAGCAATAAAATTTACAACATCAAAATATTACACGCCGAAAGGAAACAATATTCACGGAAAAGGATTTGAACCTGATATGAAAGTTGAATATACAGGGAAAATGACGAAATTAAAAGAGACGGGAATAAAAGTTGATAATCAGGTGGAAGCTGCTCTTGATTATTTTGAAAACTTATTTCGTTAGCCGGAAGGCTGATGAAAAAACAGGTGATGTAAGGTAGAATTACTAATCGTTTGAAGAGGAGGCATGACAATATGGATCATTTTGTATTACATTCTGAATATAAACCGACCGGCGACCAGCCGCAGGCTATTGAAGAATTGGTGAAGGGGTTTAAAGAGGGTGACCAGTTCCAGACGTTGCTTGGGGTTACAGGTTCAGGAAAAACTTTTACAATGGCAAATATCATAGAAAAATTGAATAAGCCGACGCTTATAATTGCGCATAATAAAACATTGGCGGCACAGCTGTATGGAGAATTTAAAGAGTTCTTTCCTGAAAATGCTGTTGAATATTTTGTGTCTTATTATGACTATTATCAGCCGGAGGCGTATGTTCCGTCATCAGACACTTATATAGAAAAGGATTCATCTATAAATGACGAGATAGATAAATTGAGACATTCAGCTACAGCCGCACTGACAGAGAGAAAAGATGTTATCATTGTAGCGAGTGTTTCATGTATATACGGTCTTGGAAGTCCGATAGATTATCAGAACATGACAGTGTCTTTAAGACCTGGTATGATGAAAGACAGGGATGAGGTTATTAAAAAGCTTGTTGAAATTCAGTATGCGCGTAATGACATGGACTTTAAACGTGGTACATTTAGAGTTCGTGGTGATGTGCTTGAAATATTTCCGGTTTCGGAGTCGGATATGGCATTTAGAGTCGAATTTTTCGGGGATGAAGTTGACAGAATTACTCAGATAGATGTACTGACCGGAGAGATAAAAGCTGAACTTGAACACATGGTAGTATTCCCGGCATCACATTATGTAGTAGACAGAGACAATATGAACAGAGCCATTATAGGCATTGAAAATGAACTTGAATACAGAGTAAAAGAATTTAGAAGCCAGGATAAACTTCTTGAGGCACAGAGAATTTCTGAGAGAACAAATTTTGACATAGAGATGCTTCGTGAGACCGGATTTTGTTCGGGGATAGAAAACTATTCAAGACATTTGTCGGGATTAAAGCCGGGACAGCCACCGCATACGTTGTTAGATTATTTCCCTGATGATTTTATTATCATGGTTGATGAGTCTCATATCACGATACCTCAGATAAGGGGAATGTATGCAGGTGACCGTTCAAGAAAAAATACACTCGTAGAATACGGTTTCAGACTGCCATCGGCACTTGATAACAGACCTCTCAACTTTGATGAATTTGAGAGCCACATAAATCAGATGCTTTTTGTTTCAGCAACACCGAATGTATATGAGAAAGAGCATGAACTTGCAAGGGTTGAGCAGATTATCAGACCAACGGGGTTGCTTGACCCTGAGATTACGGTTAAACCTGTAAAAGGACAGATTGATGACCTTGTGGGGGAGATAAGAAAAACACTTGATGCCGGAAATAAGGTTATGATAAATACACTTACAAAGAAGATGGCGGAGGATCTTACAAATTATCTTAAAGAGATTGGAATAAGAGTAAGATATCTTCACTCTGATATAGATACGCTTGAGAGATCAGAGATAATCAGAGATATGCGAATGGATGTATTCGATGTACTTGTGGGTATCAATCTTTTGCGAGAGGGACTTGATATTCCTGAGATTGAACTTGTGGCTATTCTTGATGCCGACAAGGAGGGATTTTTGCGCTCAGAGATTTCACTTATTCAGACGATAGGAAGAGCGGCGAGAAATGCAGACGGACGAGTTATCATGTATGCGGATGTCATAACTGATTCTATGAGAAATGCCATAGATGAGACAAATCGAAGAAGAAAAATACAGGCAGAATATAATGAGGAACATGGAATTACACCGCAGACTATTAAAAAAGCCGTCAGAGATTTGATAAGTATTTCAAAGAAGGTAGAAACAAGCAGTGACGATATAGTTAAAGACATTGAGTCGATGAGTGAAAAAGAAATCGATAAACTTGTCGCAAAAATTAAGAAACAGATGCATACAGCGGCGGCAGAACTTAATTTTGAATTGGCAGCAAAACTCAGAGACCAGCTTTTGGAGATTAAAAAACTGGAGTATTAGAAAAGTGAGGTACAAATGGCAGATAATAATATTGTAAATTTTCCTGAGGGTATAAATATAGGTGTGGATTATTATCCTGAGCACTGGGATGAGGCTCTTTGGGTTAAGGATGCGGATATGATGCATGACGCCGGGGTTAAAATTGTGCGAATGGCAGAGTTTGCATGGTGCAGACTTGAACCGGAGGAGGAAAGATTTGACTTTGAATGGCTTGACAGAGCCGTACAACTTTTCAGCGAGAGGGATATGTATGTGATTTTGTGTACCCCGACCAACACGCCTCCGCAGTGGCTTTTTGAAAAGTATCCCGAAATTGTTCAGGTTGACAAGACGGGAAAGAAAATTCAGACAGGGATAAGAGGACACCGCTGTCTTAACAGTCCTGTTTACAGGGAACTTTCAAAAAAGATTATAGTTAAGATGGCAGAGAGATACAAAGATAATAAAAGCGTAATCGGTTATCAGATAGATAATGAACTTGAAGCAAATCATTGTTGCTGTGATGTTTGCAAAGAAAGCTTCAGAAACTGGGTCAGAAAAAAATACGGAACAGTTCAGACAGTAAATAAGGCATACGGGAACAATGTATGGAGTGGTGAATACAGTGATTTTTCACAGGTTATGCCTCCTATGAATGAAAATGACAAATGGCTTAATCCGTCGCTTAATCTTGATTTTAACAGATATGCGTCTGACAGTACATGCGATTATGTGGCATTCCAGTCGGATATAATAAGAAAAATTTCACCTGATAAACTTATCACAACAAATACATGGCTGTGTGCTAACATGCCGGATTTTTATGATATGTTTAATGAACTTGATGTTGTTTCATTTGACAATTATCCGACAACGGCGTTGCCAAAAGATGAAGAAACACTTTACTCACATGGATTTCATCTTGACCTTATGCGTGGAATTAAGAATAAGAACTTTTGGATTATGGAGCAGCTCAGTGGAATAGTAGGAAGCTGGACGCCGATGTCAAGGGCAATACAGCCCGGAATGCTTAAAGGGTATTCGCTTCAGGCAATAGCGCACGGTGCAGATGCGGTTATTCATTTCAGATGGAGAACAGCAGTCTCAGGAGCTGAAATGTACTGGCAGGGAATAATAGACCACAGTAATGTCCCGGGAAGAAGATATAAAGAATTTTGTGAATTATGCAATAAAGTAAAAGAAATTCAGGGACTTAGTACAACGGTCTGCAGAAATAAAATTGCAATATTGTATTCGTCTGACAATGAGTATGCATTTAAAAATCAGCATCAGGCTCAGGAAATGCATTATTTTGAGCAGATGAAGCAATGGCACGATGCATTTACCTGTCTTGGACTTGGAGTTGATATTATAAATCATACACAAAAGCTTGATGATTACAAAATAATAGTTGCACCAACGATGTTTGTTGAGAATAAGGAGACAACAGCAAATTTGTATAAAGCGGCGGACAATGGGGCAGCAGTCATTTTGACAAATCGTTCCGGCGAAAGGGATTATAACAATAAATGCATTATGGAACAACTTCCTACAGTTTATTCAAAACTTGCGGGAATAAAAGTGGCTGAATATGATGCACTTCCTGATGGAATGAAAGTTGCGATAAGAGATGAACAAAACAATATTATTTACGGAAAACGCTGGTGTGACATTATAGAAGAAAATGATAATGTGGAAGTTCTCGCAAGATATAATGAACAGTTTTATAAGGATGCTCCCGCTGTCACCAGAAACAAATATGGCAATGGAGAAGTGTATTATTTTGCAAGCGTATTAAAACGTGACGCAAGCATTGGCTTTGCTAAAACAATGGCAGAAGAACATGGACTTGATATTGTAGAAAACCTTCCGAAAGGAGTAGAAATAACTTACCGTTACGGAGAAAAGAAGTGGCGTTTCATATTTAATAATACAGAAAAAAAGCAGGAAGTCGTAATCGGCAAAGAGAAAATTACTTTGAATCCGTTTGATATGGAGATAGAAGTTGTATGATATTTTCTGAGACGAGAGTCGGTCGAAGAGCCGGAAAGTTTATATTGCCAGCTACAGCGAAAGTAATTCGTAATAGCAAAATCCCTTGCATGGAATGAAAATGGAGAGTATAATTGAAGATAATTAGGAGGGATGTATATGCAGATTAGTGGTATAAATAACGTAAACAATATAAGCAGTATATACACATACGGAAATTCAAATTTTAATCAGGTACAGAATAGTCCTGTTACGCCGGTAAAAAAGATAAATCGGACACCTGCGGTTGAAGAACAGGAGAACAAAGTAAAGTATGCTGTAGTTTATGGTGATGACAAAACAAGTGAAACATATGGCACAAAAGAAGCGAATGAAGTTAAGGCAAGATATGCAGATGTGCAGAACGTTTCATATAACAACACTGACAATCCATACGAAATTTCAAAAATGGAGAGAGATAGTATGATATTGTCAGGAATGAATTTTGATGAATATGCGTAGAAAGCATTGAACGGGAGGAATTATCGCATGATGAAATGGTGGAAGAGATTGATTTTTTCTGTTATCAGTCTGGTATTGGGATATATTTCTCTCGATTATCTTTATTCTGCTTTCACAAAGCTGATAAATGCATCGGGAAGTGCGGCGGCATACAGCCCTAAAGGTGACGGTTTGTCACAGCTTCTGGGTGCGGTCATGTTTTTGGGATATTTTGTTGTTGTAGGTTTTTATATATGGATTATAAAGAGAAGTTCCCCAAAAATTGACCTCATAGAGGAAGATGCAAAAACAGGAGAGCAGAAAGTAAAGAGAAAATGGTTTGATATTATACTTCAGATAGTTGTTATCATAACGGGAATGGTAGCAAGATGGGCGTATCTTATGTTTATATATCTGCCTAAATTATAGAGTATAAGGCAACTTCAAACACTGCTTAAAATATTCAAAAAATAGCCACAGAATATCACGATTTTATCGTGTTTTCTGCGGCTATTTTTACTATAAAATTCCAAATTTAAAGTAAAGCTTCAATCTGTAAATGAAAATCTTTAGATAAATCATAAGTTTTATCACCGGATATAACAATCGGTCTTGAAAGAAAACTTTTGTTTAATAAAACAACACGTCCGACATCACCGTTTGAGAGAAGAACTTCTGTGTTGATGTATGCCTCGACTGTTCTTTCGATAAATTTAAATAAAGCACCCGGTTCGTATAACTCTTTTTGAAGTTCCATATGTTCAAGAACAGGAAACGGGCAAATACCTTTTCTGTAAACTCTGTCGGCAGTCATGGCATCATAGACATCCGCAATGGCAACTATTCCGGAAAAAAGGTCTATTTCATTTCCTTTTAAGCCGTATGGATAACCTTTTCCATCGTATCTTTCATGATGCTGGAGTGCAACAAGCTTTATTTTTGGATTAAGGTTTTTCGTAGACAAAATGTCATATCCATATTGAGGATGCTTTTTGACTATCTCATATTCTTCATCAGTAAGACGTCCCGGTTTTTGGATGATTTCAGGAGGAATACGCAGTTTTCCAATATCATGAAGCATACCCGCAATCATCAGGGTTTCTATATCGTCGTGACCAAGGTTCATCCATGTTCCTATGACATTGCTTATGAGTGCAACATTGATGGAATGTGTATATGTAAGGTCATCATATCCACGCATACACTGCATCATTTCAAGCAAATGGAGCGGGTTTCTTGATTTTTCTAAGACACTTTCAATTTCGGAGAGCATCTCATCGACAAGTCCATCACTACTTTTGATAATTATATTGTTAAGTGTTTTTTGAAAACCTTCAAGACAGGCATTAAACTCGTTTTGAAATTTTTTAAAATCTTCGGATTGTTCAATTCGTTCAAAATAAGTTGGTTCAATTTTATTTGTTTTGGATTTATTTGTTTCATCAGGTTCATTCAGATATATGCGAACCGTCTTTATTGAATAATATTTTAATTTATCGATTATATCTTCAGTAATCTCGGTATTGCTCTGTATAACCAGATGATTGTCGCTTGTGTATGCTGCTTCTGCGATGACCATTCCGGGTACGAGATTAGCGGTAAATACTTTTTTAGTTTTCATTTCAGTCCCCCCCCTCTTTAACATAAATTATATATGTAAATCAATTCAAACAGGCTTAAAAAGCCACCCCTTTAATAAATATTATATATTAAATTATATCATTATAGTGTACTAAAAGACAAGTGAAACGGAAAAGAAAATCGGTTTATATATGTCGAATAGTAAAAATATAAATTATAAAAATATGAAAAAAAGTGTTGACAACTGTAAAAAAAGCTGGTAGTATATATCTTGTTCGTGACAACGAACAGAAATAAATGCGGAAGTGCTGGAATTGGCAGACAGGCTAGACTAAGGATCTAGTGTTGGCAACGACGTGAGGGTTCAAGTCCCTTCTTCCGCATTGCTTATCAGAAGTCTTGAAAGGCTTCTTTTTTTTCTGAAAAATAAAAAGTGACTTAGTTATAATGAATTTGAGCGTAAATGAATGAAAAAAGAATAATTATATAAAGAGAGCAGATACTATAAGAGGTATTTGCTCTTTTTTTGTATATATTGCACAAAAAACAAGTTGGTGATTTGTGAATAAATTTGATTGATTTTGACTGAGTATGATTGTATAATATGTTCAACAAATCAAAAACAGTCGTTTATGAGAAACGGCAGAAAGGACGAATATGATATATACGGTTACTTTAAATCCTTCGCTGGATTATATTGTTACAGTTGATGACTTTAAACTTGGTTATACAAATCGTACATCGAGTGAGCTTATGCTCCCTGGTGGAAAAGGTACAAATGTTTCAATTGTTTTAAAAAATCTTGGAATAAGCAGTACAGCACTTGGATTTGTAGCAGGATTTACCGGAGATGAGATTGTCAGAGAATTGGAAGAGACAGGCATCCATACAGACTTTGTAAAGATGAAAGAAGGAATATCAAGAATAAATCTTAAACTTTCATCTATTGACGGAACGGAAATAAACGGTCAGGGTCCTGATATTCCAAAAGAGCAGCTTGACATGCTCATGGAAAGATTGATGGTTCTTAAAGAAGGGGATATTCTTGTACTTGCAGGAAGTATTCCGGCAACGATGCCACCTGACATTTATGAACAGATTATGGAAAAACTTTATGACAGGAAAGTCACTATAATTGTTGATGCGACGAAAGATCTTTTATTAAATGTATTGAAATATCACCCATTTTTAATAAAGCCAAATCATCATGAGCTTGGAGAAATATTTGATGTTGAGCTGTCAGAGTGGGATGATGTGGTACCATACGCAAAGAAACTTCAGGAGATGGGTGCAGTAAATGTTCTTGTTTCCATGGGAGGAAAAGGTGGAGTATTGGTAAGTGATGACGGCAGGGTTGTTGCGACAAAGGCAACTGCAACTGTAGTTAAAAATTCAGTGGGAGCAGGGGATTCTTCAGTTGCAGGCTTTATAGCAGGCTGGCTTGAAAAGAAAAATTATGATTATGCATTCAGTATGGCTATGGCAACAGGCGGTGCGAGTGCAGCGTCTGATTACTTAGCAACAAAACCGGAAGTTGAGGAGTCACTTAAGAGGGTGGATTTAAAATATTTAGTATAACCGTTTAAAGGTTTACTAGGTAATTGCGAAACTCGCTAAGCT
>FR887291.1:10132-29411 GCA_000436755.1 Clostridium sp. CAG:253 | reverse complement strand
CATCGGATCTTCTTCTTTTTCCGACTCGCTCGCCTTTCCCATATCTGAATAATAATCATCAAGATTATTAAGCTGACTTGCTCCGCTTGAAACAAGCTGTCCATCACCAACGGCCTTTTCGCCGCCGCTGAATATACTGAAACTATTTGAGAGAGACGCAACAAGTTCTGCATATTTCACCTGATCTACATTTGACATTGCATACAGGAGTACGAAGAAGCAAAGCAAAAGGTTCATAAGGTCAGAAAAGGTATCTTTCCATCCGTCGGTTTTGATTTCTTCCTTCTCTTTTTTTTCTTCCTTCTCTTTTTTTGCCATTAAGCTTCACCACCTTCAGCTGCCGGCTCACCTGCCTGTGCATCCTCTCCACTGCCCTCACGTTCACCTGGAGCAAGGAATGACTTAAGTTTTTCTTCAATAACTCGTGGGTTCTCACCTGCCTGTATTGAAAGAAGACCTTCCACCATAATCTGCTTCATGGTAATCTCATCTTCATTTTTCATTTTGAGTTTGAATGAAACAGGTATACATATCCAGTTCGACAAAAGAGAACCATACAATGTTGTAAGAAGGGCAACCGCCATATTTGGTCCGATAGAACTCATATCATCCATGTTGTAAAGCATATTTACAAGTCCGATAAGTGTACCAATCATTCCCCATGCAGGTCCCATTCCACCCCAGTTAGCCCAAAATCCAATCTTTTCATTGTGTCTTGCATCAACTGCATCGAGCTCAGTCTGCATGATGTTTCTTACAAGTTCCGGATCTGTACCGTCAACGATAAGCATAATCCCTTTTTTAAGGAAATCATCTTCTATTCCGTTTGCTGCCTCCTCAAGAGCAAGAAGTCCTTCCTTACGGGCAACATTTGACAAATCAATAATATTTTTTATCGCGTCGGCCTGATTTAATTCCTTTTTCTTTAATGCAATCGAAAAAGATTTCAGTGAAGTAATAAATTCTGGAAAACCTTTTGCCTGAAGAATCATACAAAAAGTAGAACCACCCAGAGTAATGAATACTGACGGTAAATCTTTGAAATGTCCAAGTGATGCAAATCCATCTGCACCGGTAACAATACCAAAAAAAACAACGATAAGACATGCTACAATACCTACAATAGTTGTAATATCCAAAACAGCCACCACCTTAATTTTATTTTTTATTTATATAATTTCTATTTAAAATCAATAGAATTGCATTCACGCTTATATAATATTACTAAATTTTTAACTTCCTGTCTACTTTCTTTTATAATAAATTTCTTCCCTGTAGTCAGAGTAATAACCGTATCCGGCATTTCCTCAACCGTCTCTATCAAATCCGTATTAACGGTTACCTTTGAACCATTCATTTTAGTCACATCAATCATACACTTACTCCCCTTTTCTTCTTCCTTTTTCCTTAAACATATAAACAGTGACAGCAGCAAAAATACAAAATCAAATATTTAAATTGTTTTCCTGCCATCACTGTCAAATTGTGTGATATTTAAAATCACACTTTAAAAATAATCATTAACGCTTAAGATTAACAAGTTCCTCAAGCATTGTATCTGATGTTGTGATAATTCTTGAGTTTGCCTGAAAACCTCTCTGTGTTGTAATCATGCTTGTAAATTCTGCTGCAAGGTCAACATTTGACATTTCAAGTGCTCCAACAGCAAAACTTCCTGAGAGACTTACATCCTCGCCTACTCCATCGAATGTTCCTGAGTTAAGTGTTGCAGAGAATAATGAATCTCCCTCTGCCTCAAGACCTGAAGGGTTTGCAAATGTTGCTACGGCTATCTGAGCAAGAAGCTTCTTTGAACCATTGTTGTATGTACCGTAAATCATACCCTTGTCATCAATTGAGATACCACTCATCTCACCGGCTGCATTACCTGTTCCAAGACCTTTTCTATTTCCTTTGGTATATGAAGTATTTGATACACCTGAACTTGAATACTGTGTAAGGCTTGAAAAATCTACTTTAACTCCGCCGGAATCTGTTGCAGGAACATACTTTGTGAATGTATTATCAAGCTTCCCTGAAGCTGTAACCTGAAATACAAGAGCTTTTCCAAGGTCTTCAGATGTATCAGGTATTTTCTTAGTACCTTCATCAGCAGATGAAAAATCACCTGTCTCTGCTATAAATGATACTGTAGGTACTGTGCCTGCTGCTGTAAGTGTAAATTCACCTGTCTTTGCATTGATATTGGCTTTATCGAGCGAATAGTCAACACCACCAAGATTTATTTTAACACCATTTGTATCATATGTCGTTGCTCCATTTGTAGTTGTCTTCTTGAGGAATATTGAATTTCCGTCTGCATCCGTCACATCTGAAAGAGTAATCGCATATACTGACGTTGCCTGTGCATCTGCTCCTGTTCCTGATGTTCCTGAACCTTTTCTATACATGTTCATCTTTACTGTATATTCCTGACCAAGTTCATCGTAAAAACTAAATGTAATCTTCTTACCGTTTTTTGTATCTATTTCATCTGGTTTTGATACTACAAGGTCTGTATCAGACTTATCAATATTACCTGTAATCGTAACTGCTGATGTCTCTGTAGGTGCATAATACATATTTTCTGCTGACATAACCTTAAGATCCTGAACAGTATTCTTTGTGATTGTCTGATTTCCCTGGGCATCTGTTGTTGCCATCCAGCCCTGCACTGTCGCACCGTTTGTTGTACAGTATAATGNNTTTGTTGTACAGTATAATGTACCGCCTGCGTCTACATTAAGTGCTCCTGACTTTGTAAAGTATGTTGCTCCGGCTGACTTTACGATAAGGAATGAATCACCGTTGATAGCGACATCAAGTGCTCTGTTTGTTGTCTGTGTTCCACCAGGTTCAGTAATATTTGTTGTAATAGATGCTACCGAAGAACCAAGACCTATCTGCTTCGCATTTGTACCTGCGGCACCTGTTGCTGCATCGGCACCTGTTGCAGATGACATAGTCTGATAAAACTGGTCTGCAAAGTTTACACTGCTTGATTTAAATCCTACTGTGTTTACATTGGCAATATTATTACCAATAACATCCATCTTTGTCTGGTGTGTTTTAAGACCTGCAACACCAGAATAAAGTGATCTCATCATAATATTTTTCCTCCTTCTTACAAAACACTTACTTTGATATAGCTGTATAGTGTTTTTATAAAAGCCTGAATACCTGAAAATCCATCAATCAGTCAGGATTTTCCACGCTTCCATATGAGGTCCGGCGTAAAAGTATTCTTTAGCTGATTACTGCACCATCAATATTTGTGAATATTGAATCTGTTTTGTCATTCATTGCCGTAATCACTGTATTATTCTTAACATTTACAATAAATGCAAGATCATCTACCATAACCAAAGACTCCTGAATTCCTTTTTCCCTAGCCTTCGTTGTACCATTTTCGAGACGTTCCATCTGCTCCGCAGATAAATTTATGTTTCTATTTGCAAGTCTCTCATTGGCATGCTTTGAAAATTTTAAGCTCTCATCAGATTCCTGAGTAGAATTAAGTATTTTCTCAAATGAATTCTCTGAGCCAGTGGAAGTATTTTTATTTGTACTTTTTTGATTTATGATCTGACTTGCCATTTTATTGATTGATGAATATCCATCGTTAAGTCTCTGCATAAATAAATCCACCTCTCTTTACTTTTCCCTTTTCAATTCTACCTACTCAGTTTTTTCTGTTGTACTTGTACTGTTGTCTGTTGTACTGTCAGTCTTATCACTGTCTGAACCATCTGTATCTGTCTTACCATCATTCGTTGAAGTTTCTTCTTTAATTCCTTTTACAACGAGTTTAACATTTGATACATCTACAGTGCTGTTTGAATCATCAAACACAAAACCTATTGTGTAAGTTCCGGCATCAAGTCCTGCAAAGGCAGATTTATCAATTGTAAGTGTACCATCCTTATAACTGAGTTTACTCTTATCTACTTTTGTTGTATTTCCATTTGCATCCATAATTCCAATACCCATTGAAGATGCTTCATATCCGTGTGAACCAAGACTTATGCCGGTCACCTGAACATCCTGTGGATCATGGTGCTTATATGTAACAGTCTGTGCTGCTACCTTAGGAAGATACTGTGAAATAAGGTATGATGAATCAATTACTTCTGTTATGTCATCATATGAATATAAGTTTCCATCTATAGAGACATATGCCTTATTATTCTGTATTGTAACATAATCAACCGTACCCTGTACTTCTGTTGCCTGACCGGTGCTTGATTTCTGCTCAACTTTAACCTCTTTTCCAACAAGTGAATACGCTGATGTGTTTACTGTTGTTGAATTCAGATTTTCCATCTGCTCAAGTTCAGAGAACTGTGCAAGCTGTGCTACATATTCAGTATTGCTTGTCGGTTCCAGCGGATCCTGATACTGCATCTGTGTTACGAGCAGCAAAAGGAAATCTTCCTTTCCAAGTGAATCATTTGTCTTTCTCTCTTTAGTCTGCTGTGAACTCTCTGAAATCTGTACCTGACCATTAACTACCGGTGCTGTTGTTGCCATTTAAACTCCTCCTTTCCAAACTCATTTACGCCGTAAAGTCTATCTGTGAACCATTGTCACGCATAACCTGTTTTCTTACGGCTTCTTTTTCTTCATTTGAAATCATTTCTTCTGATGATGCTTCATCATCGAAATCAAATTTCATCTGTTTACCATTTCCATTATCAGCTTTGCTCTGGTCACCATTCATCGTCTGCTGATCGCTGTGTGAAAAATCAAAATCTGACACATTTACTTCAACTGCATCAACTTTTAATTCTCTCAATTCAAGATTTTCACGAAGCGTATACATCTGGCTTTCAAGCGCTGCTTTGGCTTCTTCTGACTGTACTGAAAATACTGCAGTCATCACTCCGTTTTTTGATGAAACATTAAGCAGTAACTTCCCCAAATGTTCAGGATTGAGCTGCATCTCCATCGAAGTAGACTCAGTTCCAATAGAAACTTTTATTTTCTCAACTACCTGATTTACAATATCAACCATCTGCTGCATTCTTACAGATTCCGGTTTTGCAACCTGAACAGTATCATTTACAGCCTGATTCAAATTCTGAATAAAATCATTTCTGACTGTGTGTTGATTGTCAGTTGTAACATCATCCTCTGAGATTGTCTGATCATGGGTAACTTCACTCATATCATCTTCTGACTGCGATGAAAATGAGCTTTGCTGTGAAGAACTTTCTTCGGATTTTGTCACTGAGACCTCAACCTTTGTATCTGATGAATTGTCTGACGTATTAACTGTCGTTTCACCCTGCACACTTTTCTTCTCAGTTGATACATTGTTTGTATTTGTAGCAGATTCTTCTTCTGCTGATACATTGTTTGTATTTGTAGCAGATTCTTCTTCTGCTGATACATTTTCAGATGTGTTTCCACTATCTGCAGCATCTACTGCAGTCTCCTGTGCTAAAGCCGGAGCATCTTCTTTGAAAACGTCACTTCCTGTCTGTGATTTTGCATTAAAATCTTCTACTCCTTCAAGAAAATCTGACTTCGACATTCCTGTTAAATCTTCCCAATTAAGATTTCCTAAGATATCACTAAGCTCATTTAACTGGTTCATCATATTTTCGTCTGTAAGAAGATCCGTAAAATCACTGCTTCCATTTACAAAAAGAACAAGTTTTGCAAGATTGTTTGATTCAAGCAAATCAAGCGGGCTTAATCCAAGTGCTGTCATAGCATTTGCAAATGTATCATCATCAATTCCAAGTACATCTTTTACTTCATCTGCTATCTTTTCATTGACTTTGTCAATACTTTTTTGGTTTAAGCTGTTTACTGAATTTCCTGAATTAACATCAGAAACCTTATCAGAAGTGCTCTTTGCCTTTGACTGGTTTGCCACTTTCACATTGTTTGACTGAGTTTTTGACGCAGTCTTTGATGCTGCAGCACCATTTGACTTCTGTGATGTCGAAAGATAGTTGTCAAAAGAATTTGAACTTGAATTTTTCTGAACTGATCCTTTTGCCTGCTGCTTTACCTGACCGGCTGACAATGTTTCCATTATTACCGATTTGATTTCTGCCATCTTTTCACCTCCTTATATTTAGTAATGATATATATGTAAACGACTTTTGCCGTAAACACCATGTTATTCTTTTACCGCAGATATTTTCTTTGTAATCTGTGCAGCGAAATCAACATCCATTTCCTGTAAAATAGCTGCCGCCTGCTTTTCACTCATATTTTCAAGAATGTCTTTGATAAGGTCAAGATCCTCTGACATTTCAGATAATCTTGCTGCCGCTTTGTCGGCATCCATATTAGCATAGAACTTTCCAAGTTCTTCTGCTTTCTTTGTATACTGAAGTTTTAAAAGAACCTGTTTGTAAATATCCTCTGCATTTTTAGGTTCAATCTCCTCATAATATTTTTCATATTCCGAAATATCAGGAGCTTTATTGTTAAATACAACTTTCTCGTCAAATTCCTTGACACGTTTTTGAAACGCATCATAGTCATCTTTATATCTCTGCAACTTTTTTATCTGAGCTTCAAGTTCTGAAATATAATCAGAGTTTGCATCTGTCGTACCGTTTTCAGACTTAAGTTTGCTTTCAAGTTCTTTAATTCTCTCGTTGGCGGCTTTCAAAGTCGTATACTGATAATCTCCTTCTTCAGCCTGTACTTCTTCTGAAGCGGTCGGAAGTATTTTATTTACAACCGGAACATCTTTTAATACCGGATACAAAACTTTGCTTCCTATTCCACCTACATCCATTTTAATTAAAAATGCAAAAACTGCTAACCAGATAAGAATAATAACTATTGCGATTAAAGCAGTCACTAATTTACTTCCACCGCTCTCGTTTTCTTCACCAATTACATTGTCCTTATCCTTCTTTGCCATCTGCTTAATCCTCGCTTTCATCACTGCCGGTTCGGAACCTAAAACTTACAAGTTCATTTATTTCTTTCTGTTCTTCAGCATTTATCTGCTCTTTAAATTCTTCAAAAGCTTTTTCCTTGAGTTTTTCATAAGTTTTTCTTTCCTTCATGGCATTGTCAAGTTTTTCTCTAGCCCTATCAACATTTTTCTGCTGATTTGCAATAACTATCAATTGAAGTTTTATATTATATTTTATATTTTCGACACTATCTTCAAGTATCTTTATCTCTGAAATATTCAGAGTATCCATAACAGCTTCATATAATCTTGTCTGATATGCATTTTTTCTTTTTTCTAATTCATCTAACTTTTCTTCTTCCTGTCTGAGCTTCATGATTTCAATACTATACTCAGCTTTCGCCTGTTCTTCTAACTTCTCTTTGACAGAAAGAATACTTTCCATCTTAAATATAAATTTTGCCATCAGCCAACCTTCAATTTATTGTCTGTAATCATTCTCCAACAGCATTTTCATTATCATCAAAAATGCCCTGAAGCCTCTCTATAGCATCTTCAAAAGAAACCTTTTCATATACATCCTGCATCAGGAAATCATTTACTGCATTTATCTTTGAAAGTGCAAAGTCAATCTCCTTATTTGAGCCTGGCTTGTACGCTCCTATGTTGACCAAATCTTCTGCTTCAGAATAAGTTGCCATTACATTTCTAAGCTTACCCGCTGCCTGCTTATGTTCTTTCGTTGCAATACTGCTCATTACACGCGATATACTCGCAAGTATGTCTATTGCAGGATAATGATTCTTTTGAGCAATCTTTCTATTTAAAACAATGTGACCATCCAGAATACTTCTCGCCGTATCAGTAATCGGTTCATTAAAATCATCACCGTCAACAAGAACAGTATACAATCCTGTTATTGAACCTACATCTGAGCATCCTGCTCTCTCAAGAAGTTTAGGCATCTCTGCATATACGCTTGGCGGATATCCCCTCGATACCGGAGGCTCACCTGACGCAAGACCTATTTCTCTTTGTGCCATTGAAAAACGTGTAAGTGAATCCATCATAAGAAGTACGTCTTTCCCCTGGTCTCTGAAATACTCAGCTATCGCCGTTGCTGTCTGTGCCGCCTTTTTCCTGATAAGTGCCGGTTTATCTGATGTAGCTACTACTACAACCGAACGTGCCATTCCCTCAGGTCCTAAATCTCTCTCAATAAATTCCCTTACCTCTCTGCCACGCTCTCCGATAAGTGCTATAACATTTATATCCGCTTTTGTATTTCTGGCAAACATACCCATCAGTGTACTTTTTCCGACACCACTTCCTGCAAATATACCAATTCTCTGCCCCTTACCTACTGTTATCAAACCATCAACAGCTTTTACTCCAAGAGGAAGAACCTCATCGATGATCTTTCTTGTGAGTGGATCAGGTGGTTCTGCTTCAACAGAATATGCCGCATTTGTAGCAAGTTCTGTGTTGTCTATCGGATGTCCCAAACCGTCAAGTGTCTTGCCGAGAAGCTCATCCCCTACCGAGACTTTAAGAGGTGCACCCGTATTTTCAACTCTGCTCCCAAGCCCAACACCCTCTGTCTGGTCATATGGCATCAAAAGTACCCTGTCATCCTTGAAACCGACTACTTCTGCATTAATCACCTGATTTGTATCCTTTGTGATAATATGGCACAGATCATTTAATTTTGCGGACGGACCGATTGATTCAATTGTAAGACCTACAACCTTTGCAACCTTTCCAAGTTTTTTTTCAAACGACTGCCTAAGAAGCATATCATACTTAGATAAGTCAATATCAACCATATCTATACGTCCCCTCTTTCCTTACATTGCAAGCATCCTAAGCTGTTCTTTTAAATTGTCAAGCTGTGCATCGAGACTACAGTCAATAATTTTTGAATCAAGGTCTATTATGCATTGATTATGCATGAGACTTGCATCTTCTATTATATCCAGTTCCTTATCAGAACCCACTTGCTGCTGCAATTCATCTCTTTTTGCAGATACAATTCCCATATCTTCTTTTGAAATATGCAATGTAATATTTTTTGTTTTCTCTATGCCATTTACGACATTTGTGCGTAACGCATTATCAATAAGATAAATTATCACATCTTTTTTGTCAGCACAGACAACGCCTGTAAGTTTCTCAACCAAATTTACCACAAGCTCTGCATACTGTGGTTCAAGGCGTTCAGCCATCTGGTCTACTTCCTTAAATTTGGCTTCGTACTCCTGTTCCAGCTCATTTTTTTGTTCTTCAAGCTGCATAAAAGCTTGATTCCTGCCTTCTTCAAGTCCCTGGTTTTTACCCTCTTCAAATGCCTGATTTTTTATCTCTTCCGCCGAATTATTGGCTTCATCGACAATAAGCTGTGCCTGTTCTTTAGCCTCAGAAAGAATTCTGTTTTTTTCTTCTTCCAATTCTTCTGACAATTTCTGTTTTTCTTCTTCTCTGACTTCATCTACAGAAATAATATTCATTCCCTCATTGAAATCATCAATCTGTGAATTTACATTTTCATCGTCAGTTTCTTCATCAAGACTTAACTGTCTGAAATTAAACGGTTTTATTTCGTCATCCTGCTGTTGTTCATATATTTCAGGATGAACATCTTTACCATGTATATCAGAGTCTATAACTCGTTTATCACTTTCATCAACTGTAAAATAAACATTTTTTATAAGATTAGACAACTATCTCGTCACCTCCACCTCTGGAGATGATAATCTCAGCAGAGTCTTCGAGTTTTCTGATAATATTAACAATCTTCTGCTGTGCTTCTTCAACATCCTTCATACGAACAGGACCCATGAAATCCATATCTTCTCTTATCATTGTAGCAAGACGCTTTGAAAGGTTGCTGAATATAAGATTTTGAACTTCTTCATTTGAACCTTTAAGTGCAACTGCCAATTCATTATTGTCAACCTCACGAAGTACACGCTGTATAGATCTGTCGTCCAGTGAAAGAATATCCTCGAATACGAACATCTTCTTTCTGATTTCGTCTGCAAGTTCCGGATCTTCGATTTCGAGACTTTCCATAATATGTTTTTCTGTTCCTCTGTCAACTGTATTCAAGATGTCTACGATAGAATCTACACCACCAACAATCGTGTAATCCTGATTTACAAGAGAAGCAAGTTTCTGTTCGAGCACTTTTTCCACCTCTTTAATAACATCCGGTGATGTTCTGTCCATCTGTGCTATACGCTTTGCAACATCCGTCTGCTTGTCCGGCGCAAGAGCTGATATGATAGCTGATGCCTGATTTGATGACAAATATGATAATATCAAAGCAATTGTCTGTGGATGCTCGTCCTGAATAAAGTTCAATAACTGACTTGCATCTGTCTTTCTGACAAACTCAAACGGTCTGACCTGCAATGATGCCGTAAGTTTTCCGATAACATCTTTAGCACGCTCTGAACCGAGGGCCTTTTCAAGAAGATCTTTAGCATAACCGATACCACCCTCTGCAATATACTGCTGTGCAAGACATACCTCGTAAAATTCATCAAGAACTGCATCTTTCATTGCCGGAGATATGCTTCTTGTATTGGCTATCTCAAGTGTAAGCTGTTCTATCTCATCCTCTTTCAAATGTTTGAATACATTTGAAGATTTATCAGGTCCAAGTGCAATAAGCAGTATAGCTGCTTTTTGCACACCTGTAATTTCCTCTGTTTTAGCCATCCCAATCCTCACCTTTCAATTAAACTTGTATCTTAATTATTCCCACTCGTCGTTCAGCCAGTTACGAAGTAATTGTGCAACCGCCTCAGGATTTTCATCAACAAATTTTTCTATCATCTTTCTAGTCTCAGATTTATCACTGAATTCAATATCATCAAGAGACTGGTTTTCTTTCGTAGTAGCCAAAAGCTGCTCAACCGAAAGTTCCGGTTCTTCCTCTTCAGCCGCAAGCGGTGATGCTCCACGAAGTATAACAAATATAAGCAATGCTATGATAAGTACAGTAAGTATAATCATAAGGTAATTTGAAATACCTTTTGATGTATTTGTACTGCTCACAAACTGTGGCACCTCATAAGCAAGTACCGTAATCTTATTTGCACTTACTCCTGTTGCCGCTGCAATAAGATTTATTTCATCATTTGAAATTGTAATTGTAGTCGGTGTATTATTCTGAGCAATAAACTGATCAAATGTCATATTATCAAGTGTACCATCCGCTTTAAGGTCATCTTCCTTATATACATGATACTTTCTCACAACAATACCAAGAGAGGAATCTGCAAGTTTTATAGCAGGTGTCTCCTGTTTGATATTCTGAACCTTTTCATTTGTAAGAAGATCTTTGAGTCGCTGAACATCGACAGTATTTGATGTTCCCGAACTTCCATTGTAAACATAATCAGTATCATCATCATTTGAATCTGTTCCAGGTGTTCCTCCTGCACTGGAGCCACCCTGCGAACTATATGTATAAAGTTCTGTCGGATATCCGTATTCTCTTCCATCTGCAACTGAATACTCTTTTGTAAGAGTCTCAATCTTGTTCATATCAAATTGAATACCATCTGTTCCGACCTGGGCATCATCATATCCACATCTTATAAGAAGTGTTGTTACATTGTCTGCAATTGTATTTCTAAGCTTGTTGCAATACTCTGTCGTTCCTCCTGTAAGAGTTCCACCAAGTCCGTCACTTGTATTTCCGTTATAAATACATTTGCCGTCTGTATCATTGATAATGACGTTTTTCACATCTGTTCCGACAGTATTTGCAAGCCAGTAGGCAAGTGCCTCAGATGTTTTGTCATCGAGCATATCCTTATTTTTATCATTTAATGCAATGCTTGCCGTAATTGATGTCTTAGCAGTCTCAGCATCGTCACTTGAAAGAACAGTGTATGTTGATTCAGGAACATTTATAAATACATTTGCATCATCTATAAATTTATACTGTATAAGACTTTGTCTTATTTCAGACTGAAGTGCAAGGATTTTTTTCTGATCCTTTTCACTTTCCGTCGTTGACATGGAATTGTTAAATGCATCATCCCATGTATATCCCTTATCTGTAAGACCATTGTCACTCATAGTATATAATGCATTTGTCATGTCATCCTGATGTACATATATCGTCTTGCCGTCACTTGATGCTTTCCATGTTATACTCTGGTCATCAAGTGCTTTTGTCATTGTGTTTGCATCATCAACATTGTCAAACACCTGAAACTTTGACCATGTCGGTCTTGAAGCAAGCCATGCGACAACTCCTATTGCAATAAGTACAACACATAATATAGCTATAACTATTGTTTTTTGTTTACTTGTATATTTGTTCCAGAATTCTTTAAATTTCTCAGGAACTTCTTTTACTTTTTCGCGCATAATCCGACTCCTCTAATTCCTTTCGGCTTATTTTAGAATTGTAAATTCATCAATTCTTTATACCCCTGAAGAAAAGCATTTCTTACCGCAACTGTGTACTGTAACGAAATATTTGCTTTCTGCTGGGCAATCTGTAAATCATGAATACTGTCTGACTCACCTAATGCATATTTGATTTCTTCCTCTTCTGCCGCATTACTGTAATCATTTGTTTCCTGTACCATATTTACAGCCGAATCAAACAAGGTCGAAAATGCACTCTTGTTATCATCTGAATTTATGATAAGTGAATCTTTTCCGTCCGATAAGCCGGATGAAATCGTCGGTGTCGAATATGCTGACGCAAAATCCACTCCTGACAACGCTGTTAAATCCATCTGTCAAATCCTCCAATCTGATGTATGTTTTTCTGCTTTTATGGCATTTTAAAACCAAAAAATATCAAATCACTCTGATTATGATGACTTTCCAACTTCCAATGCTTTAAGTTCCATATTCTTTGAAGCATTAAACGCTGTAACATTCGCTTCATACGATCTGCTTGCATCAATCATATTAGTCATCTCTGTAACCGTATTGACATTAGGATATGTAACATATCCCTTCTCGTCTGCATCCGGATTTGACGGGTCATAAACCATTCGGCATTCTGTCTCATCATCTTCATATATCTTTGAAATCTTTACACCTTTTCCAACTGTACCGGTCGCATTTATAAGAGCATCATTGAAAGATACATAATTTTTTTCTTCAAATACCACGGATTTCCTTTTGTAGACATTGCCATCAGCATCTCTTGTAGTATTAACATTGGCAATATTTTCTGAAATAAGATCAAGTCTTGTCCTCTGCGCAGTCATACCTGTAGCACTTATGTTCATTGCTGAAAAAACACTCATACTTTTCCTCCTGTTTCAATTCATAGTTTCAACTCTTATTTATTAACTTGTTTTAAACACACTTGTTATCCTTTTAAATTCCTGACTGATGGAATCAAGCATTGTGTAATATTTAATCTGGTTTTTTGCAAGTTCTGCATTTTCAGTATCAATATCAACATTATTTCCATCTATACGATAACTTGCTGTTGCATAATCTGTATATGTAGTCCCTGTAAGACTTTCCAAATCAGCCTCCGCAACATTGTCATCGAGAGAACATCCTCCGCTCACTGCACTCTGCAGATACTGTTCAAACTGAACATCTTTTCTCTTATATCCGGGTGTATCTACATTCGCAATATTATTTGAAATCACTGAATTTCTTGTCCAACTCGCATCACTTGCTTTCTCTAAAACATTGATGTAATTATAAGCCCCTGATGAAATCATACCCATACTCCTTTCACTATTATTTATATTTATCCTTGTATAACTCTTCAAATCAATTGCCATTTTAAATTATGATGCAATCAATTTTAAAACACTGCTACATTTAAATATGTATAAGAATACATATTCAATTATAAAGAAATTACGGCAAAATACAAGTATTTATATCAAATTTATTAAATTTTTGCATAAATTATTTCGACAGATTTTATTATTCTTGTCAATTTTTATCCACAATGATAAAAATGCCATGTAATACTTAATACATAACAGTATAACATGGCATAATAATATTATATATTTTGTGTAATAATATCTTCACACAATAAATCATTTACAATATGTATAGTCGTCCCCTTCATACCTGAGGATTTCGTTTCAATTATACCTGCACTCTCACATTTTTTCAAAGCATTGACAATAACAGACCTTGTAATACCAACCTTATCCGCCAATCTGCTTGTAATAAGTATCCCTTTTCTTTTTCCACCGAGTTCTTCAAGTACACATATCATAGCATGTGCCTCAAGTCTCGACAGCGTCTTTACAGCCGCACGTATATCCTGCTCCTTGTGATACTCTTCGGAGACTTCTTCACTTTCTGCCCTCTGCATCGCAAGTCCTATAACTGTCGTGCCATACTCTGTCAGTATAATATCATCTATAGAAAAAACATCATTTTTCCTATAAACAAATAAGGTTCCCAGCCTTTTTCCTGACATACAGACAGGTGCAACCATCGCCTGATACTCTATTATATTATCGCATTCAAGACCAATAGTCAACAGATTTACATTTTCTTTTGTAGATAATATACTCATAAATCTGTCTTTTAACGCTGTATCAATATACTCGCCGTAATGTGCATCTTTTAGTTTAGGAAAAACACCTATATCAGCATATTCCTCCAGTCCGAGTACTTTCCCTTTTTTACTTGTAAGTAAAACATTAACATGCAACTCTCTTGATAACACTTCACAAAACTGTCTGAAATCAACTTTATCCGACTCCTGTTCAGTGAGAAGTTTATTTATTTTTCTTGTTTTATCCAACAACTCCAAGCTCATTTTATTCCTTTTCCTTTGCCTTCACAAAACCACATTGCTCATCCATACATACAAGTTTATTTCCCTTTTCAACCATCGGTCCGCCACAATCCGGGCATTTCTCGGCAGATGGCTTCTGCCATGACATAAAATCACATTCCGGATATGAACTGCATCCAAAATATCTTCTGCCTTTTTTGGTTTTCTTTATCACAACATCCGCACCACATTTAGGACACTCTACACCTATTTTTTCATAATATGGTTTCGTATTTCTGCAATCCGGGAATCCGTGACACGCCAAAAACTTACCGTGTGGTCCGTATTTTACAACCATGTTTCTTCCGCATTCCTCGCAGATGACATCAGTAACTTCATCTTCTATCTTTATCTGCTCAAGTTCTTTCTGCGCAAGTTCAACCGCCTCATGAAGATCAGGGTAGAAATTTTCAACGACTGTTTTCCATTTTACGGAACCGTCTTCCACTCTGTCTAAAAGTCCTTCCATATACGCTGTAAAATTAACATCAACGATACTTGCAAATGACTTCTTCATGATATTATTTACAACTTCACCAAGTTCAGTAATATACAGGTTTTTCTGTTCCTTTGCCACATAATGCCTGTTTATAATAACCGAAATAGTCGGTGCATATGTGCTTGGTCTTCCAATTCCAAGTTCCTCAAGAGTTTTTACCAACGACGCCTCAGTAAAATGTGCCGGTGGCTGTGTAAAATGTTGTTTTTTATCTATCTGTCCAAGCTCGAGTTTCATATCTTTCTCAAGTTTTTTCGACAAGGTTTTTTTATCTACTTTATCTTCATCCGTCTGATACACTGATAAATATCCCGAAAATACTACCTTTGATGATGCCGATGTAAATCTGTACTTATCCGAATCTATCTTAACCGATTTTGTCTCATATTTTGCAGCAGACATCTGGCTGGCCAGAAAGCGTTTCCATATAAGCTGATAAAGCCTGAACTGGTCTCTCGACAAAGACTCTTTCACCTGTGCCGGTGTCAAATCAACATATGACGGTCTGATAGCCTCATGTGCATCCTGAATCTTTTTTGAGTTTTTCTTAGACTTTTCTTCCTGATTAAGGTAATCCTCGCCATAATTTTCTTTAATGTATTCAGCTGCACTTTGTTTTGCTTCTTCTGATATACGTGTCGAATCAGTACGAAGATATGTTATAAGACCAAGAGTTCCTTTTCCTTTTATCGCAACACCTTCATAAAGTCCCTGCGCAAGTCTCATCGTTTTTTGTGTTGCAAAATTTAATGTCTTTGCAGCTTCCTGCTGCAATGTACTTGTGGTAAAAGGCAGCGGACTCTTTTTTATTCTTCCGGAAGTCTTTATATCTGAAATCTTAAATTCAGATTTTTGTATTTCTTCTATTATCTTATCTACCTGTTCTTTTGATTCAATTGCAATCTTTTCTTTTGTTGTTCCATAAAAATCTGCAACAAGCGGTTTCTTCTCGCCTGCTACCTGAAATTCTCCGGATAAAGTCCAGTATTCTTTCGCTATAAATGCATTTATCTGTTCTTCTCTGTCGGCGATAATTCTAAGTGTAACCGACTGAACTCTTCCTGCACTTAGCCCTCTCTTAACCTTAGCCCATAAAACCGGACTTATCTGGTAACCTACCATTCTGTCAAGCACACGCCTTGCCTGCTGCGCATCAACAAGATTCATATCTATCTCTCTTGCCTGTTTTATTGATTGTTTAACAGCATTTTTTGTTATCTCATTAAATGTAATACGCCTTGCATTTTTTCCATCAAGTTTAAGTGCATTTGACAAATGCCACGAAATTGCTTCTCCCTCTCGGTCCGGGTCAGTTGCAAGATATACTTTATCTGCCTTTTTCACTTCTTTTCTAAGTTTTGCAAGAAGTTCTCCCTTTCCCCTGATGGTAATATATTTAGGCTCAAAATCATTTTCAATATCTATCCCGAGCTGACTTTTTGGCAAGTCTCTCACATGACCGTTCGAGGCAACCACCTCATAAGAACTTCCCAAAAACTTTTTAATAGTCGTAGCTTTTGATGGCGACTCAACAATTACCAGATTCTTAGCCATACTGTTTCCTTCCTTTCAACAAAGTTTGCAGCACCTTATATCTTTATTGCATAATAGTTGCTTCCTATCATAGTGACAAGGCCCTTTAATTCAAGAGATATAAGCCTATCCATCACAACCGGAATCTTCATCCCTGTCTGTTTTGCAACTTCTGACACATGTGCCGGTTCCAAACTTAAACTAGCATACACTATTTTTTCAGTGGTTTCAAGCAAAAGATTATTTTTTTTATTTTTTAAGTCAATATCTTCACTATAAAATATGCCGAGAGCATCGAGAATATCTCTAACATTTGTAACTAATGCCGCACCATTTTTTATAAGTCTGTTGCTTCCTTGATAAAAATCATCATTTATGCTTCCCGGCACGACAAATATGTCTTTTCCCTGTTCTAAACCAAGTTCTGCCGTAATGAGTGAACCACTCTTATTTCCTGCCTGTATAACAAGAATTCCATCCGATAAACCACTTATTATACGATTTCTTCTCGGAAAATTACCGGCTGCCGGAAATACTCCCGGAGCATACTCTGAAATCAACCCTCCTCTCTCCTGCATTTTCATATATTCGCCGATATGCTGTTTAGGATAACATATATCAATTCCGCATCCGAGAACGCCAAATGTTTTTCCGTTGACAACCGACATTGCCCCTGACTGACTCTTTATGTCTACCCCTCTCGCAAGTCCGCTTATAATCTGTATTCCGTATTTTGCAAGTTCTCTTCCAAATTTTTCCGCTATGCACTTAGTCTCATATGAAGCATTTCTTGCACCCACAATTGCTACTGAAGGCTTTGACGCATCCGGCAGTTCACCCTTATAAAAAAGACTGTATGGTGGTTCATATATATTCTTTAACTTTTGCGGATAATCATCTGCATTTATATATGTAAAACCTATATTACTGTCATTTAGTTTTTTCCATCTGCTCTGTATACTGTTATAATTTTTAGAATTGATTATTTTTTTTAAAATATCAGGTCTTATTCCTTTTATATTATAAAATTTGTCAGCTTCAGCATTAAAAATTTCCATTTCCGAGTCAAAATAATCTAAGAGTTTTTCTATAGTCTTTTGTCCCACACCGTTTATTGTGCTGAGCCAATACGCAAATATTTTATTTTTATCATTCATCGACATTCTGCCACCTCCAATATTTCTTATCCGCTGACCTGTAACACAATGCCTCTGATATATGTTCTTTTTTTATTATACTGCTTTCATCCATGTCGGCTAAAGTTCTCGCAATCTTTAATACCTTGTGATATGCTCTCGCACTGAAATCCAATGTGTCAAATGTAAGCTCCAGAAAATCTTTTGCTTCACTTTCCATAACACAATACTTTTTAATCATTCCTGCCTGAAGTTGTGAATTGAATATTATGCCCTCTTTTTCATATCTCCTCTTCTGAATATAATGAACATTTTCAACACGCTTTCTTATCTCTTCTGAGCTCTCTGCTTTTTCATTACCGTTTATTTCATTGTATTTTAATACAACTGTTTCCGTAAAAATATCTATTCTGTCAAGCAGTGGTTTGCTCACCCTGCCAAGATAATTTTTTATCTGCATCTGTGTACAGCTGCACCTTTTTCTGTCAGGATAATAACCGCATCTACATGGATTTAATGCTGCCGTAAGCTGGAATTTTGCCGGATATCGGCAACTTCCTTCCAATCTCGAAACATTTACATATCCATCCTCTAAAGGCTGCCTCATAACTTCAAGTGTCTGCCTGTTAAATTCCGGAAGTTCATCGAGAAAAAGCACACCGCATGATGCAAGGCTTAATTCGCCGGGTTTTGGATATTTTCCACCTCCCGCAAGTGCAGTCTGGGTAATCGTGTGATGCGGTGCTCTAAAAGGTCTTTTAACCACAACCGGCATCTGTTCATTTAAAAGCCCCGAGACACTATATATCTTGGAGAGTTCCATCCTCTCTGAAAATGTGAGTTTTGGCATAATCCCCGGAATGCTTTGTGCTATCATTGTCTTTCCGGTTCCAGGTGCTCCTATAAGTGCGATATTATGCATTCCCGATACCGCTGCCTCAACCGCTCTCTTTGCACCTGCCTGTCCTTTTATGTCAGAAAAATCAACATCCGTCCCATCCGCAAATATGCTGATGTCAAGCTCATCTTTAGATATATGCTCATCAATTTTTCCGCTATTGATAATATCAAGCATTTCGTTAAGATTTGAGACACCTATTATGTTAATTTTACTTACAATTTCTGCCTCCGGAATATTATCTTTTGGTACAATGCAATACTTAAATCCATTTTCATATGCTGTATAAACTCTGGGAAGTACACCGTTTACTGATTTTATTTTTCCATCAAGACTTAATTCACCGATAAATAGACTCTGTTTTAAGAATGTTTTGTCTATATAGCCAAATGCAGCCAAAATAGCCACAGCTATAGACAAATCAAAAGACGTTCCATCTTTTCTTATATCAGCAGGGGAAAGATTTATCGTTATTTTTTTCGGCGGAAATCTGTATCCGCTGTTTTTTAACGCTATCCTG
>FR887291.1:0-10088 GCA_000436755.1 Clostridium sp. CAG:253 | reverse complement strand
TTCCCTTGCCTCTTTCACTTCTGATGACAGATATCCAACAAGTATGAGCCCCGGAAGCCCATCTGAAATATCTGCCTCAACATGCACAACACAGCCGTCTATCCCACAGACAGCCGCACTAAACGATTCACTATACATAATTTTTCCTCCATGTACAGTAAATCCCCGTAAATCATATTCATATACTAACAGAATATTTTTAATATGACAATATTATGAAATAAATTATTTGTCCAAAATTCTTTTTAACTCTTCCATAAAAGTATCCACATCCTTAAATTCCCTATATATAGATGCAAATCTTACATATGCAACCGCATTGAGTTTTTCAAGACTTTTCATAACAAGTTCTCCTATAAGACTGCTCGGAACCTCATTTGCCTCCCTGCTGAAAACTTCTGCTTCTACATTATCAACAAGGGCATTCATGGCATCTACCGAAATAGGCAGTTTATGGCACGACCTGAAAACCCCCCTCTCTATCTTTGAGCGGTCATACGGTTCCCTTGTCTGGTCTTTTTTTATGACAACAAGCGGAATTGATTCGACTTTCTCATATGTAGTAAATCTTTTATTGCATTTATCACACTGCCTTCTTCTTCTTATAGATGCATTTTCATCCGCCGGTCTTGAATCTATCACTCTTGTATCTGCTTCACCGCAAAATGGACACTTCATAATCATTATCCTCCAGTCAAATATCGTTATTCAGAATAATTATAATAGAAGAAACCCTAATTGTCCATCGGATAAATTGCTACCATTCACATTTATGAAGGCATTTTGCGGCTTCTATTTCAACAAGCACCACGTCGGCGCCTATCCGCTTTACACATTCGTATGGTATCAGATACTCACTGTCACGTCCTATAATCCCAAATATTTTGCATGGACCCGGTATTACAAGTGTACAGATTCTGCCTGTACGTTCCTCAAAATCTATATCACAAATATTACCAAGCCTCTCCCCATCACAGACATTGACTACTTCCTTTTCCCTGAGTTCACAAATCCTCATACTTCCCCCAAATAACTATAAATATTGTTTCATAACCTTCAAAGCTCTTTTTTCAAGCCTGCTTACCTGAGCCTGTGAAATACTTATTTCATTGGCAACTTCCATCTGCGTTTTCCCCTCATAATATCTCATTTTTATTATGCGATGCTCTCTCTCAGACAGGTGGTCTATCGCTGCTTTTATCGACATTTTCTCTACCCAGTCTTCCTCAAGATTTTTCTTATCGCTTATCTGATCCATAATATACAGAGTATCCCCTCCCTCTGCAAATACAGGTTCATAAAGCGAAACCGGACTTTGTATCGCATCAAGTGCAAACGCAACATCCTCAGGCGTCACCTCGAGTACCTTAGCTATTTGTTCGATTCCCGGTTCTACCTCACTTTGTTTCATCAATGCTTCTTTAGTATATATCGCCTTATATGCAAGGTCTCGCACAGACCTGCTCACCCTTATACTATTGTTGTCCCTCAGGTACCTTCTTATCTCTCCTATGATCATTGGCACAGCGTAGGTCGAAAACTTTACGTTCATTGTCACATCAAAATGGTCTATAGCTTTCATAAGCCCTACACATCCGATTTGAAATAAATCATCGCTGTTTTCACCCGCTGCTCCAAATCTCTGTATTATACTTAATACAAGTCTTAAATTCCCCTTAATAAATTTTTCTCTTGCTTCTTTATCCCCTTTTCTTATTTTGTCAAATAATTCTTTCTTTTCTTTCTCTGTAAGTAACGGTAATTTTGATGTATTGACACCACATATCTCTACTTTATATACAGCCATCGAAACCTCCAGATATTCTCAATTTAAGCTTATATAAAATAGGATTTACCAATTATGTTATTATTATTCCAATCTTACTATCTCTTTTTTGAGACGTCTTATTATTTTTTTCTCAAGTCTTGAAATATATGACTGTGAAATCCCCATCATATCCGCAACTTCTTTCTGTGTTTTTTCCTCTCCGTCCTTTGAATTAAGTCCAAACCTTAATTCAATTATCATGCGTTCTCTTTTACTCAGTTTTTCAAGTGCCAGTCTCAAAAGTTTCTTATCAACTTCATCCTCCATGTCCTTTGATATAATATTTTCATCAGTGCCAAGAATATCGGACAAGAGCAGTTCATTTCCGTCCCAGTCAACATTTAGCGGCTCATCAATTGATACTTCAAGTTTAAGTTTATTATTTCTTCTCAAATACATCAGAATTTCATTTTCTATACATCTCGACGCATATGTAGCAAGTTTGATATTTTTAAGCGGATTAAATGTATTTATCGCTTTAATAAGTCCAATCGTACCTATTGATATAAGGTCCTCGACACCGACACCCGTATTATCAAACTTTTTTGCTATATATACAACAAGTCTCAAATTGTGCTCGATAAGACTGCTCCTGGCCTCCTTATCATCATCCGAACCGAGTTTTTTCATCACCTGTTCCTCTTCTTCTACCGTAAACGGTGCAGGTAAAATCTCGGCTCCTCCTATATAATGTATCTCCCCTCCTCTTTTAGGAAATATAAATCCTCTTATCTCCGGCATCATTCTGAATTGAAATTTGTTTGGCATTGAAATCTTTACCATTTTGTCCTCCTTTTAGCACTTTTTTTCTGTTTTTTGCTGGAGCAATTTAGAATCATCTGAATATCATCGTTATCATCTATCTCTTTGCTTAATGCTCCCAAAAAATTCAGCATCACTTCACCATTTTGAAATACAGCTTTCTCAAATCTGAAAGTTTCCAACATACCGCTTCCGCCAATTGAATTGTACGGTATAAGAAGCGGTTTCTGTACTTTCCTGATTCCAATCTGCATGGCTGTCTTTTCTGATATTATATTTACAGGTTCATTTGTATATGGACTCGACAGATTATTTCCCGTATCATACAAAACATTTATTATTACATGCTTATTCCCCTGAAAAAGCGTTGCCTTTAAAGTAACTTCACACTTTTTCGCCTCACTCTTAATCATATTACGCAAAACAGCAAATAATACATAAAGTATTGCAAATGATACTATTGATAAACCAAATGCAGTCAGGATACTTGCCTTCTCTCCGGTGTGAATAACTCTTCTCACCAATAAAAGACTTCCGGCAGTCAGAACTGAGCTAAACAATAACGATACCATGTCTTTAATATATGCTTTCAGTATATTTTTCCCTTTATACTCTCTATATGTATATGAAAATGCCGTGAGAAGCATAATACTAAAAAACATGAAAAAAAACTCCGGTATACTTCTTTTTCCCATGAGCAGTCGGATTTTATATATCAGTGACAAAAAAGATACCACAGCCGAAGCTGTGAGCCATCGAAACGGCGTATACTTTTTTCTGCGTATAAACGCCGTAATCCATACTAGAAATAAATTCATTATAAAGTTTAGAATCCAATAAAAATCAGCATAAAATAAAATTACAACCCCCTGTACTGATGTGATGTTAAATTTATATTACAGTATCTTTCTTGCAGATTATGTCAAAATGTGCCAAAAACAACAGTTTTTATATACAAAAAAAGGCAAAACCAACGTTTTGCCCTCTTTTTACCATTCTATTATTTTAAGTTATTCAAGATAAAGCGATGTGAAATTCCAAAGTAAAGGTTTACTGCTGCTCAATTCAACATTATCCGCATCTATTACTTTTGCCATAAAAGCATTTGGAATATCTTCATCTGCGACATTATTTTCTTTTGCCATCTGAAGAGACATATATCCTTCATCTTCATCATATTCAATATTATCCGTAATCTGATAATGGCTGCTGTCAATCTTATATCCCTCAAGCTTACTTCCACCAAAGTAAATATAAGTATAATCTGTAAATCCTTTTCCCTTTACGATATAACCCTTGCTGTTTCTCTTTACATTCTCTAACACAACCGGATATGTTCCCATCTGCAAATCAGTTTTCTCAAACTCGTTCATACCGCCGTATGCATACTTATCTCCATAAAACCAATCATACTCAAGAGTTTTCAATCCTGAAAGATAGTAGTCACTATCCCAGTCTGTCTGCTGATGATACTTTGTTATCAGCCCTTCATGTATTCCAATCTTGTTTAAAACATATGAATAAAGCTGATAAGCAGCCATATCTTTGTCTGACTTTTTCAAGCCGAAATTGTCCCAAATGACATACTGTGTCTGATATAAATCAGAATTTTTAAGTTCATCGGCCTTAATGTCGAGACTTGGAAGATGATCTCCGTAAAGAACAAGGACAGTTTTTTCATTTCTGTTTTCAAGTCTCTTGATAAGATTTCCGAGCATTTTGTCAACCAGTGCAATTTCATTCACATAATAGTTATATTGGTTTTCCATCCCTTCCGGTGCTCCCAAAACCTTTATTTTTTGTTCATAATCGCCCGTATCAACGTCATACTTGCCGTGGCTCTGAACAGTAATACCAAATGTAAAGTCTGCACCATCTGTAGAATCAAGTGTCTTGATTATCTGAGGGGCAATAACATCATCGTTAACCCATCCATTTGGATTTTCCTGTAATCCATTCATATATTCCATAGAAGTAAATGTGTCAAATCCAAGATTTTTAAATACATCATTTCTTCCATAAAATGTCGCACTGTTGTTGTGGACACAATGCGATGTGTATCCAATCTTAGAAAGATCATTACATATACTTTCTGATGTCATATTTCTTAAAACTGTTTTGTAAGGATATTCACAAGCACCAAAATCACGCTGACGCATACCTGTGAGCACTTCAAATTCCGTATTTACGGTACCTGCACCGACCGTTGGAACCGTGAGAAGTCCACTGGAATAATTTTTTGTAAGTTCATGGAACACCGGCAGCGGATCTTCAGAGAACTTAAGTCCCTTCATATAGTCAACGTCAAAAAATGATTCCAGCTGAATCATTATGATATTTGGCTTATCATCACTGTTTTTTGATTTCGACTGATTTTTTGAACTGTCATCAATTTTATTTATTATGTCGTTAACCGACTGTTCGCTATAATCATCCGGCTTTGATATGCCTACATCGATTATACTGTTTGTAAAACAATACACAAATCCATAATTTTCATATGCTTCAGATATATTTGTATAATTTGTGGCAAGTGCCTTAACTGAACCACTAGAACTTTTCAAAAATACAAGTGCCAATGATATGACTGCAACGGCAGATGCAGAAAATACCATACGCTTGTGGTTTCTCTTATGATGTCTCGGTGCTCTTTTGTAAAGTGATATCATCGCAAAAGCAAGTACACATACAGCGACAACCATCATAGAAATATTTAATACCGTAAGATAATGCCCCGATACACTTATGGCAGTCTTTATCATCGTAAAATCAACCGCCGAAAACGGTGTGACCCTGAAATGCAGTATAACAAAATTTGCTATTCCAAAACACAGCCATACAGTTGCTATCGAAATAAATACAAATATCTCCCTTTTGAAAAAGAGTGCAACTGACAATGTCAGCATAATGATAAGTGTATTAAATGAAAATAATACCGGACTCGAAAACATATAGCCAACTCCGGAAACCAAAGACCTTCTGCTCAATGATTCTATAATTATTTCCAATAATACAGGTACCACCAAATACTGCAATACATATCTAGCCGATCTCTTTAACTTATAATAATCATACATTCAAAATTCCCCTTTATATGCATTCATCCACTGTTTATCATTAACCCTGAAGATTTTATTCCGTCATGTTCTTATATATTTTTGCTACTTTATCAACTGAGCCTGACGCTACAAGTCTTCCGCTGTCAAGTATAATGGCTCTGTCGCACAATCTCTGAACCTGCTCAAGTGAATGTGATACAAATAATACTGTAACACCCTTATCAAACATACTCATAATTTTCTTTTCACTCTTATTTCTAAACTTTTTGTCTCCTACCGACAAAACTTCATCCAAAATAAGGATATCAGGTTCTACAACTGTCGCAATCGAAAATCCCAAACGTGACTTCATTCCTGATGAATAATTCTTGATAGGTACTTCTATAAATTCGCCAAGTTCTGAAAAATCGACTATCTCGTCAAATTTTTCATCCAAAAATTCTTTCGTATATCCGAGTACCGAACCATACAGATAAATGTTCTCCCTGCCTGTATATTCCGGGCTGAATCCCGCACCAAGTTCAAGAAGCGGAGCAACAACACCTCTTGTCGTAACTGTTCCTGCTGATGGTTTAAGTACACCTGATACTACCTTTAAAAGAGTACTCTTTCCTGAACCATTGAGTCCAAGTACACCAAGACGCTGACCTTTTTTTATCTCAAAATTAATATCTTTAAGAGCCCAAAACTCACTATATTTTAAATCTCTTTTTAAGAATTTAATCACATATTCTTTTAAGTTATCGACACGTTCCTGATTCAGGTTAAAACGCATTCCTACATTTTCTACGCTGACTGCAACATTCTTCTTCACAGCAACCTCCTAAATTATACATATAATATAAATTTATCCTGTTCTTTGTAAAATAATACCGAACCTATAATCACACTTAAAACCGCAAAAATTGCCGAATGAATACAATAATCCACATTCATTGCCGTACCATATAAAACAGCATTTCGGAAATTTGCTATACACATATAGATAGGATTAACATTAAATACCCATCCGTTTCCTGTATTTATAACTCTCTCTGTTGTATAGAAAATAGCTGATGCATACATTATAAGCATGGTAAGCACTGACCATATATATTCGATGTCTCTGAAAAATACATTTAAAGTTGCAAGAATAAGTCCTATTCCAAGTGTCATGACAAATAATATCACCAACGGAATAAGTCCCTCTACAATATGCCATGTAGGTTCAACTCTAAGCACAGCCGCCACACCTACAAGTACAACGAGTGATATAACAAATGTTACAAAATTTGATATTATTGCCGCAACAACATATATATATTTTGGAACATACACTTTTTTAATCATAGCTGCATTTCCACTGACAGCTTTCAAACCGGCTTTTGATGCAGATGAAAAAAACGAATATAGCAATCGTCCACACAAAATATAGACCGGATATGTTCTGTCATCTTTTCCAAATAACGTACCAAACACAAGTGTAAGTACAATCATTGTAAGAAGAGGCTCTACAAGTGTCCACAAAATACCAAGATATGATCTTCTGTATTTTAATTTGATATTTTTCTTAACAAGTTCAAATAACAGATACTTGTATCTCAAAAAATTGTTTAAATGTCTTTTAATATTCATGTTTGTCTACTACTCCATATTTAATATATATTCCCATTTTCCTTATAGTAATGCTTTTTACAATGTTTTTGAAAGCCATAAAACATTATCCGTCAAAAAGCAACTCGAAACTAATTATATCATAGAGTTATAAAAAGTCAATTCGCAAAAATAATATTGCTACTTTTTCTAAAATAAGATATACTTTAAATAAATATGATTTGAGAAACGGGGGATTTTATGAATAATTTACATATGTCGGAAATCTTGTCATCAAAATATGATGTACATTTAGATTATCAGATTACTATGTATGACCAGCTTCCATACAAACGGAATGCTGATTTATGCGGTGAACAAAACATTGCAATGTACAGCGGTCATGTCATAAAATATTATATGTGTGATAATAAAGAAAAACAATTTGCTGTAGATAACCATGACGAACAAATCAAAGCTATACTTGCCCAGATTGAGGCAGATTCTGTTGTCAAACCTACTGCCGATGATATTGAAGATACATCACCAAATGAACCTGACGGCATATCACAGGAACAGATTCAGACATTACTCGACGATAACCCGGAAAATATTTCAGCCGAAGAATTTGATTCATTTGGTGACAGTGATGTTGATGACAATGAACCAAACCCTTCAATACCTACCGTTGATGCTTTTGCAGGTATTGAAGATTGGTAAGTATTACAGATTCAAAAAATGGCTGTTTGCATAAAACACAAACAGTCATTTTTTTATATTTTCTTATTTCTTTTTTCTACCGAATGGACCTTTTTTTGTATGTTTTTTATCTTCCGGCTCTTCTTCCTCTTTCTTCTCTCCATACATAGCTTTATCAAACTCTTCGAGAAGTTCTTTTTGTTCTGAATTCATTTTTGTCGGGACCTCAACAACCAGAGTCACATAATGGTCTCCTCGTATCTGTTTATTTCTAAGTGATGGAACACCTTTATTTCTTAGACGTACACGGGTATTTGTCTGTGTTCCTGGCTTAACAGTATATATAACTTCTCCGTCAACCGTCTTTATGCGGACATCTCCGCCGAGTGCTGCCTGTGCAAATGTGATAGGTGCTGTTGAGAATATATCTCTATCCTGTCTTTGGAAAATAGGATGTCTTGATACTGCAACCTCAACTAAAAGGTCACCCCTCTGTCCTCCGTTTACACCCGGTTCACCCTTATCACGAATTCTTACACACTGACCGTTATCAATACCTGCCGGAATAGATACTGAAATCTTCTTTCTCTTGCTTATATAGCCTGAGCCGCCACAGTCTGAACAACGTTCTTTTATAATCTTTCCGGTTCCGTGACAATCCGGACAAGACTGTACATTTCTTACCACACCAAATAAAGACTGCTGTGTAAATACAACCTGGCCTTTACCACCGCATTTTTTACATGTTTCAGGTGATGTACCAGGTTTTGCACCTGTTCCGTGGCAAGTTGCACATTCCTCTTTCAATGTAACATCAATCTCTTTGTCAACGCCAAAACAAGCCTCTTCAAATGTAATTCTTACAGATGTACGAATATTCTGACCCTTCATAGGACCATTGCTCTGGCTTCTTGAGCGACCGCCACCAAAGAAATCTCCAAATATGTCTCCGAATATGTCTCCCATATCCATACCGCCAAAATCGAAGCCGCCTGCTCCACCTGCACCACCATCAAATGCTGCATGACCAAATTGATCATATTGACGTCTCTTATCTGCATCACTAAGAACGGCATATGCCTCCGATGCTTCTTTAAACTTAGCCTCGGCCTCTTTATCCCCCGGGTTCATATCCGGATGATATTTTTTAGCTAATTTTCTATATGCCGATTTTATCTCGGAATCAGACGCCCCCTTACTGACACCCAAGACCTCATAATAATCTCTTTTCTCTGCCATAAAAAACTCCTTATCATAAACCAAACGTCACATAAACCATAAGGCCGCCACCGTGGAGGCAGCAGCCTGAAAATTTTATATTATTTTTTAGGTGAAGAACGGCTCTGCCGTTCTTCTAATGCCAAAATGCTTATAGCATTTTGGCTATTTATACCTCGCGGTAATCTCCGTCTACAACATCATCTGCACCAGCATTTGCATCATTTGCTGCTCCTGCACCGGCAGTACCCATGTCAGGACCTGCTCCTGCTGCACCCTGTGCCTGAGCCTGCTCATACATCTTCTGGAATACACCCTGTGCACTTTCCATAAGTTTTTCTTTACCGGCTTTAAGTTCATCAATCTCACTGTCAGTCATAGACTCAGGATTTGTCTTTTCTACAACTGCTTTAAGTGCATCAATGTCTGCCTGAACTTTTTCTTTCTCAGCAGCATCCACTTTATCACCTGCTTCATCAAGAGCTTTCTGTGTCTGGAATACCATGCTGTCTGCTTCGTTTCTTGCATCAATTCCCTCTTTACGTTTCTTATCCTCAGCCTCAAACTGTGCTGCTTCCTTAACAGCCTTATCAATATCTTCATCAGACATATTTGAGCCTGCTGTGATTGTGATATGCTGCTCTTTTCCTGTACCGAGGTCTTTTGCTGAAACATTTACAATACCGTTTGCATCAATATCAAATGTAACCTCAATCTGTGGAACACCTCTTCTTGCCGGTGGGATACCGTCAAGTCTGAACTGTCCGAGTGATTTATTATCTTTAGCAAACTGTCTCTCACCCTGAAGTACGTTGATATCAACTGCGCTCTGGTTATCAGCGGCTGTAGAGAATATCTGGCTCTTCTTTGTAGGAATTGTAGTATTTCTCTCGATAAGTCTTGTAGCAACGCCACCCATTGTCTCAATTGAAAGTGAAAGTGGTGTTACA
>FR887290.1:9141-18972 GCA_000436755.1 Clostridium sp. CAG:253 | reverse complement strand
AAAATAGAGAAAAAAGATGTATGGAAAGTTACGATTTACAATACATACATGACAGTACTTTGGATTTTTTTGATTCGACTTGATATTAGATACTTCAATAATCTTATATTGCTTATCTTTTTCTAGTCTTTTGATCATGTGCCGAATCTCCTTTCTTGTATCTGAGATATTCAGAAATCCTATTTTCATCACCTCCAGATTTGCATATTTTATAAAATAAAAAATGGGAACAAATCTTAACCATTTTAATAATTAAGACTTATTCCCAAATTTTGCTTTCTTTTATCGCAAAACAAGGGAAAGCATTGTGTAATACTTTCCCTTGCTGATAGTATGCATGTCAGATAAATACTTTAACGGTAATATCCTTAAATCCGTTGGCTTTCGTGTACTCATCACGCTGTGCCATAAAGGCTTTCACATCATCACGAGTAACCGTTATATCGCAACAGTGAACATACTGCTTCTTATTTACTCTTGTCGGCAATTGCTGCCTGTGCTGATGGGTACCTCCGAAGGACACCTTAACAGAGAACACGCTTATTTGTTTATGAATTTGCTGTATTTTTATGTGTATTTCTATTCTTTGTAGCCAATCGAAATGCCTTTTCCATTGCGAAAATAAATTCTAGTGAATTTTCATTATATACATTTTCTCTTTTTGTTATTTACATAGTTTAACTTCTAGTTTAAAATTTTATTAAGTTCAGCACAGATATTATACAAACAACAATTAAACTTAAGCATTCTCTCATTCAGAAATAGCCTCCACTATTCCATTTGTAAAATAAATATAACGATAGTTACTATAACACCATTGCTCAGTAGTTCCCCAAGCAAATGTTGTCTTATTAATATCTTTCGGCTTACCCCAAGAAGACTTTTCAACTTCTTCTCTAGTCATACCAATTCTTGGTTTATTATTTTCATATTCTTGTTGTCTTTTCGCTCGTTCCTGTTGCCTTTCCAACTTCTCCCTTTTAATGCGCTCTTTATCTTTTATTACTGCTTCATTCGTTCTATACCAGCCTATACTATGACCATCATCACCCAAAGATAAATTCTTATTGGTCAAATCGATTTCTCCCTCTTCTATCAAAGAAATTTCATATTTTGTTCCTATTACATCAAAATAGCTTTCTAAATCATGATATTTGTTTTCAACCAATTTAATTTTATAATTGTACTTTTTTCCACAAATCTTGATTTTTTTATTTTCAATTTTCACATACTCAGGTGCCTTAGTTTTCCTTTTATACTGTTCTGTACCTGTATAATAATAAACACCTTGTATGTTAACTAATTCACTATATATTCTTTCTTTTGGTATATCATGCAAAAATTTATACATATCAACAAGCCTTTTCCAACTATGCATTTCATTTAATTTACTTATGTAAGTACAAAAATATTTTTTATTTTTTTTCAAATATGCTCCAACTATTTCTTCTTTTAATGATACCTTATGTTTCACTGCATAATTACAAAAACCAAAACAATCTTTTTTTCGTCTGTATTGTTCCAATTGTTTCTTTTGTGATTTTAAATATAATTTATGAATCGGAGCATAAATATTACTCTTTTCGCTGATTTTCTCTGTCAATTTGTAATTATTTTTATTATAACACCCTAATGCTACTTTATATTTAATCTCTTCTGAATCTTTTTCCGTTAAATTCGAATTCTGTAAATATTTCCAAGCGTTTTCATAGTCACTATCTTCGCAAAGCTTTTCTACAATTTTAATGGTATATTCATTTATTAATTTTTGTGATTCTTGCTCATCTTCTTTTATCGTTTTTAACACCAATAAACAATCATCATATTTACATTCCAAATATAATTTCTCCGCCATTCCATATTTGCATTGTCTAATTATTTCTTTAACTTCCTTATTATCACCAGATTCTGACAAAACAGAAATAGCCTCATCATAATTTCCCTGTTTTTGCAACTCTTGAGCCTTCTTAATCTTTGATTGTACACTTTGCTCACACCCCATAACACAAAACATTATACAACTACTCAAAAGTAAAATTAAGTATATTTTTTTCATAACTCCCCATAAACCTCCTCTATATGCTATTCTTGCATCCTTTACTCATTCTTTCATCTACCTATTCTTCAGAAATCTCCAATATATTCTTCAGATAGTGTATTTAAATAATTGTTCATTAACCTATTTGAAATATAAATTCTCTTTTCTATATATTTTTATTCTAATCAACCAAGCTAAACGGCATTTCTACAGAAATAGCCCCCAATGTATCATAATTATATACTTCATTGTATTAAATATAGTTTATCACACATCACTAAAATATAACATACATGCTTTTAGACTAAATAAAATTCACTATTCCACAAAATTCTATAGAAATTATAAACATTTATTCAGTCTATTCATCCTAATTCTTTTATTGCTTCTTTTATGCCTAACACTATTTGCATATATGCGTCATCTTTATCTTCAAAACTTGCAATACTCTTACCATCTATTGGCAATGCCGTTATTTTTCCTAAAGGTGAATCTAACCAATCACATTTTCTAGCTATAACCGGAATAATCCTTGCTTCTCCACATTGATGTCTTTCTATTGCCCTTTTCATCTCTTTGTCATAACAATACGCAGATGCAAAAAAATCTGCACTTAAAATTAAAATAATAATATCAGCACTATTTAACTCTTCTTTTATTTCTTCATCTATTTCTGACCCAGCAACTAATTTACGATCATTCCAAGTATCAATAACTTCATTGCGCTTTTGAACTGTTAAATGCTTATCTAATTCTAATTTGTACTTCTCATCTTCATGTGCATATGATAAAAATACCTTTTTCTTCATTTTTTCTCCTACCACCTTTAATCCTGTTTTTCGATCACTTCTTAAACAAAACATTTTTTCTCTATTAATAATATAAATATTTTGCCTCTTAATCGGAAAATCTTTTATACTATATTGCTGTCCACAATTTAAGCAATATAATATATTTTCCTTCTTTATATACTGAACTTCTTTACACTTAATACATCTAAATTGAATGTACTGATTAACGAAATCACTTTCGACCATTGTTTGCAAAATGTCTTCCGCTTTTCTATTATCAATTTCCAAGTATTTTGCTATTTGAATATGAGTTATTTCCAAGTTATTGTGCTTGACTCTCCATTTCAAATAAGCTATCATCTTTGTTTTTAATTCCTTTTTCATACTCTCTGTATTCCTGTAATGCATATTCAAATTCCTCAGAACTTAAATTTTTGTAAAAATGGATATTAAGGCATTCATCATCTGTTGCATCATATGTAACCCGCAACTTGTCAAATTCCTCTAACCAAACAACAGCTAATCTCTGTATTTGCTGAGCATTTTCTATAGCCGATCTCAATGCCATATATGTTTCAGAGTCAAATATTGGATCACAACAATTTTCTCCTTTTAATCGTGCACTAATGTGCTTTCCATCCTTAAATTTCAAATAGGTTACAACCCCTTGTATTCCTTCATAACTGCCATTTTTCATTTCATACATTACATCAGCCATCATTATATTTTCAATATTCTTTTTCAAGTTATCTTCTATATTAAAAATATTATTCGTTGTAGCTTTGAGTTCGAGTGCCTCTATTTTTAATATATTATTTAATCCACTTGATATTTCTTTTACATATGCATCTATCCCCGCTGGTTTCTTACTAACCATTTTATTATATATCTGCATATATAAATCTCTACTCATTTCACATATAGTTTCCTTATGAATAGATTCAAATGATTGTATTTTTATCTCAAACATATCTTTCATTTTCTTCAAAAAAAATTTGTTCAAATATTCTGGCTTACACTCAGAATTAACAGGTCTTCTTTTAGGAGCCACCTTTATTACTATTTGTTGCTTAACTATATCCCACTCAACAGGAATATAACTAATCGTATCCTTAACTCCTCCTTTTTTATATACTGGATTCTTTTTTCCAAAAATCATTTTAACCTTTATTATTGATTTCATGTCGTAACCATAAAAAACCCTCATTGCAACAAGTTGTTTTTCTTCAATATCACCTATTATGTTAATAATATCATTATATCTATTATTATCAACATAAGAATAGTATTGTTGCACTCTTTTTAAAAATTCATTTTCTGTTACATACTGTTTCTCAAAATCGCAAACATTGTAAACATATGTATCTCTTTGATATCCATAAAATAAGTCTTCAAAAAAGAAATCTTGAACATGTTTAACAGATAATTTCTTTTCATTTAACATATTCTGCACAAAATAATTAAAGTCTATACCACTTTTTGTATATTCCATCAATAAATTTTGCCTTTTTAAAAAATCGTTTTGCTTGTCTACTCGTATATTATCGGTTATTTTACTTGAAACAACAATACTCATCTCCTCTAGTACACCTTCTTTCGCTTTATGGTTACAGCATCTTATTCATTCTTAAAAATATCATCTAATACAAGTTCCATCTTTGTAATCAAGCCCACTACTAATGCATTTCCCATACAAAAATAACGAGTTCTTTCCGGCATTAGAACAATTTCTCCGTCAATCAAACATTCCTTAGTCCAATCATCAGGAAATCCCTGTATTCTTTCTGTCTCTATTGGAGTCAAAATTCTAATTCTACCAGTTGATTTATCCCTTACTATATGTGTACTTCTATTAAAACTCCCCTCACTAGTGAGCATTGTTCTGGCTGGTGCATCCCACTCATCAACCATTGGTATTGGACCTTCTGAATACACATATTCATGACCATTCTGCGATTTTCTTAATCGTTTTTTTCCTCCCTTCAAATATTGCCACGTCTGTCTTGATTCTCTAGGCAAATCACGCTCCATCTCATCACTATACTTAACAGCTTCATCAGTATAGTACAATCTTTCTTGTGGAATATAATATTTATCATCTGCATCTTGTTGCAATATGTCACCTAATGGTACTGGAGTTTTTTTTACTGGGTGTGTCTTTACAGTATAAACTTCTCCTTCAGTCATATAACCACTATTTTCAAATAGATATGAAAATTCATCTGATATTTTTACAATATCTTCAGGTAAATGCACCTTTTTCAATGCTTTTTCTTCAATTCCATCAACAGGAAAAGCTCTCGCAAAAAAACCTTCTTTGTTTATCAAATCTACAGCACCTAGTTTATGATTTTTTGCATATTTAGTATCATTTTTAAATGCAAAAATAAAAGTTCTTCTTCGTCTTTGCTGAAGTCCATATTCTGCTGCATTGATTATACGCCATTCCACAGAATATCCCTGTTCATTTAAGCATGCAAGAATAATTGCAAAGTCCCTACCCCTTTGTTTTGAAGGGGATTTTATCAATCTGTCAACATTTTCCAGCAAAACAAATGCAGGTTTTTTTTCATTTAGCACATCTCTAATTGACCACCACAAGACCCCTTTTTTTCCCTCTATTCCTCGCTCCCCATTCAATCCACGTGCTACTGAGTAATCTTGGCACGGAAAGCCACCTACAAGCAAATTATGATTAGGTATCTTCTTCTTGTCTACTTCAGCTATATCCATATTGGTCGTATCATTTCCTTCTAAATCAAGTGATACACCAAAATGATTAACATAACAGTCGTGTGCCCATTGCTTTACCTTTCCAGGCTCCCATTGGCTAAACCATACAGTCTCCCATTTTTCCTTTTTATTAGTATCCTCAATTGTTTTAATTGAGTTTAGTCCACAACGGAATCCGCCTACACCAGCAAACAATTCACACACAGTTTTTCTCATTGTATTTACTCCTATTCTAAAAACTGCCACTATTATAACAGATTGTCAGAAAAAGATCAACCTATAGATAATCTTTTTCTTGCAAAATCCGAGCAATATATGAGCCTTTAATCCATATATACTGTCTGTACATACGAATTCCATTCACAATCTCATTCTTGTATCCCGAATCCGTACTGCTACCACGCACAAACACATTATAGTCTCTTGACTTCGGAAAGTTAACCGATGATTTAATTACGCCATTCGCATTAACTACTGGTTTTCCATCCTTATAGTCCATTGTCTCTTTTAAAAGATTATCTTTTATCAGACGTCGAACCTCTAGCCATACCTTCTTTACTTCATTTTCTAAAAAATTATCATCAAAATCTACTCTTTTAAATCCTAAAAATTTATTTTCGGACAATTGTGCTTCTGTCGATGGTTCCTCAAATACCATGTAAAGAAACTGATGATTAGCGAAATAATCATATATAAATGAATCTTCAAATTGAATATTCTCGTCCGTCCACTCATCAAAATCAATTCGGAACAGCTTCATATCTTCTGTTCTAGCACCCGTAGTTGTCAACACAACACTTTTTCCTATCATTCCAAAACTCTGGAACATTTCTATCTTGTTTAATTTTTTCGCTGTTCCACCAAACATTCTAACAACTATTCTTTCTATAACTGACTTTGATACTTTTGAATACTCTACAGAATAATACTCAAGCAAATCTGAAACTGTTTTTCCCCTTGTTATAATAGTTATATCATGACATTTTCTATCTACATCCGCATAACTATTGTACATATCTGGTAACTGCTGTAACTCTCCACCAAAATGCTTTTGAATAATATTTGACAAAAACTGTCTTTTCAATCTAAATCTTGGTGGATGCGGCCACTTTGGTGCCGTATCAATACATACCAACTTATTTCTTAACTCAGATGAAATGCGGGGATATTCCTTCTCTGGTTCATCATAATTATCTTGTAACTCTCGAATAAAATTTCTAACAATTTCCCAGTCATTCTTTAATCTCATAGTATCTTTTTCATCAAACTCATGAAATTCGTATCCCTTAATATAAAAATTAGCATAATCAGCTGCATTAACTGTTTTTTCAGCTGAATAATGATAATATACAAGTAACATACGCTCTAATTTATGCCAAAAATTTGAATTTTCAAACTCCTCATATACTATTTTATCAGGAGAAACTGCTGTTATCGACATCGGTTCTTTTGCTTCATACTGCTTTTTCCCTTTTTTAGTATATCTAATTCCAGTTGTTTTCAATTCTATATCTATACCATCAACAAATAAGTCAGGTCTTTGCTTATTGTCAGCTGGAAACCCCAATACAGATTGTTCTATAACATCTCCCGCTATTCCAGTAATTTTAGGTTTTCCTATTGTCTTATCAAACACATGATTTGTATCAACTTCTCCTAATGTCTTATTTAGAACCGTTTCTAATAAACGAATTAGCTCGGTCTTTCTAAACGCATGTCCCCTTTGACTTTCTATAATATTCATTTCACTAGTCGTCATATCTCTTTTTCTATCTTTATCCATACCTAACCTCCCATTTTTTCTTTATTTTAGCAGATATTGTCAAAAAAATATACCTTATTGTATAAAAACCACGAATCCACGTCCCCATTCCAACACTGACACACCCTATATTCCCTCCTTAGAATCTGCCCCTTCGTAATTCGCCCTATTTTCGCTTTTAGCACTGTACCCTTAAACAGCCCAGCAATTTTGTTTTTAGGTGCCGTGGTGGATGTGCCACTGTTGCTCAGAGGTGCGAAATTTTGGCGTGTCGAAAGTGCAGAATGCAAAAAAAATTAAGGTGCCGCATTTGGGGTAGTATGGGGTTTTGTGCCGGGAGAAATGCGGGGATTTTCAGAAAAAGGGCAGCCCCTGCGGTGAGGAGTTGCCCCTGACGGACTTTGGAAAGCCCTGATTTTTCGATTGTTTCAGGAATTGTTACGAATCCCTCTGTTTCTGTGGTGATGCCGCCACCGTTTGAGGTACTGCTGGATGCGATTATGCTTTTTTATTCTCTTGATGCCGTGACAGCTGGGGCAGTAGTTTAAGAACTGCACCTCCGGATCCCAGTAGTAGAACCTTTTACAGTTATTACACCACTTTTTCATTGCTACAATCTTTCCCTGATGTATCTCAACCCTTGCTAATTCCATCTGATTTACCATTGTTCTCATTCCTCTCTGATTATCTCTTTGCTTTTGACAGTTTTAACTTCTGACGCTTAAAGTCATATTCCCATGTATCATAGCCTTGTATTAAGGTGATGATGAATGTTACACCTACTGCACCGATTAACAGAAGTGCTTTTGCGGACAATCCTGTTGCAGCTGCCAAAGGTGCTACTGCCAATCCACTGATTCCCAGTGACAGACCGCCTGTAGGCAGAGCCGCTAATGCTCCTATACCTAATGTCGATGTAATGATGCCTAAAGAAGCCTTGCTTAATGTTTTTATTTTTCTTGCAGCGTACAGCTGACTTGCCAGTTTTCCAACTACTACAATCTCCTCAGCACCTTCCTGTTGTGCCCTTTTTAATTCTTCCTTTGTTCTTATCTCCATGATATATCCTTCTTTCTAATTTTCTTTTAATATTCATCCGCCCACAGCATAGTTACATAGTCTCCACCATCGTCTATGACATAAACTTTACCTGCCACTCCATTACTGATGATAGGAAAAGTGTATTCTTCCCTGTATTCAGGCTCTTCCTGCATGTGAATAATGTTTTGTACCTTATTCCCTGACGCATCGGTTACAATACGCAGATTGAATATCTGTAAATAATCTTTAGGTATCTTTAATGCCTCTATCATTTCCCACATTAAAAAGCGGTACTCTATGGGAATCTCCTGATTGATTCCCTTTGTTTCGTATCTTTTCTTTCCTTCTCCAAAATATCCTTCATGCATTGACACTTACCTCCGTTGGATAGATTATGGTAATTGCATCATCACTGCTTAACATCCACAACTTTTCATGCCATTCTACATTGTTAATGGCTCTTTCTCCTATGATTTCCTCATACTCACAAAGATTGTTCTGCAGATGGTAAAACTCCATAATCTTATCTATCAGCTTTTTATAACTTTCTTCCGTTGGAAAGAACAATACAAAACCTCCCATGTCAAAGCTCTTTCTATGACTTCCGTAGTTTTCATCTAAGATACTTACAATCTCTTTTAACCGTTCTCCGATTATCTGTTGCCCCTGCTCCAATACGGTATCTGTAAATACTTCTGCATCCAACTGATTAAATATTCGGTAATACATTTCATTTGTATTATTCATCTGCTGTTACCTCCTGCTCTGTTACTTGTTTTTTCTTACGCTCTGTTTTCTTTTTACTGCTTTTTGACTTTTCATCCTTAGTAAGTTTCTTTAACTCTGCCGTAATATCAAACTCCTGCAAAAGCCATCTTTCCTTTGCGTGACGCAAGCCTAAATACAATGGATGCGGACTTAATCCCTGACTGGTAATAAAAGTATCCACTGTAATCTCTTTTGTCTGTTTTGCAAGTCCTTTGGATTCAATCATGGTAAGGATTTCTTTTTTCATTTCCTGTGTTGCTTTATTCTGCTGTAATGTACTGCCCCAACAGATTACAATGTCATATTCTTTTATTTCAGCTTCCTCTAACATTTCCTCTATGTATGCCTGATTCTCAATATCTATTGCTAATCTCTGTGATGATGGCTTATAGGAAAATACTTTGGAAAACAGATTGATGATACGGACTTCACACCATCCCAGTTCTTTTACATGATTGATCAGATGCATGGTACTTAAATCAAAATTCTCCTTATGCTCCAAATCCAAAGTCGGGTAAAGTTCTATGACAAGGGCTTTTCCTTTTTCTCCATTCGCCCATGTTCTTTTAATTTCAAAAGTATGTGCTCCATCTTCCGATGTTACAATAGTTGTTTCCATGGTAAAGCTTTCTGTTCTCATTGCTGATACACTTCCTTTCTGACAAAAGGAAAGAGTGAATCAGTACAACACCGATTCA
>FR887290.1:1320-9059 GCA_000436755.1 Clostridium sp. CAG:253 | reverse complement strand
AAATATAGACATTATCACTTAATCGCTCTGTTTCCAGTACCATTGACTGGTTGACATGATGTACCATTTGCTGTAACTGCTCTATACTGTCACATTCATCTAAAACAATAAGTTCATGGATGGATGATGGCAGTATATACAATTTATCCGACCGTAGCTGTTCTGCCAGTTCCTTTAACACATTTGGATACAGTAATACAGCAGCTCCATTGATTTTAGCCTTATTGGTGATTATAAATATATTTTTCATTTCTTCCTGTATTGGTGGATTCATCATTTCTGCAAAATCATCCTGAAGCATTTTTCCTACATCCATCTCCAACTCTGTAAGCATTTTCTGAAAAGACTCTGTAACTGCCGGAAACCGTTTAATAGTCTCTTCTAAGGCATCTTTAAATACATCCGCTATCGGTATATTCCATTCCTCAAAAATCTTTCTCGGTATCGCCAAAGTGCTGATTCCCTTTTCATCCTGATTCATCATCACAAAGACTACCGCTGCAAGGTCAAGAAACGGAACATACACTTTGTTTTCTAAGTATTCCTCATTATGCTCTCTGTTTAACAGACGGATGATAATGTTTTCTCTCATGTAAGGATAGTTTGACATTGCTTCAATCAGATTCTTTTCATTGATGTAGGATTTTTCACGCATTCCTTCTATTATTGTAATCATATGCTTTATGATTGCATCCATAGATGTACCTGACTGATATTCCTCGTAAAATTCTTCCATGTAAAGATTAACTCCAATGTCTATACCATCCAGTAACGCACTGACAGCATGATATTTACAGTCATTATTCTTGACTACTTCATGAGTTATAATCTCTGCCTCCTCTCCATAGTGTTCCTGTAATCTGTTTACAATCTCCTGTTGAAATTTCTCCATGTTATTTACCTCCTGTTTGATTGGTTTATATGTATCAAAGAGATAATATCTGTCTATAAAGTGTAAAAAAACAAAATCGGAGATTAGGATATATACACCTAATCTCCTTTGCCTAAACAATGTGTTCCCTGTCAGGATCTGCCAGAAAATCTTCCAGCTGACTTCGCTCTACCAGTATCTTATTTCCTACCCGCAGGGTTCTTAAATAAGTATTGCAGATACTTCTAATCCGTTTCTTGCTGATTGGCAGATACTTTTCCTGAATCTCATTGATGTCTACCAGCCATGTTTCCCTATTTTCCATATACACTTTTCCTCCCATTTTGCTTCTGATGACCTCATTTACTGTAAAAAAATATATTTGCTGATAGTAAAGAAGGAACACCCATCGCTGATGGTTGTTCCTTCTTATTGAATTGTTTTTCTTTTTGTGTAAAAATGTGGCATTTTGTGTCCCTTTGTGCCCTATGAACTTTTCCTATGAACCTGCCTCTTCCTATTATATTATTATCAGCTCACCTTACATTTTTCTATGTTCCTTAAAAAAACAAGACTGCCGCAAAAGCAGCAGCCCCATTTCTAGTACAACCTATACAGGCTGTACACTTTAATAATATCTGTTTATACCTCTTTTTATTACGCCTGATAACTTATCAAGCCATTCTGAGGTACACTTCAACAGATATATCATGCCATTGTCTTGCCCGAAGAAAACTTCCGTATTTCTTTCGATAGCTTCTTGCTTCCTCAAAGGCTATGGTAAATGTATCAGCTAATGTATAGGAATTTTCATTGAAGTTCTCATTGATAAATTCTTTGCCACTCAGATTCATATACCACTTAAATACTCCCTGTTCTGTTGGGGTTACTCTGTCTACAAGAATATCTATGATATCCGTATCAATCGTTTCTCCTGTAAAGTCAACACAGGTATGAAGAGTTTCCTTAATTGCCTGTATAGACTTTCTTTTCTCCTCCTGTTCATTTTCTTTTATATCTTCTTTCTGTTCTTCTACGCAGTATCGGCTTAATTCCTCTTTCTTCTGACGAATTTTCTCTGCAAGCTCTCCTTTCTTGGCACTGTAGGTATCTTCGTCTATGGTTTCATCCAAAAGTCGCTCTAAAAGAATATCCGATCTTGCTTCTAATCGTTTAATCTCTCTTCTAAGCTTGTCAATATCTACATCCATATTATCTACAGGAGTGCTTTCATACTCACTTTCTATGGTAGAAACTAATGATTTAACCAATCTTTCAGGTTTATTCCACATCCTGCCAAATACTTTTAATGCCTGTAATTCCAGTTTCCATTGACAGATAGCAGGAACATCACATCTGCCTTCTCCTGAAAGACCATTCTTGATATGAAATGCTTTCTTTCTGTTATAGACCTGATTATTACACTGATATCCCCATGCTACTGTTCCTGACTGATTGGTACGCCATTTATACTTCTTATAGGTACTGCCACATTCACAGCACAACTTCTTACACCATTTTTCAACAGAACGATTGACACCTACCGTCTTTTCACCTACTTTCTTTGTCTTGTTTTTTCTAATAATCTGAACCTTTTCCCATGTTTCTAATGGTATAATCGGTTCCCAGTCTCCCTTGATGTAGACACGCTCACTCTCAGGAATCCTCTCACGCTTATGTGTCTTAAAGTCAATGACAACCGATTGATAGTAAGCCAAATATCCTGCATATGTTTTTCTCTGCAAAATCCTTCCTACTGAGGATTGATGCCACGAAACATTTCCTTCCGTATTAACACGACCTTCCTCAATCAGTGTACTTGCTATCTTCTTATAGCCGCATCCCTGCAAATACAACTCGTAAATTCTTTTTACAGTTTCTGCCTGTTCCGGATTGATAACATAGGTATTATCCTTTGACTGCTTTCCCAGTACAAGATCATATCCTAAGATATTTCCGTTTCCGTACAAAACATTTTGTGCTCTGCTGGCTTCCTGTCCCTGTAATACCTTTTGAGAATTTTCCTTACTGTAATTCTCTGCCATGCAGCCTTTGATATTTACAAGAAAATCCTGATTTTCAAACGTCCACAGATTATCCAGTACAAAATAAACTTCCACATTGTACTCTTTTAAAAGGGATATATATTTATCAGAAATACTCTGATTTCTGGAAAACCTTGAAATATCCCTGACAAAAAGAAGCTCTGCTTTGACATTACCACATCGGACATCCTCTACCATCTTCATGAATCCCGGACGCTTAATATCAGAGGTACCTGTAACACCTTTATCTTCATATGTACCAACCAAAGTCCAGTTTGGATGTTCCTTTAAAATCTGCTGACTGGAATATCTCTGATTCTCATGTGCCGCAAGCTGTTCTTCATGTTTTGTGGAAACCCTGAGATATGTAATCACATTGATTGGATTATCATCGTATCTGTGTGTTTCTCTCATGTTTGGACGTCTTGACACTGTATTTCTTCTTCTGCGCACAACATTTCCCATTTTACGCTGCCTCCTTACTCTTCAATCTGCACTTTTTCTTCACTTTGATGTAGGTTGGCTTGTTCACTTTATTTTTCTCTTTCAGCAGCTGCAGCAATGCCATTGTCAATGCCTGATCCATCTGCTTCTGACTAATCTTTTCCTGCATACGATCACCTCCTGATGAACAGCCAGCCCATATCAAAGTGATGATATATACATCAATATTTGAATAATGCGGCTGACTGTTGCCTCTGTTTACATAACAAAATTACTAATCATCCAAAAGCCCTTTTAAATGTTCCTGTGACTTCTGTTTTTTCTTTCTTTTATTAAACTCCCGTAATGTGGCATCTTCCTCATCATCAGGTAAAACTTTTACTGCTGCTTCTTTTATATCATTCTGCTCTTTAGCAGATAATTTACAAAATTCATCATGCAACACTTCTCTTTCCTTCTGTTCTTTCTCCGTCAATGGAGATTCATTCCCCAGAAGGTAAATTGCATAAACTTTTTCCTTGACACTTCCATCTATCTTGACAGTCCTTGTATTTCTGCCTGCCTCAAAGTCAAGGTAACCTTTCCTTTTCAAAAAAGAAATAATCGTTTTTGGATCTTCTTCACCCATTCTGAGCAGTTCCCTCTCAAAAATGTTTGTACGAATTAGCACCTTTTTGCAGGCGTAATCCTCTCCAATTTTTATTTCCTTTTTGACAAGTACAATCTTTCCCCACACCTCACCATTCTGTGCGGAGTTTGTTATCTTCTCCGATTTTTCTACTAAAAATCTTCCAATATTCGCATTTATAAAACTCACAATGCGATCGTAAACATCGTTATAACTATCTCGGTCATCGCCAATATTATTTTCATTATCAACGATAAACTCGCAAACTTTTTCTGTATGAAATCCCAAGTCAAAAAACTCATTGAGCATTTCACCAGCTAACAAAATCAAGCCGTATCTTCCTGAAATACGCTCTTTGCGTGCCTGAATGTCGCACACTTTACAATAATAATCTCTCCATTTTGCATACCGCTCCACCAGACTTTTTATGCCATGTTTAATCAGCCAAAATGCCATTTTACAACCAAATTTCATGGCAAATGTGCCGTAATTTTCTGAAATGAACTTTTGTATTCTCTCACACTGCTCTGCTGATTCCGTCCATGCCATTCTACGAAACTCCAATACACGCATACGAAGCCCCAGATTAGAGTTGGCTCTGCTTAAAAGTCCAGATTCACCAGTTGACATTAGAATGTAATTGCCTGTCTCTCTTGCCTGTGTTTCTGCATTTCTGGTAAGCCTGTCTTTTTCTACTCCCTGACAAATGGCATATAAAACAGACGTAATATTTTTAATATTACTCATGCTAAGTTCATCCATACCAAACAGCATCCCTTTCACATTCATAAGACGTTTTAGCAAGGCATTTTGCGTAGCGTTCCACGTAGAAATCAAGCCATTTGGAATATTCATGGACGGATTTCCCATTGTCGAAATTGCAAGTTGCATCGCTGTACTTTTGCCTGTGGAGCTGTCACCTACCAAATGTATAATGAAATTTCCGGAGACATTTTCATCTGCCAAATACCCATGAAGTATCGCCGCAACAGCAACCATTACCGCAAACTCCAAAGGTATGCAGCCTGCAATCTCTTTCTTAAGAAAATTTATATATTCCTCACTTTTTCCTTTTGCGGAAAGATTAAAAAAACCGCAGTAAACGTCTCCTGTATGCGGATTTTGTTCACCACAAAATGTTTTTGAAGTCTCTAATAAAATCTCAGGATCGCCTATCACCACCTCCTTAACACCCGGAATTGAATAAGCATTTACAATTGGCTGACCGTTCTGCATATATTGGCTCTCCTTTTCTCTGAAAACCGCCGGAAACAGATTTTTATTGTCTGATCCAATATCCAAGCCTTTTGAGGCGTACTGCATCAAACGATTTCCATCTTTCGCATCTCTCTCCGGAATGGTCAAAAAAATATCTTGACCATACTTTTCAGTCTTGATTTTGTATGTAGCTTCATTTGTGTCTATATCACGCTGAATTGACATCATTTCAATATCTTCCCCCTTAACTTCAAAAAATATCAAACTCCCATCAGATGCGTAATGATCGTAACAAAAAAACCCTGCATCAAATCCCAGCACTTTAGGCATTTATTTCAAGCCTCCTTTCCAAAACCACCGCATACCATGCATTCCAACTAGTTACATGGCATGCGATATATTATTCTTTCTGCCTACTAATTTTCATCCAAATTATCTGCAAATGCATCAGGGCTTGCACTAATTTCAGCTACATTGATAACAACCATCTTTTCGCTATCTGCATCCGTATCGCAGATAACGTTTTTGAAAGAAGCCGTCTTATTATTTTGAAGCATTTTGCCCGACGGTGCCAAAAGCGCATTTCCAAACTGCGTTGAATAGACGATAGGTCTATCCCACGTACCTGAAACTTTAATCACACCCTGCCCTTTGCTTACCGCGTATAAGCAAAAATGCGCATCATCGGCTTTATAAAGTCCAAGGAATTTTTTAGCATTTTTACCGATATCCTCTGCTGTGAACCCTAAGTGACTTAAAAAAATTTGTGAAATGCGAATACGGTCACCATTTGCTGTCCTGACAACTGCAATCTGACCAGCTCCTGCTGCCCCTCTGCTTTTTGACAGATCTACTTGCCTCATTCTGTTTTTTGAAAATTTAGTCTCCATAATTATAATCTCCTTTCTGGATTGAGTGAAATCTGTTCAAACAGACTTCACTACAACTTGTCTGTTCACATTCTTTTACATTTTTTCAATGTGAGTAATATTATAAAAACCATTATCTGCTTCCTCGATTGTGATGTTTACTTCCTTGCCAATTATCGCATCAATTTCATAATCACCAAAATCTTCTAGGAACTCCGAATATGCAATGGCATTGGAATTTTTTTCTGTTAGCCTAAAAAAACATTTAAAAAGAGTTCCAGCTTCTGTCTCACCGTGTAGCTCAAAAATGAAACCTTTGTCATTTTTGGCTTTCTTATAATTCGCAAACTTTGCATTAAAATTTCCTTCCTCCAACAAAAGTGTACGAAAGTTTTTAGTAAGACTTTTAATGTTTCCACCTCCTAACAGTCCATTTTTTGTGCTTTGATTGCTGCCCGGCAATTTCTTATGTAATGTTGACATAACATTTTCCTCCTTTTATAAGTTATTTTCAAAAACAATCACAAAACATAACTGCATTTTTATCTGCATTTATATTCATTTTTTCTTGTTGTTTGTTTCTGTGCACTTATATTATCAGCTGTGTTTTTTCTTGTCAAACCGTGTTTTTACAGCATTTTATTCACTTTTGCAGTCATTCCTATTTACATATATTTTTTCATGTGATAAAATGCAGTTAAAAGAATAAATACAGTCAATTTTTTCCCGAAAATGTATTTAAAAAAATTTAGGAGGAATCAAAACATGGCACGACCCAAAAAATTATTACTTCAATGTCAGGACATAATTATGCAAGCATTACTTGAGTATGAAAAAGCACGTCAAATCCAAGATAATCCCAAAGATGAGTTATTCAATCACAAATATTGCTTCAAAAATCAAAAAACATTAGCAAATTTCTGTGCAAAAAACTTAAAATGTTCAGAACGTACCGCTGTTGATGCTATCACAGACCTTCAATGCGGAACGAATTACGAAAGGCGAGAATTAAAACTCAACGATTATGATATTGAAAAATATCATCATAAACCTTATATTTCAAAAGATAACAAAACTCATATCTATCATCCCACCAAAGATGCATACGGGAACTATATATTTGGCGAAGATAATATGACTGGAACACCAAAACAAACGCCAAATAGTGATGTTTTTCCGGACATCACTCAAAAATCTATAACCCACTTACCATATGACGAAATTGAAATTTTTAATGTACCTAAATACGATGCACAAAACATCTCAGAAGCAATCAACACGCATTTTTCATATAAAGACATTCAAGCATATATGATTGCACCTAACCTTTTATTGTGTATACAGATAGCACTGGAATTTCCCGCACATTCACTAGATGATTTAGATAACAACTCAGTTCCAGACGATGTTCCAAGATCTCGCTCCTGCTCTTTATATGAGCGATTATATGATTTTTTTGAAATAAACAATTATGTTGTCAATAATATTTATAATAATATTTCAAAAATAGACGGCTACAACAAGCGGCAACTGGAAGATAAAATCGAAGAAAATTTACTACTACAAGAACAACAAGCAAAAAAAGACGCTGTAAGGAATGGCAGCTTAAATCTTAGAAAAAGAAAGCCGATTTCAAAAACACAAAAATAAAAACTTAAAAAGCC
>FR887290.1:0-1264 GCA_000436755.1 Clostridium sp. CAG:253 | reverse complement strand
CTATTTCTTTATTTAAGCAACTTTTGAATAATCCAAAACAGCAATTTCCTGCATCATCTGTTTTGCAGTATTCACCATCTTTTCTAACTTTTCTGCAACATCATCTGTATAAAACTTTTCTCCGCATTGCTCACATTCTTCACAAGGTACATTTTTAATTACAATAATCGCACCATTGTAATTAACAACATGCGTAGTCAAGCTTTGTGTCACCGTATCACATTTGCAAAACATACACATTAGTTTTCCCTCCTTGTTTTCAGATTAAGTTTTTTACTATTTCAAAAAATTCCCATCCCAAACTAAATCTTAGCTCGGAATGGGAATCTATTATTACAATATTAAAACTGTATTACATCAGACGATGCCCTACTTGTCAGCTATAGCTGCCTGTGCTGCTGCCAAACGTGCGATAGGCACACGGAATGGAGAGCAAGATACATAATCCAAACCAATCTTGTGGCAGAATTCAACTGATGAAGGATCTCCACCGTGCTCACCACAGATACCGCAGTGAAGTGATGGACGAACTTTCTTTCCTTTTTCAACAGCCATTTCCATAAGCTGACCAACACCTGTCTGGTCAAGTTTTGCAAACGGATCACTCTCGAAGATCTTAGCATCATAGTAAGCATCAAGGAACTTACCTGCATCATCACGAGAGAAACCAAATGTCATCTGTGTTAAGTCGTTTGTACCGAAGCAGAAGAATTCAGCTTCTTTAGCGATTTCGTCAGCTGTAAGAGCTGCTCTAGGAATCTCGATCATTGTACCAACTTCGTACTTCATCTCGATACCTGCTGCTGCGATTTCAGCATCAGCTGTCTCTACAACAACTTTCTTGACATACTTAAGCTCTTTGACTTCTCCAACAAGTGGAATCATGATTTCTGGCTCAACTGTCCAATCAGGATGTTTCTTCTTTACATTGATTGCTGCACGAATAACTGCTGCTGTCTGCATCTTAGCAATTTCAGGATATGTTACTGCAAGACGGCATCCACGATGTCCCATCATAGGGTTGAACTCGTGAAGTGAATCAATGATAGCCTTGATTTCATCAACGCTCTTGTTCTTAGCCTTAGCTAACTTCTCGATATCCGCTTCCTCTGTAGGAACGAACTCATGAAGTGGTGGGTCTAAGAAACGGATTGTAACAGGATTTCCTTCAAGTGCCTCATAAAGAGCCTCGAAGTCTCCCTGCTGGTAAGGAAGAATCTTAGCAAGTGCTTCTTCTCTCTCTTCTACTGTATCAGAGCAGATC
>FR887289.1:14691-27497 GCA_000436755.1 Clostridium sp. CAG:253 | reverse complement strand
TATCTGCTTTTGACCCTTGCATCATCATATGAGAAAATAATAAAAAGGAATAATTGAAAAAATGAAAAAATATCAGATGATAAAGTTTTATATATCAAGAATTTATAAAAATATATACAGATTTATAAGATGGGGAGTTTTTTCGGCTATAGTCGGGATTGTTGTAGGTTCATTCAGTACATTGTTTGCTTATTGCTTGAGAGTTGTTACTGAAATCAGAACGCAGCATCCGGAGATAATATTTGCACTGCCTTTAGGTGGCATTGTGATTGTTGCTTTATATGGAATTTTTAAATACAAAAATGATAAGGGAACAAATCTTGTTTTATCTACAATTCATGCTGAGAGTGAAATTCCGTTCAAAATGGCTCCGCTTATTTTTATTTCTACTATAATAACGCATTTCTTAGGTGGTTCTGCCGGCAGAGAGGGAGCTGCATTGCAGCTTGGGGGAAGTATAGGCAATCAGCTTGGTAGATTATTTCGATTTGACGAAAAAGACAGAAGAATTGTTGTCATGTGTGGCATGAGTGCTGCATTTTCAGCGATATTTGGAACGCCTATAGCGGCATCAATATTTTCAATGGAGGTAGTGAGTGTCGGTGTTATGTATTATGCTGCGCTTGTTCCGTGTGTATTTGCGGCGTTGATTGCTTCAAAATTTGCAACGCATATTGGAATTGGACCGAATACATTTAATATTTTACATATGCCACAGTTTCAATTGGTTCCGAGTTTAAAAATAATTGTACTGGCAATGTGCTGTGCGGCTATAAGTGTTGTTTTTTGTATGGTACTTCACGGGCTGGGTGATTTATATAGAGAGAAAATAAAAAATCCGTATGTAAGAATTGTTTTTTCAAGTATTATAATTATTATTTTAACTGTAATATTACATACTGATGATTATATGGGCGCAGGTGTACCTGTTATAGTCAGGGCAATTGGCGGAAAAGTGAATCCAATGGCGTTTATATGGAAGATGATTTTTACAGCATTGACTCTTGAGGCCGGTTTTAAGGGTGGCGAAATAGTACCGTCGTTTTTTATAGGAGCAACTTTTGGCTGCCTGTTTGGAGGTATAGTTGGAATTTCTCCATCACTTTGTGCAGCAGTTGGCATGATGGCTGTATTCTGTGGTGTAACAAACTGTCCTATAACTTCAATGCTCATAGCATTTGAGCTTTTTGGATATGAAGCGGTTCCATTCTTTCTTATTGCCATAAGCGTTAGTTATCTTTTGTCCGGATATTATGGGCTGTATCATGACCAGACTATAGTTTATTCTAAATATAAGGCTGAATATATAAATAGAAAGGCGAGGGAGTAAGTGCGGAGATTATTAAATATGAAAAAGTACTTGACATACATATTTAAACTGTGGTAACATTGTTTTTGTTCTGTGAATTGCAGGACGCACTGCCGTAGACAGTAGGTGCCGGTGAACCGGTGTAAGTACAAACGCCTACCGAGGAAGATGAATTTCTATATGAATTATTTTCACCTCGTTCGGCTTGAATTATGCGGCGAGGTTTTTTATTTTGTCTGAAAGAAGCTGTTTTATAATAGTTTACTTTACAGAGCAAATTATATGTCTGTCTGCAGTGGATATTATGGGGAAAACCCAGGAAAGGAGACTTACTCATGGCAAAAGTTGAAATCAAACAGCCTATAGTTGATGAGATTAAGGCAAAGGTTGAAGGCGCTGCAACTGTTGTACTTGTAGATTATCGTGGACTTACAGTAGAGCAGGATACAAAGCTTCGTAAAGGACTTAGAGAGGCAGGATGTGAGTACAAAGTTTACAAGAACACACTTATGAAGCGTGCTTTTGAAGGAACTGATTTTGCTCAGTTAGATGATTTACTTGACGGACCATCTGCTATCGCTATTTCAAAAGAGGATGCAACTGCTCCTATCAGAATCCTTAACAACATTGCAAAAGAAGCTGAAGCACTTGAGTTCAAGGGTGCAGTAGTTGAAGGTACATTTTATGATGTTGATGGTGTTAAGGCTCTTGCAAGCATCCCTTCAAGAGAGGAACTTATTTCCAAGTTACTTGGTTCTTTACAGTCACCTATCACAAATCTTGCTCGTGTTCTTAATCAGATCGCTGAAAAGGGTGATGGAGCTGCAGAGGCTTAATTATTTGAACGAAAAGGAAACAGTAGGTTTCCAAAGAAACTACATCAGTTAAACTGATGCAACGAATTTATAAAATATATTTATTATGGAGGTAATGAGATGACAACTCAGGAATTTATCGATGCTATCAAAGGCATGACAGTTTTAGAATTAAATGATTTAGTAAAAGCTTGTGAGGAAGAATTTGGTGTTTCTGCAGCAGCAGGTGTTGTAGTTGCAGCAGGTGCAGCAGGTGCTGACGGAGCAGCTGAGAAAGACGAGTTCGACGTAGAGCTTACAGAAGTTGGACCAAACAAAGTTAAGGTTATCAAGGTTGTTCGTGAAGTAACAGGTTTAGGACTTAAGGAAGCTAAGGAAGTTGTTGACGGCGCTCCTAAGGTTCTTAAAGAAGGTGCTTCTAAAGATGAAGCTGAAGACATTAAGACAAAGATCGAAGCTGAAGGTGCTAAGGTTACACTTAAATAATTTACTGAGCTTTTATAAGCAAAGTATTTATTGTCGGAATGGCAAAATAAAAATACCTCATCGGAGAAATCCGGTGGGGTATTTTTTTAACTTTGTTCTCAGGGCAATATGGGATAAATTTGAGTGAACCAAGTTTTTTATGTACACTATCGTATGTCAATTATTTGCGATAATGCTTTAGCAACTCCATTTTCTTCATTTGACAAAGTAACAAAGTCTGCTTTTTCTTTTACAATATCAAGTGAGTTTTCCATTGCGACACCATATCCGCAATGTTCTATCATTTCTATATCGTTTATATCATCACCAAATGCACAAATATCATCAAGTGAAATGTTAATAAAGTCGGCAATTTGTTGAATTGCATCAAGTTTGCTTGCCTTTTTGTGGAAAAAAGTGTATGTATCCTCTCCACGATAATGAAAATATGCGCAGCCGCATTTATCGGCGATAGCTTTTGCGTCATTGTCAGAGGAGATGTGTGCGACAATTTTGCAGGCTTCTTCCGGAAAAGGTTTGTCTATATCAAATGAAATTCCGGGAGAATGGTCTTGTTTTATATCGTTAAGGTTGAGTGTATCACTGGACTTTTTTGCAGCTTTGGCAGGAGTATTGTCATTAGTGGAGGAGTCATCAGGGTTGTAAGGGTATCTGTAAAGTGCTGTTGTTGTAGGGATTGCTATGTGTGAGGTGTAACCGTAATTTTTAAGTTCATCAATAATATTATTTGTCATGTCTACAGACATTGTCCGGGAATATATAAGTTTACCGTTCTGATATACAAGTGTTCCGTCTGTAAGTATCTGGAAATCAGCATGAAGTTTATTTGCGTAATATGCAGCACCTCCGATATATCTCGCAGTTGCAATGGCAACATGAATGCTTTTTTTTCGGCAGTTTTCAAATGCGGCTATGGTTTCGTCTGCTATATCTTTGTTGTTTTTTAAAGCAGTTCCGTCTAAATCGGTGACTATAAGTTTTGGCGTAAACATTTTTTTCTCCTGTATAAATATTTTTTAAATTTATTTTATATATTTTTATTTTAACATGTCTGTGAAAATAAGTTAATGCCTGCATTTACATTTGGAACGCTTTTTGCAGGCTTTGCAGCTGCTGCATTTTTTACAGTCACAGAAAGTGTCGAGCATTTTTGAAACATCGTCCCATGAGCGTTTCATGCATATGGCTTTTCTGTCGAGACAGCAGTTGTATTGTGTTGCTTTTTTGATACAGTTTTTGAGATACATAATACAAAACAACCTCCTGAGATTTTTGTCCCTTGCATCATTATATGAAATTAAGATGAAATGTGTTAATCATTTGGTTACTATATTATGTTAATATTAAGTAAAAGTGATTTAAAAGGGAAATTGTAAGAGCGAAAAACAAAGTTTTTGAGGGAGAAAATAAATGGCAAATATTTTAATTGTGGAAGATGATACTACTATAAATGAGATGGTTGCAAGAAATTTAAAGATGGTCGGTCATAAATGCACACAAATATATGATGGCAGGGAAGGTCTTGAAATGATTGAAAAGGGTGATTTCGATTTGGTACTGCTGGATGTAATGCTACCCGGAATGTCGGGATTTGAAGTCATGGAAAAGACTAAAGATGTACCTGTTATTTTTGTGACTGCAAAAGGAGAACTTGATGACAAGCTGCATGGGTTGTCAATAGGGGCGGAGGACTATATTGTAAAGCCTTTTGAAATTCTTGAATTGATTGCAAGGATAAACGTGGTTCTGCGCAGAACGAAAAAGAATGATGATGTTTTTAGGATAAGTGATGTTGAGGTACATCTTGACAGACACGACGTTTTTAAAAATGGAGAGAGGGTGCAGCTTGCACCACAGGAATATGAACTTTTGGAAGTGCTTATTTTAAACAGAAACATGGCGATGTCAAGGGAGAAACTTCTTGAACTTGCATGGGGATGGGATTATATGGGAGATACAAAGACGGTTGACGTACATATAAGAAAGCTCAGAAAAAAGCTTGGACTTGAAAAGAAAATCTGTACGATAAATAAACTTGGCTACAGATTGGAAACAGAATGAAAGAGGGGAGTCGGCTATGAAACTGTGGCAGAAATTGTATATTGTGCTTATAGTACCTATATTGATAATTCTTAACATTGCAATATATTTATTGTTTGGTATTACATACAGACAGAACATTCAAGCAGAGAAAAATCAGGCAATAGGGGATTTTGGAATGATAATAGACCAGATTTACGGTGAAATTCAGAGTTCCCAGATGCAGGATACAGACATAAAAAAAACAATTCAGAAGTACACAAATTATTATAAGCAGCAAAAAATTGAACTGGGATTGTGGGAAGGAAAGAATAAAAAGAAAATCTATTATTCGGATAAATCACATTTTAAATATCAGCAAAAAAATATTACAGATAATAAAGTTGTTAAATGTTATATAGACGGTCATACAAGACTGATGGTTTTTAAGGTACAAAAATACGGAAAAACAATTTATTATTTCGGATATGAAAAAACTTTATATAACTTAGACAGTATGTGGAAAAATATCAGAATTTATTATGCGGTTGGAAGTGTCGCAATATCAATTATTATGGCGATATTTATGGTGTTTGTTTTAAAGAAATGCATAAAACCTGTTGTAAATCTGAATGAGACAGTTAAAAAGATGGCGGGCGGCGATTTGAAAACGAGAACTGACATAAAGGGAAATGATGAATTGGCTGTCCTTGGGAAGAACATAAATATCATGGCGGAGACAATAGAAAAAAACATGAAACAGATTATGGATGAGACCGAGAGAAAACAGTGGTTTATTGATAATCTTGCGCATGAAATGAAAACGCCGGTAACGGGTATTTGCGGTTTTGTTGAGTACATGGAGAGAGCAAAAATTTCTGAGGATGAAAGAATGGAATGCCTGGAGTTTATCGGGAATGAAGCCAGACGTATGCAGAATATGTCATATGAACTGCTCGATCTTGCTGTGATAAGACATTCCGACATAAAAAAAGAAAATATCAATATGAAGAAATTTACAGATGTGCTTGCAGACTGGCAGAAAAAGAGATTTGCGGATAAACGCATTGATGCAAAGTGGGATGTTAAAACAGACAGGCTGTTTGGTGATGAGCAGCTATTGGAAATGCTGCTTAGGAATATATTTGAAAATGCATTCAGGGCAACGGATGAATATGGAAAAATCAATACATATGTATATGAAACTGAGAATGAAACTGTTTTTAAGGTTGAGGACAACGGCTGCGGAATGAATCAGGAGGAAATTGAAAAGATAAAAGAGCCGTTTTATCGTGTTGATAAGTCAAGAAGCAGAAAGCAGGGAGGGACAGGACTTGGAGTATCACTTTGCCAGAAAATAGTTGAAAAACATGACGGAACATTGGAATACAGTTCGCAAAAAGGGGTAGGAACTACCGTTACAGTGAGAATACCGTTGCAGTAATAATTTTTGAAATGTTTACCGTTTGATAACTTTATGGTTGTTTTTTGATAAGGTAGGGAAGATATACTTGTCTTAACATAAAAAGTATAAAAAGGGAGGATGAGAGTTATGAAACATAACAAAAAAATTTTAATGATTGCAACAACCGCATTATTTACGGTGGGATGTATTGGTCTTATAGGAGCGATGAAATATCAAAATATAAAGACCGAGGCATCAGACATCAAAGAAACTGATGTGGCAAAAGCAGGAGTTGATGCATCGAGTGATTGTCTGGAAGGAGAAACACCTTATATTGCTGATGAAAACAACAATTTGCAGCTGGTAACTAAGGGTGAATATGAGTATAAGGGTTATACAATATCATTTATACAAATCAAGAATAAAAATACAGGTGTTTATGTTTCGGATGATGAACAAACCGGAGATGTCGGATACAAGGCATTATTTAGAAAAGTGATTGATTGTGCTGAGGGGAATAATTGGAGCCAGATTAAGGAATTAAAAGGCAAAAAAGGTACAATACGGGCATATGTAGAGTGGCGTAGAGATGAAGATAAAATAGTAGACGGTAAATTTTACGGCTATTTAAAGAGAAGATTCAGCATGGATTTCCTTTTACCGGGTGGGAATGAGAGAAATCTGGCTGCCAGTTTTAATTTTGAACCGGAAACAGGAAAATATCTGAGCATATACAGAAAGGCAAGCGGTACAAGACCGGGAAGTGATGACAGATATGAAGATGGAGCGGTTGCAAAGGCATATCCGGAAATTGCAGAAAAATTGAAAAACAGAGATGAAAAGAAAAAGCTGTTTGCTGGATATGCGGAGAAAGCAAAGAAAGAATTGGAAAATGTGTGGGGAATAGAAATTTATGGAGATTTTACAGAGAAGAGAACAGGTTATGATATAGGTATGGTTATGCTTAGAGGAAAAACAAAATCCGGTGAAGATACAATGACAGAATATGATATGTTAGGAGACCATATTGTAGATTTCTACTATATGTAAAGCAAAACGGGAGGGAAAGTTATGAGATACAATAAAAAAATTTTAATGGTTGCGACAACTGCATTATTTACGGTGGGATGCATTGGTCTGATAGGAGCGATGAAGTACCAAAATATAAAGACCGAGGCATCAGATATTAAAGCAAACGATGTGGCAAAAGTAGGAGTTGATGCGTCAAGTGAAAGTATGGAGGGGGAAACTCCTTCAGAGGGCGAGAAAAAAATGACGAAGGAGGTCGTGGAAGAATATTCTTATAAGGGATATGAAATTTCGTTCATAAGGTATAAAGACGCAAAAACTGGAAAGTATCTTTCTGATGCTGAAAAGTCAAGTGATTATGGTTATAAAAGAACTTTCAGAGAAATTATTGATGAATCAGAAAACAGCGGCTGGAATTATATGTTAAAGGAACTCAAGGGAAAGAAAAACAAGATAACAGCGGAAATTGACTGGAAGAGAGATGAAGATAAAATTGTAAACGGAAAATTTTATGGGGACCTTATCAGAGAAAGCCGTATAGTTTTTAAAGCACCGATTATATTTGATGATGACAGCATTATACAGATGGGGATTATGGCATCTTTTGACACTGTAGCAGAAAGCGGAGATTATCTGTGGGGATGTAAATCGCAGAGTACAGACCTTACTGAGTATTGTGGACAGTGGGGAGATGCATATAATGAACATAATATAAAGAATGTTAAGGGGAAATTGAAAAAATATGAGGCTGCTTATAAGAATAAAAAAGAAGCCGATAAGTATTTGGAGATGGCTAAAGATAAGATAAAAAAGGAAATGAAAGATGTATATGGTATAAATATTGTTAAGGAAACAAAAGATGATGATACTTATGAAAAATATAATATGTGGAAGCAGGATATGTTGCAGGGATGTGTTACTCTTTTTGGCAAGACAGATGATGGTCATACCGTGGATGTCCAATATGATTTGATAGGAGATTATGTGGTATCATGGCATCATAAATATTGGTAATAAGAACAATTATACATATTGATGGCTGAAAGATAGCAGTTGACTATAGTGTAATCGGTGCTTATATTAATTATTAGAAATAAGGGAACTAATTAACGATTTGGATTAAAATGGAGACATATAATATGAAATATGCACTTATTACAGGTGGTACAAGCGGTATAGGGTTTGCTATGGCAGGGGAATTTCTTGATAGAGGTTATGGAGTGATTCTTGCTTCTTCAAGCAGAAAAAATCTTGCCATAGCAAAAAGAAAACTTGAAGTTAAGAAGTCGAAAATTGTGAAAAGCACAAAGCAGATAATCATTGTCGAACAGGATTTGAGTATATCAGGTGGAGCAGAAAAGCTGTATCATAAGGTGAAAGCTTTGGGGACAGATGTTGAAATTGTTGTCAATAATGCAGGCTTTGGTCTGTTAGGTGGGACAGAAAGTATAAATATAAATGATGATAAAAAAATGATACAGTTAAATGTAACGACACCGGTTTGTCTTTGCAAATTGTTTCTTCGTGATATGTATGAAAATGGCAGGGGGAAAATTCTCAATGTGGCTTCGACAGGTGCTTTTCAGCCGGGACCTTATACATCCACATATTTTGCAAGCAAATCATTTCTGTACAGCTACAGCAGAGCAATAAGGCAGGAAGCGGCGGCAAGAGGTGTGATTGTAAGTACATTGTGTCCGGGAACGACCAGAACAAAGTTTTTTGAAAAGGCAGGTCAAAAGATACCGATATGGGCAATGTCGGCAGAGAAAACGGCAAAAATTGCGGTTGATGGACTGATGCGGAACAGGGGCATAATAGTGCCCGGAGTTATAAATAATATTTTAAGAATTGTGCCTTCCGGCGTAAAGATGTATTTTGTGGAGATGTTAAAGAACTAAAAAAATGGGCATCAGCTTTTGCTGAATGCCCATAAATTTTTTATCTGTTTTTCGAGTGTCTCATAATTCCAAATTTTACTGCGTGAGCGGCTGTTTGGGTCATTTACTTTTATCTGTCCGTTTTCTGTTTTGGTAAGTACAATAAAATGTCCTGCTGTTGTAAAGTCTCCGGGTCTCATGCTGCATATTATAGGTTCGTTGTTTTCAAGATGTGAAAATATACTGTTTTTGCTCAGTGGGATTTCAATGCCTGTTATACCAAATGAAGATACACCCTCGGTCATTATATTCCATGAAGTTCCCGTTCCTTCTATATAATAACCGTTTTTCTCGGCAAATTTTGCGACTTTGTAGGGTGTAATGTTTCTGTTGTCTGTAAGTCCTGATATTACCATTGAAAGGCAGGTTGGAGCACAGCCGGATATTCCAATGTCGGAATTTCCGTAGGATGCATAGCCCCAGCGTTTATCCCACTGAATAAGGAGAGGAATACCTTCTGAAAGTTCTTTTTCGGTGATGTTTCCATGTGGTTTGTTGTCTGCATTAGGATACCCCTTTACAAAGTCTATCATTTCAGGCGTGTTGCAAAGAGAAACAAGCAGACTTTCAGGGTAATCAGAGATATTTTTATAAATGGTTTTAAATTCAGGATATTTTTGTGATAGTGAATAAAGTTTATTTTTTACCTCATGGTTGTTTAGTTTCATAGGTGTTGCGGCTTTGTATTTTGTAGTCAAATCACTGCTTGAATTAAATACGGTATATACAATATCGGATGCGGTGCTTATGATTTTTGGTGCCAGCCAGAATACGGTTAAAAATAAAAGTATTGCGAGTGTAAATTTTTGAAATCTTCTTTTTCTTTTTTTGTATTTTTTTGTGTTCATAAATGCTACCTCCCAGTACAATGAAAATTAAATCTTTGGTCAATGTATCAATTATTCGTTGTACTAAATACACTGTTGTAACGTGTTACGTTGTACTGGTATTATTTTAGAACAAATGAAAATATATTGTTTTAAGAAAAACATAAGCAAAACTTACAATATTCTTGCATTTAGTATAAAAATATAGATAAAAGTGATTTCTAATTATTAAAAACAATCTCAAAAGTTATACTTTCCTCTTCACTTTTTGCATTTATTTGTCCGCCGTGAAGTTCAACAATCTCTTTTGCAATAGCTAGTCCAAGTCCGGCGCCGCCGGTTGATGAGGTTCTTGAAGAGTCGAGTCTGAAAAATTGTTCAAATATGCGGTCAAGTTTTTCAGGTGAAATTGTCTTGCCGTGATTTTTAAAGAGAATATGTATATTGTTATTCTCAATTGTGAGTGTACAGGTGATTTTTGTGTGTTCATAGCTGTAATTTATTGCGTTGCGGATAAGATTGTCAAATACCCGTGACAGTTTATCGGGGTCACACATAAAGTATATATCAGGTGTGATTTCGAGAGTCCAGCTAAGGTTGTGTTCTGACAAAACAGGAATAAATTCATTGCATATCTGCTCAAGCATACGGCTCAGATTGACTTTTTCAATATCAAGTTCAATGCTTGTGAGATTGAAACGTGTAATATCAAAAAATTCATTTATTAAATCTTCAAGACGTTCTGCTTTGCTAAGTGCTATAGAAGTATACTTTTCTCGTGTGTTGTCAGGAATATCAGGTTCATCATTTAATAGCGTAAGATATCCGATAACGCTTGTGAGCGGTGTTTTAAGGTCGTGTGCAAGATAGACTATCAGGTCGTTTTTTCGCTGCTCTGCTTCTTTTGCAAGCATTGAATTATGAATTGCATTTTCTCTTACGGAATTAAGTTCATCCTGAATGGATTTTAAATCTTCTGACAGAACTATTGGCTGTTCGGTTTGCATAGTAAGTTTTTTTGAAGCATATAAAATTTCATTGATGTAGCGTGTCCATTTTACAAGAAAAGATAAAGTGACAATAAACCATGTTGCGAAACAAAGAAAACCGCCGATAAACCATTTGTGCGTGTCTATAAATTTGAGCAGGATATATTCCGGATCGTCGGGATACCATATTTTTCTTGAACATATGGCAGCAGCTGAAATAAATATAACAAATACAAGGGCGATAAATCCGATTACGGTAAGCATATAACGCCTGATAAGTTTTTTGGTAAGACTGTTGTTTTTCATGTGACACCTCTGTTTGTAATAGTTTAGTTCTCAATCTTATACCCGACACCCCATACAGTTTTTACATATTTGGGTTTCCTTGCGGGTTCATGCATTTTTTCACGCAGTCTCGCAATATGCGTCATAACAGTATTGTTGCTGTCCATATATTTTTCTTTCCAGACAGCTTCAAAAAGTTCTTCGGAGGATACGACATTTCCGTTATGTTCACATAGATACCAGAGAATGTCAAATTCAAGAGGTGTAAGTGAAAGTTCTTTATCATTCAAAAATACCCGGTGGCTGCTTTTTGAGATATTTAAACCTCGTATATTGTATTCATCGGCAGCAAAGTTTTCGGCATCAGCTTTGTTATACCGTGTATAACGGCGAAGCTGTGTTTTAACTCTGGCGGCGAGTTCAAGTGGGTTGAACGGTTTGCATATATAATCATCAGCGCCGAGCGTCAGCCCTGTTATTTTGTCGGCGTCTTCTGTTTTTGCAGTCAGCATGATAATTGGAAAGAAATGTTCTTTTCGTATCTGTTTACAAAGTGAGAAACCGTCAATATCAGGCAGCATAACATCGAGTATTGCTAAGTCGAGCTTTTCGTGCATTGCACATTCGAGTGCGTCTTTTGCGTTGTAAAATTTAAAAACATTGAAACCATCATTTTCGAGATATATCTGAACGAGGTCTGCAATATCTTTTTCATCATCGACAATCATTATATTTGTACTCATTTATTGTTCCTCCGAAAGTGCTTAATTTAAGTACATATTAGCATTTGGATATATCGGTGTCAAAGGCGGGGATAATTTTGGGTTAGCAAAAAAAAACAAAAAAACAGTTGACACATAAAAAACAGTGTGATATAGTAATATCGTTGTCGCAAGACAGCAAGATTATTATATTGTATGCGCTTCTAGCTCAGTTGGCAGAGCACCTGACTCTTAATCAGGGTGTCCAGGGTTCGAACCCCTGGAGGCGCACTGAAAGTCCTCGTTTGGCAGTTAAGTCTGTTGGGTAGGGACTTTTTTTTGTCTCTTTTTTATGGTAAATTTAAGGTATGAATTAACATAAAAAAAGTGTTGATACTATATGAGAAGATTATTTTCGGGCGTACAGATTAAATTGCTCAGAAATGAGGTGCATTATGGGAATTGTTATAACTCACAGACAGATGGAATTTTGGAAGAGAAATATTACTGCGGTTTTTGGGATGTTAGTTTTTTCGATTGGCATAAATTTTTTCGTTGTGCCTGCTGATTTGTATAATGGCGGAGTGCTTGGTGTGAGTCAGATTATAAGAACGATTTTTGTGAAATATCTTCATCTTTTTTCGGGAAGTACGGATATTGCAGGTATTATCAATATGATACTTAATATACCGCTTTTTATTCTGGCATATTTTTCGATAAGCAAAAACTTTTTTGCAAGAACTCTTGTATGCGTTTTGAGCCAGACATTTTTCCTGAGTATTGTTCCTATACCGCCACAGCCGATTGTTGCAGACGCACTTTCAGCAAGTATTATAGGCGGAATATTTGGCGGCGCAGGAATTGGAATTGCTTTGAGAGCAGGCGGTTCAAGCGGAGGAATGGATATTGTCGGGATGTTCTTTACAAAGAAATTTAAGGGATTTTCAGTTGGAAAGATTTCGCTTATGCTCAATGCAGTAGTTTATGGGATATGTGCAGTT
>FR887289.1:0-14655 GCA_000436755.1 Clostridium sp. CAG:253 | reverse complement strand
CAGACTGCTATTTACTGTATAATTTATTCCGCTGTAAGTATGCTTGTCACTGACCGCACACATACCCAGAATATAAATGCGGAAGTTATTATATTTACCAAAAAAGAGCCTGTGGAGATAATGGACTATATTGTAAATCAGTTTAAACGTGATGCGACATGGTGGGAAGCTAAGGGCGGTTATACGGAAGAAAAGACATATATGACGATAGTGGTTTTGTCGAAATATGAATGTGCACAGCTTAGAAGAGAGATAAAGCAGATTGATGAACATGCTTTTGTTGTTGAGAAAGATGGTCTTAATATTATGGGACGATTTGAAAAGCATCTGTAATTTGTAATAAGATTTAAAAGTATCTGCAGACAAAGATTGTGCTGAAAATGAAAACAGCTTTTATTGCATCTCTTTATAAAGTTACTGAAAAATGAAGAAAAAGAGGGAGGCTCCGGCGTGGGAGAAAAGGAAAAGAATAAAAATAAAATGAGATATGAAAAGATGATTATGAATATCTCTTTAATAGGAAGTATTTTGTTTATGCTGTCAGAGGGATTTATGGCATATTACACAAAATCACATTCTTTGTTGATGGATTGTATTTTTGATGTTACGGATTTAATCATGATAGGACCGTTTATGGTGCTGGTTCCCCTTTTGTATAAGCCTGTGACAGAGAAAAGACCTTATGGATTTTCACAGGTGGAATCACTTTTCGTTGTCATTAAATATAGTGTTTTGCTGGTTATTACTGTTCAGCTTGTGTGGGATAATATGTATACCATCTTTCATGGCGGCCGCCATGTGGATGGTGGAAGTATTGCGTTTTTTGAGCTTGCAGTTTGTCTGGGATGTCTTATTATTTATCTCTTAATGCATTATTTTAGCAAAAAATATGCATCTCTAACTATTCAGGCAGAAATATACATATGGAAACTTGATGTTATATCAAGTTTTGGTGTTGCAGTTGCCTTTTTTATTCAGATTATTGTAAATAAAACGAAATTTGCATGGATCGCACGTTATATTGATCCGGTTGTTGCTATTGTAATGGCGTGTTTTTTACTTATAGAGCCGGTGAAAATGATTTTTTCAAATCTAAAAAATCTGGTGCTTTTTGCTCCTGAACAGGATATAATGGACAATATAAGAATTGCAGCAGAAAAACATATGGATAAGGTGTATTGTGATATTGAATTTTTGGATGTTATCCAGACGGGTCGAAAAACGTGGGTAGAGATATATTTTAAAAGTCACAATGATATTATAAATACAAAAATTTTGCTGCAGCTTCGTAATGAAATCAGGGAGGAACTCAGGAAAGAGTTTGATCAGGTATATGTTGAACTTATTCCAAGCCTGCCTGATTAAATTGACATAGAGGAGTGAGGAATATGGGAAGAATATTATCTTACATAATGTTTGGCTTTTTTGTATGTACGACAATAATATCCGTAAGTGTTTTACGCAGTAAAGAAAAATTAAAGATGAATGATATTCTGTTTGCTCTTGTCTGTATAGGAAGCTCTATATGGAGTTTTTGTTTTGGGTTTGTGTGGGTTCAGGAAAGTCCTCTTATAGCGTATTACTGGAGATGTGCAGGTATGGTTGGCACATTTCTGTATATGATATGTGCGATTCTTGTTATTGCTGGATGGTGTGGTCGGAATCTGTGGTTGGTAAAGATGATAGAAATATTTCCGTTTTCTGCAATAATATTATATCCTTTTTTAATGCAAAAGGATAATACGATATATCATAAGTCGGCAATAGGAATGACATATTTGTTTACACCGAGCATATGGAACACTTTGTATGATATATATTGTATCGGATGTGCTGTCGGTTTGTTTGTGCTAAGCGGATATATGGTGAAAAAAGGTGAAAGAAAATGGGAAAGAATTACGGGAATAAGACTTGTTTTTTGTGAGGGTGTAATCGTTGCGGGCATGCTTCTTGATACAATTGTGCCAATGTTTGGAGTGAGTGCATTTCCGGGAAGTACGTTATCTCAGTTCTTTGGAGCACTTTTGGTATACAGGGTTTACCTTTTTGTAAATAAGAATCAGGTGAAGCTTGAGAATGTATCTGAATTTATATATTACTCAGTGAAACTTCCGATGATTATATATGATGACAGCAGACATTTAAAAATAGCGAATAAAAGTGCTATAGATTTTTTGAGGCTTTCGCCGTATGATTATGAGAAAGTGACACTGAGGGAATTGTTTGAGATAGATGAAGAAAAATTGAGATATGGTGGATATTCAAACAAACTTGATGTAAAATGCAGGGCAAATGATGCGCATTGCCGACTTGATATAAATAGAATAGGCGATGAATATGGCGAGACGATGGGATATATCATAATTATTGATGATCTTACTGATAAAATCAGAACTATTGAAGAACTTGAAGCAGCAAAGAGAAGTGCAGATAATGCTAATAAGGCAAAATCTGCATTTCTTGCACAGATGAGCCATGAGATAAGAACACCTCTTAATACCGTACTCGGTATGAATGAAATGATTTCGAGGGAGACAGTATCGGAGCAGATACAGAGTTATTCGTCTTATATTAAAGATGCCGGAAAAACACTTCTTGGAATTATAAATGATATCCTCGATTTGTCAAAACTTGATGCCGGCAAGACCAGCATAATTAACGAGGATTATAATCTTAAATTTGTTGTAAATGACATTATAAATTTGGTTTCGCTAAAAATTAAAGAAAAGGGACTTAGGTTTAAACTTGATTTGTCAAGGGATATGCCAATGTTTTTGCACGGTGATGCACTGCGTATAAAACAGATAATTATAAATATTATGAACAATGCTGTTAAATATACACAGAAAGGTTCTATTACTCTTGAGGTGGAATGGGACAAAATTGATTTGGAAAATATTATGCTTATTTTTAGGGTTACGGATACGGGACGTGGAATCAAAAAAGAGGACATCGGTAAGATATTTTCACCATTTGAAAGAGTTGATGAGCAGGAAAACCATACGATAGAGGGAAACGGACTTGGTCTTTCTATTACAAGAAAGCTTGTCAATCTTATGAATGGTAAGATAAATGTCAGCAGTGTGTTTGGAGAAGGTTCGGTTTTTGAAGTGCAAATTCCACAAAGCATTGTCTGCAGTAAAAACAGGGAGGAAGATGATTTATCAAAAACGGAAAGTGAAACATATCATATTAAAGCACCGAATGCCCATATTCTTGTTGTTGATGATGTTGAGACAAACAGAATTGTGGTAAGAGAATTGCTTCGTGTTACACATATCAATGTAGAGCTTGCAGAAAGTGGCGAAAAGTGTCTTGAACTTATGAAACAGAAAAAGTATGATATGGTATTTCTTGACCATATGATGCCGGGGATGGACGGAATAGAAACTTTGCAACGGCTTAAAAAGATGGATGCGTCATTAAATAAGGATACGCCGATTATAGTCATGACTGCAAATGCCGTGACAGGAGCAAAGCGGATGTATCTTGCGGAGGGATTTGATGATTATATTTCAAAGCCTTTGGGATATGTGGAGTTGGAGAATATAATTAAGAAATATATTGATGTTATATAAAAAGCGGAAAACAAAAAAGAAGATATTGCAAAAGTAATATCTTCTTTTTGTATAAATATAAGTGCGCCTCCAGGGGTTCGAACCCTGGACACCCTGATTAAGAGTCAGGTGCTCTGCCAACTGAGCTAGAAGCGCATAGCATGTCTTTTAGCGACAACAGTTAAATTATATCAGAGTATTTTGGAGAATGCAAGTGTTTTTTGAAAAAATATAAAAAAATCTAGCATGTGCAATATAAGAGTGATATACTTAGAATAACTTATACGAATAAGCACAGAAATGAGGTTTGAAAATGATAGCAAAAAAGATGGTTAAATATGTTGAAGGAAGTTCTGTTATCCGTGCCATGTTTGAGGAAGGAAAAAAGATGGCACAAAAATATGGAGCAGAGAATGTATATGATTTTAGTCTGGGAAACCCCAGTACACTTCCACCTAAGGCAGTAAACCAGGCGATTATAGATGTTGTGAACAATGAAGAACCAAACAGGGTTCATGGATATATGAACAATTCAGGATTTGAAGATGTGAGGGATGCAATTGCAAAGTCTTTGAATGAGAGATTTGAGACAGATTTTTCAGAAAAAAATATTCTTATGACAGTCGGTGCTGCCGGGGGATTGAATGTTATACTCAAATCAATAATTGACCCTGGGGATGAGGTTATCACTTTTGCACCGTATTTTGGTGAGTACAACAATTACGTTGCAAATTTTGACGGAAAAGTTGTTGCGGTTTCTCCTAATCCGCCTACATTTCAGCCGAATATAAAAGAATTTTCAGAGAAAATTACAGCAAAAACAAAGGCTGTCATAATCAATAATCCAAACAATCCGACGGGTGTTGTTTACTCGGAAGACACAATAAAAGAACTTGCAAAGGTTCTTTGCGACAAACAGGAGGAGTTTGGCACAGCGATTTATCTTATATCAGATGAGCCATACAGGGAGCTTGCATATGACGGTGTATATGTACCGTATCTTACAAAATATTATGCAAACACAATAGTCGGATATTCATACAGTAAGTCATTATCACTTCCGGGTGAAAGAATAGGTTATCTTGTAATTCCTGATGTTGTGGACGATTTTGAAAATCTTGTTGCGGCAGCGAATGTGGCAAACAGAATACTTGGTTTTGTAAATGCACCGTCACTCCAGCAGCTTGTGATAAAGAAATGCCTTGATGAGAGTACAGATGTTTCGGTTTACGACACAAATCGTACACTTTTGTATGATAAACTTACATCACTTGGGTTTGAATGTGTCAAACCGCAGGGAGCGTTCTATCTTTGGATGAAAGCTGCCGAGCCTGATGATACTAAGTTTGCGGCAAAGGCAAAAGAATTTAATCTGCTTCTTGTTCCGGGAAGTTCATTTATGTGTGCAGGATATGTAAGAATAGCTTATTGTGTTGATAAAAAAATGATTGAAAAATCATTTGCAGCGTTTGAAAAACTTGCAGAAAGTTATAATTTAAATAACTAGATTTGCAAATTAAGTGGATTTGCAAATTAAACGGAATATATAGAATAGAATGAAAATCTGAATGGAGGATAATAAGATTATGAGCAGCTGGAAAGACAATTTAAGAACAATAGACCCGTATGTGCCGGGAGAACAGCCACAGCTTAAGGATATGATAAAGTTAAATACAAATGAAAATCCGTATCCGCCGTCACCGAAAGTCAAGGAAGTGCTTCAAAGATTTGACCTTGATACACTCAGGCTTTATCCTGACCCGGATTCGGCACTTCTTGTTGAAGCAATTGCAAAAAGATACAATGTCGAAAATAATCAGGTGTTTGTCGGAGTTGGCTCTGATGATGTACTTGCAATAGCGTTTATGACGTTTTTTAACAGCAAAAAGCCGATACTTTTCCCTGATATAACATATTCGTTTTATGATGTCTGGGCTGCACTTTTTAATATTCCTTTTGAAAGACCGGCGTTGGATGATGATTTTAATCTTGTGGCAGCAGATTATTATAAGGAAAACGGTGGTGTTGTCATTGCAAATCCAAATGCACCAACGGGAATTATGCAGAATGAGGAATTTCTGCGTGATGTTATAGAACATAACCGAGATGTTGTCGTTATCATAGACGAAGCGTATGTTGATTTCAGTGGGAAATCTGCCTTATCTTTGACAAAAGAATACGATAATGTGCTGATTGTGCAGACTTTTTCAAAGTCACGTTCAATGGCGGGGATGAGAATTGGTTATGCAATGGGAAGTCCGGAACTTATCAAAGCTATGAATGATGTCAGATTTTCATATAACAGTTATCCGATGACGAGGCTTTCTGTTGCACTCGGGATTGCGGCAATTGAAGATGAAGATTATTTCAGGAAAACAACCGGGCAGATTGTAGAGACAAGAGAGTGGACAAAGGAAAGACTTACAGAACTTGGATTTTCTTTTGGTGATTCAAAGACTAACTTTATTTTTGCAAAACATGCGACAGTGGATGCAGAGGAGATATTTGCAAAGCTTCGTGAAAAACATATATTTGTCAGACACTTTAACAGTGAACGCATAAAAAATTATCTTCGCATTTCAATTGGCACGAGAGAAGAAATGGAAAAATTTATTGATGAGCTCAAATGTATATTGTAGAATTATGGCAGCAAATTTGACAAGTTGCATTAAATAAAGTAATATCTCAATGTGTAAATTTGTGTTTATCATACTGGAGGGTAAAGATGAAAAAGGTAATAACATATGGAACTTTTGATTTACTTCATGTAGGTCATATAAATATACTCAGACGAGCTAAAGAGCTTGGTGATTATCTGCTTGTTGTTTTATCGACAGATGAATTTAACGCCATCAAGAATAAAAAAGCATACTATTCATATGAGGATAGGAAGCAGATTCTTGAAGCGATAAGATATGTTGATGAGGTTATTCCTGAAAATACATGGGAACAGAAAATTTCTGATGTTGTTGATAATGATATTGATGTGTTTGTTATGGGACATGACTGGGAGGGGAAATTTGATTTCCTCAAGGAATATTGTGAAGTTGTTTATTTGCCAAGAACAGAAGGAATTTCAACATCTAAGATAAAAAATGATCTGGGACTTGAAGGTCAGCAGAAAAAAGACTGATTAAACCGGAGATTTTGATGATATATTTGGGACTGTTGTTGGCAACAGTCCCTTACAATTGTTTAGAAAGGATTTATTAAGATGTTTATAAATAAGGTGAGGGCAAAAATGGTAAGAGGATACCATGTGTTGAAGAATAATGCCAGACGAATATTGAAAAGAGCTCCTAAGATGAAGTTCTTTTACGGCAGTTATTATAAACACTGTCCGGTGGTGGAAAACAGAATTTTATTTGAGTCATTTCACGGAACAACGATTTCAGATTCACCATTTTATATATTGAAGGAACTTTTATCAAGAGATGATGCGGATAAGTATGAGATTTATTACAGTACAAATCCGGAGGACTACGAGACACATAAAAAGTTTATTGAAGCAAATGATATTCCGGTAAAGCTTGTAAGTATTACTTCATATAAATATTTGAAGGTGCTTGCAACAGCGAAATATCTTATAAACAACAGTTCTTTTCCTGTCTATTTTATTAGAAAAGATGAGCAGGTTTACCTTCAGACATGGCATGGAACACCGCTCAAAACTCTCGGAAAACAGATGCGTAAGGGTATAGAATCCATGTACAATGTACAACATAATTTCTTGCAGGCAAATTATCTCATGCATCCGAATGAATTTACAAAGGATGCAATTATGGGAGACTATAACCTTGAGCCTTTATATACCGGAAAAGTTGCACTCAGCGGTTATCCGAGAAACAGTATTTTCATGGATAAGGAAAAGGCAGAGACAGTGCGAAAACAGCTTGGACTTGAGGACAAGGTTGTGTATGCATACATGCCGACATGGAGAGGTACAAGTAATCATTCGGTAAATCAGGATGCTTACAGCAAAGAAGTTACCAAAATGATGAGTTATCTCGATAAAAATCTTAAAGATAACCAGATTTTGTATGTTAATTTTCATCCGATACTTAAAAACAGCGTTCAGCTCGGAGACTATAAGCATATCAAGAGTTTCCCGGCAGAAGTTGACAAGTATGAATTTTTAAATAGTGTAGATGCTCTTATAACTGATTATTCGAGCGTATTCTTTGATTTTTCAGTTACGAGAAAGCCTATAATACTTTATATGTATGACTATGACCAGTATATGTCAGACAGAGGAACATATTTTGATATAAAAGAGCTTCCTTTTGTAAAGTTATATAAAATAGAAGAGTTAAAAGAATGGCTTGTCAGTGAAAAAATTCTTGGTGCAAGCTATGATGACGGAGATTATTGTGAGAAGTTCATTAAATATGATTCGTTAGATTCTCCTGCAAAGATGCTCGACCTTGTTTTGTACGGCAAGGAAGACGGAATGATTGTACAGGACTACTCTGAGAACAGACAGAAACCGAGAAGAATAATTCACCCTAAGAAAGTAAAAACAGAGAGCGATTTTGAAGTTATCAAACAGTACACGAAAGACAATGATATTGTCCAGTTTGAGAAGAAGTGGTTTAAAAAATCTGTAAGCTGCAGACTTTATGACGGCTACAATTATGATTTTGATTATGTAATCATAACAAATACAACACCGAGAACATATCTGGAAGAGTTTTTATATAAGCTTGGTGTCAAATCAGTTGTGACAAGACTTCAGGAGAGAGAACTTAAAAGAACTTTCCCAAATTTGAAAGTCCAGACACCGTATCTCCGTGAATTCTATGTTGCTGCGGAGGGATGTGGAACAAATAATACACAGAGAATACCTGTTGAGTCCGACATAGAAAGCGGAACGGATGGCATTACTCTTAAGATAAGAGATAAAGAAAAATTTGTACCGCTCAGTTTTATGATTCTGGAGAAAGATTATTCCATATTATGTATGAGAGAACTTTCAGACGAAGAGAGACAAAGCGGAGTGATTCATGAGGACTTTAAACGCTGGCATGAAAGAATGTCTCCGTCAGGAAGATACCAGCTTGCCGCAGAGTTTGTCAACATGGAATCAGAAGAAAAATTCATCGGAACATTCTACTGTCCGGAACTTGCAAAGAAGGCTGACACAGGTGTAGAAAAGTATGACAAGCCAAATGCATATCTTGCACCATGTATGATTGAAAAAGTTGGTGACCCTGACAGTATCCGTTTTTATGAGGAAGGTGAAGTTGCAGTTGTACCGTATTCAAGAAACGGAGACAGAACTATCTCGATTGTATTGCGCAAGCCTGAAAGGATTGTTGATGAATATACACAGGCTAAGATTAAGAAGATTAAGTCAAGCAAAAATACCTGTACTGTGTTTATGAAAATGAGGAGACAGGAAGGTCTTGAAATAAAGGATGTTGTTTTAAGATACAGAAGTGCATTGACTTATGATATTCCGGTTAAATATGATATTAAAAAGACTGAAAAACATTATCTTATAACAGCATATCTTAACTTTGATGAGATGAATCTGAGAGAGCTTTATTGGGATCTTAGGATTATTGCAAACAAGTATGGAATTGAAAATGAGATAAGAGCAAGATTTACAAGCAACTATTGGAAGAATAATTTCTACCTTACAAACAGACAGTATTCTGCCGGTGAGGGCCATATGACATTCCCTTATTATACTAAGGGAGGATGTCTTGCATTCTTATACCGTCAGGATTCAGAATATGATGCATACTCAACAAAAATTAAGGAGATGGCAGCGAGTGCTATCTATGTATTGTTTAAACCTATCCTGAAAAGAAAGAAAATATGGCTTGTGTATGAGAAATTCTGCTCAATGGCACAGGATAACGGATATTATTTCTTCAAGTACTGTATGGAAAATCTTTCTGAAGAAGAGAAGAAAAATATTTACTATGTAATAGATAAAAAGGCTCCTGACTATGAAAAAATCAAGGAGTATGATGACCATATAATACAGTTTATGAGTTTAAAACATGTTTTATATGTACTTAGTGCAGTTTTGTATGTTGCATCTGATTCCAGAACACATTTGTATGCATGGAGATGTAAGACAAGTCTGATAAGGTCAAAGATTGACAAACGACCTATTTTCTTCCTCCAGCATGGTGTTACTGCGCTTAAACAGGTTGGACCGTTGTTCGGCAGAAAAGGAAGCAGTCCTATGACATATTTTGCCACAACTTCACAGTTTGAGCAGGATATAGTAGTCAAGTATCTTGATTATTCAGAAGGCAAGGCTCCGATTACAGGATTTACAAGATGGGATGTTCTTGAGGACACTTCCACAAAGGATGATAAGCTTATCCTGCTTATGCCGACATGGCGTTCGTGGCTTGAAGAGGTAAGTGATGAAGATTTTCTGAAAAGCGAATACTACAAAAATTATTCAAGTCTGCTTCAGAGTGAGCGTCTTGATAAGATTTTGGAAGAGCATGATGCGAGAATGATATTCTATATTCATCCTAAATTTGCGGGCTATCTTAAAAACTTTAAAAAGACGGGCGAGAGAATAACATTAGTTCCGTTTGGTGAGGAACCATTAAATGAGATTATGAAAAAATGCCATTTGCTTATAACGGATTATTCAAGTGTATGCTGGGACGTTTACTATCAAAAGAAACCTGTAATTTTCTATCAGTTTGACCTTGAGCATTACAATACTGCTCACGGCAGCTATATTGATATGGAGAATGAGTTATTTGGACGACATGCATATGAGAAAGAAGAACTTATTGACAATATAGAAGAATGTATAAACAGTGATTTCGCATTGTTGCCAAAGGATGCAGAAGATCATCACCATTATTTTGAATATATAGATGATAAAAATAGTGAACGTACTTATATTTATTTAAAGAGCAAAGGTTATTAAAATATTGTATTATATATTCGCAGCGTCTTGCAGAGGTTTATTGGGCGCTGCGAATTTTAGATGTTGAGTCAACATATTATTAACATAAATATGTGGTAAACATTGTTATTGTAAATAATAATAAGAGAGAGGTAATTTATGAGTTTAAGAAAATCAATAGGCTTATTTATGAGTTTTGCAATTTCTATAACATCAATATGTCAGGTTACTCCTTCAAATAATAATGTATCAGAAATTACAAAAAATGCAGAGGCAGCAGAAGTTGCTGTGACAAGATCGAATGAGAAAGCGACCGTTGCGACAGCGGCTGCGGCAGAAGCGGATATGAGAGTTGTATTTACAACAGATATTCACGGACAAGTAGTTAATTATGATTATCAGTCAGAGCAGGAGGTTATCAGAGGTCTCAATAAGGCATATACTCTTGTAAAAAAAGCAAGAAGTGAAGCAGGAGAGGGCAATACTCTTACATTTGACCTGGGAGACAGTGTGTATGATTTTACGACGGATTACATATACAATAATTCTCCGGAAAGCTTGCAGCCTGTTTATAATGCGATGAGTAAAATCGGTTATGATGCAATCACACTTGGAAATCATGACTTTGATTATGGTTATGACTATATTGTCCAGCAGCTTGACGCATCAGGACTGATGAACAAGTGTGTATTGTCGAATGTATATAGCGCGGTAAACGGTAAGAGTGTTTTCGGTGTAGAAAACAAAATTATAGAAAAAAAGCTGACAAATGAAAAAGGGCAGATAATGTCTGTCAAGGTGGGTATTTTAGGGGAAACGGTTCCGTCACTTTCGAGTAAAGAAGAAAAACTGAAGGGAAAACTTGTTACGGAAGATATACTTGAAAATGCAAAAAAACAGGCGGCAGCCCTTAAAAAGCAGGGAGCAGATATAGTTATAGCATTGGCTCACTCAGGCTTTGGTACAAATAATCCAAAGAAAAAGGCAGGAGATATGGCATATATGCTTACTACGGTGGATGATATAGACATGGTGCTTGCCGGACATGAGCATATTGATTTTCCGGTGGCAGATACAAACGATGCGCATTACTCGCTTCCAAATGTTGACAAAGAGACAGGACTTGTAAACGGAAAGAGACTTATCATGGTTCAGGACAGCTGTCGTGGTATCGGAGTAGTTGATTTGAACTTAAAAGTCAACAAAAAAGGTGAAATTGAGCTTGATAATTCAAGTTATGAAATAAGAAAAGTAAAGAAAGATACTGCAGTTGACAGTACAATCACTTCAACTATGTCCAAATGGGATAGTGTTTTAAAAACATATTGCAGTACAGAAATCGGAAAGATTGCTGACGGTGAGAGATGGAACAATTATTCTGCATTGCTTGAGAGCAATGATATTATGCAGATAGTCCATAATGCACAGATAGATTATGCGTCGAGATTTGTAGCCGCCAACAGTTCAAAGTATGGAAATTACCCTATTGTTTCGCTGGCGAGGTATACTAAGTACGGCGGAGAAGGCGGTGGAGATTATTCTGATATTTCGGAAAAATTGATGGAGGGTGATTTGGATTCTCTTGCAAATTACCACAGATATGTATACATATACTCCATAACCGGAAAACAGCTGAAAGAATGGCTTGAGTGGTCTGCTTCGATATATCAGACTACAGGAACTTCAAAAGATACGGAATGGAATAATATTATTATATCTAATTTTGTCAATGAAGAAGGAGGAAATTCTCTTATTCAGGAGTCATATTTTGGAGATTTGAGCCAGTTTTTCCAGTGCAGTGGTATAGAATATACTATAGACCCAAGTGTAGCACCGAGATATGATACCAATGGAAATCTTTTGAATGACACGCATAGAATTACTTCAATGACCTACAACGGAAAAGATATAAGTGATACTCAGACACTTGTGCTTGTAACGGACAAGATTACACCGCATATGCAGTGTGAGGCAAATCAGGGCGTGAGTGATAACGTGCTTCAAAGTTCACATGACAATCTTCAAGATGTTATTGAAGATTATCTTCGTGACAAGGCACAGATTAGTGATTTGAAATTAAATGTTTCCCAAAACTGGACATTGAAACTTCCTGACAATTACAATTTTGTTTTGGAAAGCGGAAAATCCGGAGAAGAGCTTCTGCTTGCAAAAGAGTGGTGTACCGGAATTTATGACTCGATGGGAGTATATAATTATTATAATTGTAGCAGCGGAAACCAGAGTACACAGGAGGATGAATCACTGCCGTCAGTTGTTGTATCTGAAACAAGCAAGGCGGACACGAAAAGCAGTGTGCCTGTTAAAGTAATAGCAAATGCCAAGTCAGGCATTACCTTGAAAAAGTATATACAGGGTGACTATGACATGGATTCGGATGTATGGAATATACAGCCAGCAAGCGGTGGAGCGGTTACAATGGATACCGATACTTTTGACGCAACGCAGAATGGTATATATTCGGTTTTAGTTCAGAGTGGAAATGGCAAGGCAGTAGTAGAAAAGGTTGCTATTACTAATATTTATCCGAAATCAATTATTGCACCGACTGTAAATACAGTATCAAATCTTGACGGGGAGGTTAAGGGAAAAGCTTATCCAAGTCTTATTGCAAATGTAAAAATAGGTTCAAAAGTTTATAAGTCGACTGTCAATGTTAAAGGAAGTTTTACCGTTAAAATTCCGGTTCAGAAAGCGGGTAAAAAAATAACTGTTTATGTTGCGGACAAGAGCGGCAAAAAAAGTAAGAGTGTAAGTGTGACTGTTAAGAGAAAGGGACCAAACTGTCCTAAGATTACATCTGCAAAAAATAATGCTTTTGAGATTAAAGGAAATATAAATGATACCCATACAAAGGTATATGCGGTTATCGGAAAAAATGTGTATATTTCAAAAAGTTTAGGAACTTCTTATTATAAGAAGAGTAACGGTTACGATAAAAAACTTAAAATTAAAAAAGTAAACGTAGTAATAAAGAGTAATGGAGATTATACCATTTCCATACCTAATCAGTATTCTGGAACTACTGTTTCCGTATATGCCATAGACAGGCTTGGCAGAGTCAGCCATGTGAGAAACAAAAAAGTGACAAAGAGTGCACCGAATAAGCCGACAGTATACACTGTTTCCAGTGCCGACAGATATGTTTTCGGATATGTACCAAACAGCGGGAAATGTACAGTTGTTTTGAAACTCGGCAAAAGGCAGTATACAGCACGTGCTGATGCAGCCGGATATTTTAGAATAACAACGCCGAGACTTCATGCCAAAACGACATTTAAGGTATATGGAAAAGATAAGGTTAAGGGAAAAACAAGAGTTGGTGTATCAAAGACGAAAGTAGTAAAAACCGCTTCAGAGGTTTATACAAAACACAGAAATACAAAACTTCATATAGGAAATGTAACAAATAAGAGTTCTTATGTTACAGGAAGATGGGCAAACGGCAGGGCAACAGTTTATGTTTTTGTAGATGGAATTGTCTATGTGAGAAAAACAAATAAAGATGGTGATTTTAAGTTTAAGCTTAAGAAACATGTTGCAGTTGGGACAGGCATTTATGCGATAATAAGAACTGCCCACGGAGCATCTATAAAAGCAATGAGAAAGCGTGCTGTATCACTTGGAAAGCCGAGTGTACCGAATATCTATGGCAGACTTACGACAAGAACGAGAAAAATAATAGTTCTTACGAAGGAGAAAGTACCTAGAGTTGTGCTCAGAATCGGCAAAAACAGATACACAAGAACAAAAACAAGCGGATATTCAAAGAGAATGCACAGGTATCGTTATATCTTCAAGATAAGAAGATATCCATACAGAACGCACCTTAGAGCGTTTGCAACAAACAGTGCAGGAACAAGTCAGAGTAAATTGAGAATTATAAGATAGTAATGACGGTTACATAAATATTGTGACTGGAAGTAATCCGAAAAATCCCTATAAATAAGGGTTTTTTCGGATTATGCAAAAAAAAATTAAAAAAAATAAAAAAAGTTGTTGACAAACAGTGCAACATAATGTAATATATATCTTGCGTCACGGGAAAGCGGTTAGCGAGTAAGCGAAGCGAAAAGAAACTCGGGGTGTGGCTCAGTTTGGCTAGAGTACCTGATTTGGGATCAGGGGGTCGCAGGTTCGAATCCTGTCACCCCGATTGGTGACGCATTAAATAAAAATAAAGCGGAACAC
>FR887288.1 GCA_000436755.1 Clostridium sp. CAG:253 | reverse complement strand
TAGAAAAGCATTACCTGACATCAAGATTCGTGTTATCAACGTAGTTGACCTTATGAAACTTGAGCCAAGTACAAAACATCCTCATGGATTAACAGATGCAGAGTATGATGCACTCTTCACAAAAGATAAGCCAATCATCTTTGCATTCCACGGATATCATACACTTATTCACGAGCTTACATATCGCAGAACTAACCGTAACATTCATGTATATGGTTATCAGGAGGAGGGAACAATTACAACTCCATTCGATATGCGTGTTCAGAATGAGATTGACCGTTTCAATCTTGTTAAGAATGCTATTTCAGTTCTTCCACAGCTTGGAAACACAGGTGCATACCTTATCCAGCAGATGAATGACAAGCTTGTTGAGCATAAGCAGTACATCCATGAGTATGGAATTGATCTTCCGGAAGTAAGAGATTGGAAATGGGATTTATAGAATAAACCCGGTTTCAAATTTCGAAGATAGATTTTTAACTAAAGATAAAACAAAATAAGAATGCAAAAGATAAAACAGGCAACCCTTATGAGGGTTGCCTGTTTGTGTATTTAAATATAAAATTTCTTACATTTCTTCTTAAATTGTGCCGGCGTAAGCTGGTATTTCTCGGTGAAAATCTTATAAAAATAGCCCTTATTATGGTAGCCTATGCTCTCGGCTATCTGCTCGATAGTGTAATCGGTAGTAAGAAGCATTTTTTCCGCATGGCGCAGTCTTAACAGTTGTAAATACTCCGTGTATGTCATACCGGTTTGGGCTTTTAAAAGCCTGTTAAAATAATCTTTTTGAAAATGAAATTCAGAGACAAGCATCTGAATGGAAATATCAGCGATGTTTTCTGTTATGAAATCGGTGATTTCTTCAAACAGTATCGTGTTCATTTTCTTTCTTGCCTGTTTTGAAAGAGAAAAATCATATTCGGTTCCGAGTATTTGAAATATCCTAAGTAAAAGTCCCTGACATATAAAAGGAGAAGCAGCGTCAAAGCTGCTTAATTCCTCGATAAGCGATATAAAGGTACTTTCAAGTTTTAACGGGCTTTCACTGTCGGAATTAGGCTTAAAATGAAGGTACTGCTGAATGTTTTTCTGCTCTAACAGGGCAGTATTTAAAAAGGCTGTTATTCGTCCGGCATTGCTTAGATGTTTCATTATCTCATCAAATATCTGAACCGTTATGCCGAGAAAAAGGATAGTAGAAGAGCTGTCAACAAGTATTTCCTGATGCTGGCAGTTTTTGTCGATAAGACATAATTCACCTTTTTGAAAGACGTATTCTTTGCCAAGGATTTTTTGACGGTACTTGCCCTCTATGACATAAAACAGTTCAAGATATTCGTGAGAGTGCATCTGTGTACGCATTCCGGGAATAACATCCTTTTCATACACGAATGGTGTTTCAGATGGAATTATTGTTGAAGATACGGTATGTGGCTTGTGAATATCCCATATCAGAGCAAACAGGTTTTTGCTCATTGCCTGCGGATATGATTTGATTTCTACCTCATAAGGAGAATATTCAGGGCTTATAATATTAAAATTTATAAAGTTATCAGGAATATATTTCTGATTTTTATTATTGTATATAAGTTCGTTTATTAATGTTTTGATTATATTGCTTTGTGTCATTATTAAATAAATTCTCCTTTTGAGGTTTTACTTTTAATAGGCGTTTGCGAAAC
>FR887287.1:29213-59390 GCA_000436755.1 Clostridium sp. CAG:253 | reverse complement strand
GCACCCAACAAAAAGAAGTCCTTTTTATTGGACTTCTTTTTTAATTTTTATTGTGTCTTAAATCTCTCTACCGAATCAGACATATCATTTGCCGCAGTGCTTACTGTCATTGACATTTTGCTTACGTCTTTTACTATCTTCAATACGTCCTCGCCCGCTTTAAGTGTTTCCTCAATATTCTGCATGTTTGTTTCAGCCTGCAGATTCAAATTATTTATGTCATCCGCTATACAAGATGTCTCACCTTCAAGTCTTTCTGTTGCCTCTCTGATATTAGTAACTCCTTCTGCAACGGATTTGATACATCCTTTAACTTTCTCAAAGATTTTTCTTGTATTATTCATATCCTCAGACTGCCTGTTTATCGCATCCTGTACAGTTTCCATAGTCGATATTGTCTTTTCGGAATTCTCACCGAGATTCATAATCATCTTTTCTATATCTGCTGATGCAGCATTACTCTGGTCAGCCAGTTTGCTTATCTCCACAGCTACAACCGCAAAACCTTTTCCGCTTTCACCGGCTCTTGCCGCTTCAATAGATGCGTTAAGGCTCAACAGATTTGTTTCTTCAGCTATCGACGCAATAAGATTTACAGCTTCTTTTATTTTTTCTACAGATATATCCGTCTCGCTTGTCTGCTCTCTTATTTTATCTATCGCATCAAGCACTCCTTCATTTGAAGTGTATAAATTCTTAAGACTATTAGCTACCTCACTTCCTGATTTAAGCATATCTGTCGCTGCATCCGAAAGACCGTCAACTTCATCTCCAGTATTTCCAAGCATATGATTAATATTGTTTACGTTTTCCGTAACACTTCCCGTAACCTCTGCCTGATTCTTTGCACTCGAAAGTACACTCTTAAGATTTTCACTGATTGATGACATGGCATCACTCGCCTGCCCTGCAACATTACTCATGTCTTTTGACGAACTGTCAAGTCTTGATGTGTTTTCTGATATTGAACCTATCATATTGTGAAGGCTTTCCTGAAGGCTTTTTGTGCTTGCTGAAAGTTTTCCTACTTCATCTTTTCTGTTTAAATTTTTTTCATTTATATTTACACTCAGATTTCCCGAAGCCATTTTCTGAACTACCAGAACACTATCCTCAATAGCAGCTGCTATTCCCTTTGATGCAATAAAGCATACAAATATTGTCAATATCAGAACAATACCAAGAACAAAGAACAACAATCCACTTACAAGATTTATGGTCTTGTCAACAGTTTTTACAGGCATTCCCGCAAATATCATTCCGATAACATCATCACTGTTATTTTGTTTTACAGGAATATAATAACCATAATACATCGTTCCTTCTACACTGACACGACTTGAAAACACATCATTACCTTTTTGTAAAACATTCTTTTTCACATAATCTCCAGCTTTTGAACCCAGAATATAATCACCTTTTTTATCTTTAAGAGAAGTAACTATACGTTCATCACCGTAAAAAAAAGTAAGACTGCTTCCGGTTTTTTCACTCATCTCAACTACAAGTTTTTGAGAGAGTGATACATTGTATGTACCTTTCNNNGATACATTGTATGTACCTTTCCAGATTTCACCGGAATCATTTCTGAAATATTCTCCTGAATTCTGATTATATGCTGTATGTAATGCTTCTGCTGTAGCCTGTAATTCATTTTTTGTTTTTGATAGCAATGCATTTTTTATGACAGTATTATTTATAATAATAACTGCAATGCAGACTGCCAGTATCGGCAACAGTGCCACAAATAATATTTTGTACTTAAGCTTCCAGTTTTCAAATATTTTAATCATACGCAACCCCCTATTTCCATTTCAATTCTGAAACATTATGGTAATACCAGTTTATTTCTCCGGTAATTTTTGCGTCATCAAGTGTCTTTCCTTCCTCTCCAATGCTATCTCCCGTATTGGTTTTTAACACTCCATCAAACACACCAAAATCACCTGAAACAATCTTTTCTTTAGCTTCTTTTACCTTTTCTGCAGTCTGATCATCACAAAGTGACGACAACTCTGTGAGACTAACAAGACTTTCTTTCATTCCTCCGTAGTAATTTTCTCCGCTGTATGATGCATTTATTATGCTGCTTATATATGATGTATAATATGCACTCCAATTCCATATAACAGACGTAAGTGTAGCTTTTGGAGTTTCCTTGCTCATGTCTGAATTGTACCCTATTGCCCATGTACCATTGTTCTCTGATGCTTCCTGCGGTGCTGTCGTATCGCAATGCTGTGCAAGAACATCACACCCCGCTTTTATAAGTGCATCAGATGCCTTCTTTTCATCGTCAGGCGAATACCATGAATTGGTAACTGCAACATATATCTTAGCTTTTTTATTTACTGACTCAACTCCAATCGCAAACGCATCAACGCCTCCTGTACACTCGCTGTTATCACTTCCCATGGCAGATACATAGCCAATCTTATTGGTTTCTGTTTTAAGTCCTGCAACTATACCTGACAAATATCTTGCCTGATAAATTCTTCCAAAATAATTGGTAAAATTCTTTCCGTTACTCAAGCAACCTGTCGCATGTGCAAAATATATGTCCGGATATTTTTTTGCAAATTTCTCTGTCTGCTCCATATAGCCCCAGCTTGTAGCAAAAATAACGTTACAATTCTTGTCAACGCAATCCTGCAAGGCTTCTTTTACTGCTTTTTCGTCACTGTCGTTGATATTTTCCTTTCGCACAATCTGAGACTCGTCAAGTCCGATGTTGTTTGCCATTCCCTGAATGCCTATCTCATGTGCATATGTATAACCTGAAGTTTCAGAAGCACTTCCTATATAAAGCACACCAATCTTTAACTTGTCTTTAGCGATTGTTTTCATACCCGCCGGATTTGTATCGGCTGCCTTTTTGGCTGTCTCCGAATTTGTGCCGTTTTGTGTGCTGCTTCCACCATCTGTCACATTATTAGTTGCAAAATCAACTATTTCTCCCGCACTGCATGCAGACAAGGACAATGCCACGAATAATGACATAAATAATGCTAAAATTTTTTTCTTCATCCTAAACTCCTTTCCGAAAGTTCATATACCTCCACTCAACACTTTCATTGTTAAATCGACATTTAACTGCACAGTTTTATACAAAATCATATATTTTTCACACATATTTTATCATATTAACACGAAAAAAAAAACATAAATAAAAACTTTTTTCTTTTCTACAATATGTATTTATGCTAAACTGTTATTGTTTTTATAAAAACGCCGGCAAACTTTTTTGTCAAAAAATACAAAGAAATGAGGAGTATAAATTTGAAAAAGAAAATTGTTTTTACAAAAAAAGCTATTGCATTAGGGCTTTCTTTTGCTATTGCAACAGCAGGTGTAAATTTTATATCTGACACAGTTCACGCCGCTGTCTCAGATATCAACACTGATGATGCATGGGTAAATGGTAATGCAGATACTGCTGCAAACACTTATCACATAACATTAAAAGAAGCAGGAAAACTTACAGTTACAGCCCAGTCATACGCAGACAGCATCTGCTTTTATATTTATAACTGCGATGAGAGCAGCCGCATTAACAGTCTTGAATTGTCAGGCTCATCTGTTGACCCTAAGACAGGCACCATGAGTTCAGATCTCGAAGCAGGAGATTATATCATAAAAGCTATAAAGAGCAGAAATGCAAATATAACTTTTGATTACCGTATAAAAACTTCTTTTGAAGCAGCAGGCAACAATGAGACAGAACCTAATAACAGTTTTGACACAAGTATGCCGATTTCTATCGAAAAACAGACAACCGGTTTCTTATCTGTCACAGATAAACTTGATTTTTATAATATTACACTATCAAAAGACAGCTATCTTCATATAAATGTTGATTCAAATGTATATCTTTATAAAATCACCGTATACGATAAAGACTGGCAAAATATATATGAAAGCAATTATAAAAAGAAAGGTACCAACAGCTTTGAAATAACAGATAAAATGCTTTCTGCCGGCACTTACTTCATCAAGTTTGAATCAACTGAAACAGGTGTATACAAATTCAAATGCAGCATCCCTAAATTTATATCTGCAATAAACCTCCAAAAATCAAACATTTCAATAACACTTGGGAAAAGTTATTCTCTTTTAAAATCAGTCACACCAGACGATGCAGATAAATCTAAAATCATATGGACTTCTGATAATGAAAATGTTGTCAAAGTATCCTCTAACGGAATATTAAAAGCTGTAGGCTGCGGAAATGCCACTATCACCGCAAAATCAACAGATGATACAAGCATTACGGTAACTGCAAACATAACAGTAAAAGCAAAAAAAGCAAAATTTGCCGTATGCAAAAAGAAAAATGACAGATGGGTTAAAGTCCGTGCAAAATCCCAAAACGGAGTGTCATCTTTTCAATATCAGATGTCAAAAACATCAAACTTTAAGCCCGGAAGAACCAGTTCATATATTGACAACCCAAATTCAGATGTTTATACTGCACGTTTGTCAGCAAAGAAAACTTATTATTTCAGGACAAGAGCAATATACTATGCCAATGGAAAAAAGTGCTATGGTCCATGGAGTAACACAGTTAAAATAAAGACAGGCACAAAGGGGAATACTTCCTGGAATTGCATATGGAAAAATCCAAAATAAAACAAATTAACTAATTTTACATCAAAGTGAAAAAATTTTACATTAAATATATTTGCCCTATTTAAATCAATGTGATATTCTAATAAGGTATTTTAAACGGAAGGGAGCAGATGCATATGTTTACTGAAAAAAAACATTACAGACATACATATTTGTTTATTGTGCTTTGTATATTTGTATCTTGTATCAATATTCATCAGACATCTGTTCCCATACTTTTTACGCAAAGTTTTAGCTCCGGTTTTCCAAATGATATATATACAACATCTGCCACTTCTTCTAATGATGATGCATGTACACCTGAAATGCTTGGCAGACAGGAATTGTACTCATATTCAAACATAGTCCATAAAAAAAATAATTTTTCACATACATATAGATTATTACTTTATATAACAGATATTGTTCATACAATACATTTTCCGTCATACTATTATTTATCGGAATATCTCTCCGGTCTCTGTGAACCAAAATCAACTGAAAATATTATTGATTATATTCATTTGCAGGATGGAAAAAAGAAAAATTAACATAGCTTTTTATCAATATCATAAATACAAGGAGAAAAGTTATGTTACGAATTATTTTTATTATTATCGGAATACTATTCATTGTTGGACTTACCGCATTCGGTTTATGGTTTTCAAACAGTGACACGGAAAATCCCGACGAACATGGCAATGATATGATAAATAACAGCACTGAAAAGTAAATCGGCTAATCGAAAGGAGCTAATCATCATGAGAAAAACTAAAATTATTTGTACCATTGGCCCGGCAAGCGAGAGTGAAGAAACATTAAAACAAATGTGCAAAGCAGGAATGAATGTTGCGCGACTCAATTTTTCACACGGAACACACCCTGAACATCAGCAAAAAATAGACAGAATTAAAAAAGTCCGTGAAGAATTAAACCTTCCTATTGCTATTATGCTTGATACAAAAGGACCTGAATACAGAATACGCACATTTGAAAATCACAAAGTCACTTTAAAAGATGGTGACACCTTTACATTTACTACCGACGAGGTTGAGGGCAACAATGAACGTGTATCGGTAAGCTATAAAAATCTTATAAATGAACTTAAAATTGGCGACACCATCCTTGTAAACAATGGATTACTTATTTTTGAGGTTGCTAAACTCAAGGGTAATGATGCTATATGTAAAGTAAAAGTCGGCGGTGAAATGTCTGACCGCAAGAGCATGAATTTCCCTAACCATGTGATGACTGGCCCTTACTTGAGCGAACAGGACAAAAAAGATTTACTTTTTGGTATAAAAAATGAAGTAGATTTTGTCGCAGCATCTTTTGTCTCTACAAAACAGGATTTGCTCGACATTAGAAATTTCTTAAATGAAAACGGCGGTTCAGATATTGATATTATCGCTAAAATCGAAAACCGCTCAGGTGTTGACAACATTGAAGAACTTTGTGATATTGCAGACGGAATTATGGTTGCCAGAGGTGACTTAGGAGTGGAAATTCCTTTCGTTGAAGTTCCATCCATACAAAAGTATCTTATCAAAAAATGCAGACTTCTCGGAAAGAGAGTTATAACTGCAACCGAAATGCTTGAATCCATGATACAGAATCCTCGTCCTACGAGAGCAGAAATCTCTGATGTTGCAAACGCAGTCTATGATGGTTCATCGGCAATAATGCTTTCAGGCGAGTCAGCTTCGGGTAAATATCCTGTTGACGCTGTTAAAAACATGGCAGAAATCGCTCTGTATACAGAAAAAAATATTGATTATGCTAAACGTTTCAGAACTACTGAATACAGAATTAAAGATAATACTGATGCCATTTCCCATGCCACATGTGCAATGGCTATTGATACAAACGCAAAAGGTATTGTCATAAGTTCTCTTTCTGGAAATACGGTTCGTATGGTAAGCCGTTTCCGCTGCCCTGTTGATATTATCGGTATGACTACGTCCATAAGAGCATGGAGAAAATTAAATTTGAGTTGGGGGGTAACTCCTGTTCTCAGCGAGGAATTTAACTCTGTTGATGTCATGTTCTATCATGCAATGAATCATGCAAAGAAACTGTTTAATCTTAAAAAAGGAGACAATGTTGTCCTTACAGGCGGACAGGTAAGCGGTGTGTCAGGAAAGACAAACACTATTCGCGTAGAAGCCGTTTCCAAGTAGATATTTCAAATATATCATAGCCAAAAACATAAAATTTCAGGGCATTCCAATCTTTGTGAATGCCCTGTTTTATTTGTTTTCAAATATTTATATATTTTTGTTTATTATATATCTTATTTTGCCTTTGTTTTTACTTTCAAAACATTAGACCATGATCCAATGAGATATTTTGTTCCGGCATCTGTATTTACAGCTCTTTTACTTCTCTGACGGAAATAATAAGTTGTATTTGCTTTAAGTCCCGTTATATTCATTGGTTTATCAGAATGCTTATTTGCAGCCGCACATGACTTATTTATTGTTTTCGCATTTTTAAAATCCTTATCAGCAGAATACTGAAGCTGGTACTTATCATAGCTTGAATACTCATAAGTAATTTTTATGAAATTTTTTCCAATAAGTTTTTTCTTTTTTACCTTATCCTTCTTTATATACCAATCAATACTTACAATAGGTTTAGTATCTTTTTTAGGTGGTGATGCAAGTGTCATGTGCCCTGAGTCACTTGACTTGCTTGATAAGTCTGAATATACGATAATATCAACCGTACCTCTGTTTTTGAAGCATGAGTTTTTCACTGTATAATAGTTATCCTCCACAGCTTTATCATATTGAACAAGTGTAGGATTGATATTTCCTGCCGGAAGAGATTTCGCTGCAAGGCAGAAATCATCCCATGAGGTAGCAACACCGACTGTATACGATGAACTGTTATAAAGGTCATCCCACATAACTATATATTGATTGTTTACAATATCCTTTACATGCATATTTGTAATCTTCTTTCCACTGCTTACCGCTGTGGTTTTTGAAAAATTGGTACTCTTTATATAAGCTTTTTTGCTGTTGAACCATATTGCAATCCACGTATCATCCGAGTCCTCTGCAAAATAGTCAACTAACGCATCATTACATAAGGCTCCCAATACGGTGCTTGTCGTGTCCTTTTTCTCATAAACACTGACCTCTTTGCCATCGCTTAATTTAAAAATCTTACCCTCACTGCTTCCTGACGGCACCTTTTTTCCCTTATTGTAAAGATTTACATACCTGGCATCAACATAGTAATATCCCGGCTTCTTGTATGTCATATAATCCACGGAATTCTTTCCGTTAAAATATACTTTATAATATTTGTTTGTATCGCCCTTTGTCTTTGATTCAACAGGCTCTGTTGAAACAACCTGAAGATTTGTATTTATAGGAACACGATATGAGTCTCCCCATGACGGAATCCCTGCATATAAGCGTATTCCAACGAATGACTTTGTTGTTTTTCCATCAGCTTCAATCGTCACTTTTTCTCCATCTGCCGGGGTTGTACTCTTATAACGTCCGACATCTATCCAGACCTGACTTCTCTTCACACGATAAAATCCCGGACGATGAGCAGTCTGCACAAGATATGCCGCACAGGAATGAAATTCCGTAAGACTATAAGCAGGACTGTATCCGTTACTCCATACAATAACCCATTCGTCATCATAATCAAGTACCTTAAATTTAGCTGTCTCATACTCAAGAAAAGCTGCACTTGAATTATAATCGCTTATCCAGTCAATACCACCGCCGACTACATTGCCGCCTCCGGTCCATATGTATCTGACTGTCTGGTTATTGTCCTGTGGCAGATACTTTGCTTTTATGGTATGTCCCTGAATTTTCGTTCCCTCAGGAACCGAATAAACTGTCTGTGTACTTCCGATTTTTGCAATATTGTCTGTTCCTACCAGATAAGCAATTCCCTTTACATCAAATGTATCTGTATCCAGATACTGTGTTTTAAACTGTGTCATAGACGTATCATAATATGCCTTTGCCGTCTGCGCCGGCAGGTATGCCGTTCCAATCGACAATGCCAGGCTGAATACAAGTATCATGCTGCAAAGGTGTCTTAACCCTTTCCTACCGGAAATTCTTTTTATATTTTCCATAGTTTTTATTCTTTCTTTAAGTTTCTTTTTCATAGGCAGTTTCCTCCCCTGTTCAATATTTTTCTTATGAATCTACAAATATTATACTGTATCTGCGAGAAAAAAAATGAAAGTTTGCGTGAATGGTACATATATGGTGTGAATTGAACTACGCACACATTATTTATGGCTGTCATATCTCACCTCTTACCCATAAAAATCTACCACTTACCGAAATAATATTTACAACATTTTAACCATATGCTTTAATCATATCAGACAGATAAAAACAGCAAACTTAAAGTTATAAAATTCTGAAGTCTAATCTCTGTCAATAAAAAATTTTCAATCAAAAATCAAGTGCTAAGAAGCACAGAAAAGAGGTCAAATCATGAACAGAAATAAAAATTCAATTTTTTGGGGACTTATGCTTATCGCCATAGCATGCTGTCTTATATTAAATCAGCTTCATATTGTTACATTTGCCATAAGCGTATCTAAAATAATATTAGGAGCTATTTTCGTCGGAACTGCCATAAATTCAATATTTGCAAGAAGTTTTGGTGGCTTTTTCTTCTCACTTGCCTTTCTGTGGCTTATATTTGACAGTGTATTCGGTTTTCCGTATATATCCACAAAAACAGTTTTAATAATTGCTTTACTGCTCACTATCGGATTTTCAATGCTTTTTCCAAGCAAACATTTTCCGCACAATAATTATAACGCAAAAAAACATGTGGAATGGGATGATTATGATGATCCTGATAAAGTCGGAAAACATCAGACTGTTTTTAACGAAGATACAAATGAAACTTTTTATGGCTACAACCAATTCGGTGCATCAGCAAAGTATATAAATACGGGTAACTTTAAAAAAGCATCTCTTGAATCATCCTTTGGCGAACTTAAAGTATATTTTGACAGTGCAAAAATCATTGCTGATACAGCAGAAATTTATGTTAAACAAAGTTTTGGATGTACACAGCTTTTTATTCCAAAAGAATGGCAGATAATTCAAAAAGCATCTGTATTTGCGGGAGCCATTGAAGAACGCAACAAAAATAAAAGTACCGGCTCACCTATAGTATACCTTACAGGCGAAGTAAAATTTGGAAGTATTATAATCACTTATGTATAGATTGTGTGAATATATAAAATCGTGGAAAATATATAGACTTGTGTAAACATATAAAATTGCATAAATATATGAAATCTTGAAAAAAACAGGAGCGGTGCAGGCTTATACAATCCTGCCACCGCTCTTATTTTTTATATACCGGTATCTATTTTTCTAATATATTCTTCCTGATACCGCTAAATCTGCATTTTGTTAAAATCCCATAATTCGGATATTGTATTCCTTCTTATTCAGAGTTGCTATAACATAACCATATACATAGTCTTTCTTTTTCTTTATGCTTACAACGCCTTTTTTGTTTACAGTTATATATTGACTATCTTCTCCAATACTGAACTTTGCTTTTTTCAATGCCGGTGCATATTTTACAAGATTTAATTTTGTTCCTTTCTTTACATCGATATATATATAATTTGTATTTGACTTAGATGCTGTAGGAATATAACTTGACATAAGTTTGTATGTTTTGCTTACAGCCATTGATACAAGTTCCTTGTTCTTCTTTAAGTTTACCTTTGTAAATTTATTTCCATAACATGAAAGTGTAGTTAGTTTTTTGTTTGGTATAACATTTAATTTATTAAGCTTGTTATTTGAACAACCGAAATAACTAAGTTTTTTATTTTTTGATGTATTTAATTCTGTAAGCTTATTATCATTACAATAAACTGATATTAATTTTTTATTTTTTGATATATCAAATTTTTTCAGTTTATTCTGTCCGCAGCTTATACTTTTAAGATTTTTATATTTTGAAATGTCAAGCTTTGTAAGTTTATTTCTGTCACATGAAACAGATAACAGTTTAGGGCATCCACTTATATTTAATCTTGAAAGAGCATTGTAGGCACAGCTCACTGATTTTAATTTAGAACAATTTCTAACCGTAAATGAGCTTAGTTTTTTATTATTCTGTACCCATAAGTTAATGATTTTGTCTGATGATGCATCAATCTTCTTAGCGGATGTATCGGTCACATACAATGTACCCACTTCTGCATTTGAAAGTTTTACTCCATTTATCTGTTTTCCCATAAGATTAAAATCTTCAACTTTCTTGTACGCACTGCCCTTTGCAAAATTAAATGCATATTTTTTACTTCCCTGTGCTGTATAAGACAAATTGTTTAGTTTTTGATTTATACCTGAAATAACTAACTGTGATGCAGCTTTTGAAGTAATATTCAGCCTTTTTATATTATTCTTTGGAAATGTTAATTTGGTCAGCGTTCCTGCATTCCACATGAGTTCGCTTATATTAGGATATAATTTTATAATCTGAGTAAGATCTGACTGTGAAGCTTTTTTACTTATTGAAACATATGTAATTTTCTCTGCCTCAGACTGACTGATATAACCGTTTTCGTCCGAATCACTTTCCTTTATAAAAGCCTGTAACTCGGAACTTGATAATTTTACATCATCAATTTTTGTACCTGTAGTTTCCTCATTGTCACTGTCATCTGTTGAATCATCATAACTATCGTCTGTCGAATCGTCATAGCTGTCATCCGTTGAATCATCATAATCCGAATCGTCATCGTAATATGAATCATCTTCATCCTGAATAGTTTCAGCGTTGACAAAAGCCTTGTCTATAGGGCAAAAACAACCTGACACTACAATAGCTGTTGACATAACAATTGCTAATTTTGAAAAAAGTCTTTTTCTCATTTGCATTTACCTCTTTTCATTTTACATTATTTTTCATAAACTGCTGTCTGTGACAAATATATTTTATCTAGACCCAGTACTGTCTAATCTTTAACAGAACACCGTTTTTTTTAATATTAGCACATTAAGTCCTTTATATCAACCGATTATAGCTCCTGTATTTCTTTCAACAGCTCTTTATCAAGTTCAATATCAACCTTATCATTTATCTTTTTTCCTAATTTACTTACGGTTTTTCTGTTTTTTTCTATAAGCCCGGGAACTTCTTTCATTTTTTTTATTATCTTGCCTGTGAGTTTATCATTGTCTGCGATTTTTTTATTTCCAAGCATATCATTAAGCAAATATAAATATTCAACATACTGTTCTTTATCAAATTTATTTCTTTCGATTGCCTTTTTTTCATATTCTGCTACCTTGTCAATCTTTCCTTCCTGACACGCTGCCTGAGCCAGTGCACTGTAAGTTGCATAGAAAATGCTCACCCCATAAAATAATGTCAACATCTCTGAAAATATAATACCTGAATTAAGCTCAACTTTACTGCTGCGCTTTTTGTCACCTTTAACTTTTACAAATGCATATACAAAACAAACCATTACAAATCCGCCCAAAATAGCACTTGTATATTCATAATATCCACCTGCCCATATCAAGCTTATCAGCATAATAAGCAATATGAGCTTTTTTATATTTAATTCTTTTTGCACATTTATCTCCTATTCATGTTCTGCCAGAAACTTGTTCATGTCATTACGCATTATTTCAAATTTCTTCACTGTATCCTGATTATCAGAAACATATGAGAGCATTTTTTCAATATATCCCTGCTCTTTTACAATCTTAAAACTTTCATTATAGACAAGTTCAAAAACAAGAGCCGCATGCCCAACAAGATTATCTATCGGTGTTTTCTTTAAACTTCTAAGCACCGCATGATGTTCTATAAAAGCTTTCATTACTTCATCTGTCACTCCTGAATTTTTAAGTTCCTCTGTCGTAACATCATAAATCACTTCAAGTGTAACATCATAATTTACCTTTAAAATATCTATCTTGTCTGCATCTCTTATGATATTGCAAAACATCTTTACTCTGTCAGTAAGTCCCTCTTCAACACGATACGCACTGTGATTCCATATCGCTGTCCTTAATATATCAAGTTCTGAAATTTCTTTTGTCTCTTTTTCTTCATTTTCGGATTTAACAGCAGTCTCTTTTAAGTCTTTTGTCCCTTTTAAATCTTTTGCAGCATTTTCACCCACAAACTTTTCGATAATACCATCCTCAAACAAAAGTTCAACACCATAATGAGCATGGTCAATAGACTCCGCATCAGAAAATGTGCCATAATTTTTCAACTGCTCAAATCTTCCTATATCATGCAACATTCCTATAAGCCACGCAAGATTTGTATCATCATCACCAAGACCAAGCGAACGGGCTATTCTCTCACTGAGAGCAGCCACTCTGTATGTATGATCAACTTTAAGTTTTATCTTCTCGTCACTTGTGTCATAATTATCTGTATATTTCTTAAAAACGTTTTTTACTTTTTTTCTGTCGATTGTCATTAATATTTCACACTCCTTACCACTTTTATTATACAGTATAACACATTAGTGACAAGCAAATCTATGTTCTGTTGAAATGAATTATTTTTGTTAAATCACATAAATTATTTTCACTAAATCGCCTAGCTTGACAATGCACTATCAATCTCTGCGTTAAAGTGGCCACAGCGAAAATAATTCAAATATAAATTATATTGACTTTTTTAACTTATAGTGTATAATAAAGCATGAAAAACATAAACTTTATATAGATGAAATCTGAGGACGGAACAGGCAGCCGTCACGCCCTTTGTGGTCTTAAAGAGATGTGGGATTGTCACCCCACCTATTTCATTTATTAGTTAAGGTAGATGCCAATATGACATCTACCTTTTTTCTTATTTTCTACAACCAATATAACTTAAAACTTAACTATTTATTTTTATGTTCTTGTACCAGCTTTTCAAGTACCCTGATGTATAATTTAATCAGATTTTGGATTCGATGGTCGATTGGGGAAATGCTTATAAACAAATGCAGTAAAAATATGATTTTATAAAAAATTCATACGAAAAACTCATACAAATTTATTAAAAAAGAATACGTTATAAGTTTACATATTACTTTAACTTATAACTTATCCTTTTATCTTATCACTTTTATCTTTTCTTACTAATTATATTATAATAACGCACTCCACAATTCTTTCCATTCATTTCCGCTGCACGATACAAAATATCTCATCCAGTGTTTTGTGCTCTTATAATATGATTTATCGTCTATCTCATTTTTTAAAACAATGAGATTTTTATATGATATGTCCTTATCTGAAAATCTTTTAGTATAATATTTATATATCAATTCAAGCTGTTCTTTCCCACTCTCAAAGTCTATATTCTCATTGCAAAATTTATTCATATTAGTTATATGCTTTTTTATAATCTCTTCTTTATCTTTCTCCACAACTTCATTCCAAATTTCTATCATATCCTTAACATCATCCTGTGTGTATTCTCTGATTTCTATATTCATGATTTTACCCTCTTATTTTTATATAATTTTATCAACCAATTCAGTATAACACATTTTATTGTTTCATTATTTTTTTTATACTATCTAATATGAATTTTCTTTTTTAAGACATAACAAAACAACCCAAAAAAGACCTCCTATGATTTTAATATTTTATCATAGAAGACCTTGATATTGTTTATTTTACAGAATTTTTTTACAGCATCCAGAGGTGTCAATGAATCCTTCTTTATCTTATCTGAGTCTTTTATTTGAACGAACCCATCTGAACTGAGTTCTCCAATATTCTAAAAATTCTCATAACTGAATTGTTCGGTCACATTTTTCTGCAATATATGGATCATGTGTAACAATCAAAACAGCTTTACCTCGTTTTTTCATTTCTGCGAGCAAAGAAATGACCATGTCACGATTATCTCCATCTAATGAACCCGTGGGTTCATCTGCCAGAATAAGATCACTGCCTTGTAAAATAATTCTTGCCATTGCTACTCTCTGTTGCTCACCGCCACTTAATTTGTATACCGGATATTTTTCCGTATCACCAAGACCTATATATTGTAGAATTTCTGAAATTTGCTTCTTTTTTTGACTTTTTTTCATCTTTTTGTACTCCAGAGCAAGATTCAAATTCCAATAAACCGTTTCTTCCTCTACTAGACCGTAATTTTGAAATAAATAGCCAATTCTATTTCGTTTCAACAACATACCCTCATAAGAATTACGTTTCACATTTTTTTTATTAAAATGCCAAATATCTCCTTTGCTTTTATCCATAATAAGTCCTATTATATTTAGCAGGGTAGACTTCCCACGACCACTTTTTCCGGTAATCGCAACCATTTCGCCCAATTTTACTTCAAAATCAATATTTTCCAACACATTCTTTTCATGGAAATTCTTTCCAAGATTAGATACTTTTATCGCTGTTTCCATATCAACATCCCCCATTCAAAATTTTGTATAATTGTTGCAATATGTTTATTCGGTACAACACATATAATATGACCAAATCTATAATAACGAATGACAAATATCCATAAATATTTATATCTATCAATTTCAAAACTAAAGAAAAAACAAGCAAAACAAGTGTCACTGCTATATCAGATTTCAATATCCGAAAACTGTTATAACCCATTTGGCATTTCACACCATAATCCTTTGCATGAACATTCACATGAACATGATTCGATATATATATAATAAATAACAGTGTAAGAGTAAACAAAGCAATAAATAACTCGCTCTGCTGAAGTACAAACTGATAACCGCTAATTTCTTCCATAAATGGTGCCAGCATTGTTCTGGCAGAAAAAAGTCTTTCCAAACCATATTTTTCCAACATGGCAGAAAAATCACCTTTATTCGTTTCTTTATAGGCCAATTGACAATTTGATAACATATCCATATATATTACAGAAGAAAAGCCACCCGTATCAAGAACAATAATTGGATGTTTGATTTCAATGTTCATATTTGAATTATATTGGTAGTCACTTAGCAATTTTACTGAATAATCATTATCAACATAAACAATATTGATATCATTTTCTGATATACTTACTGATGACTGCTCTCCGTAATAACTATCCGCTAATATTTTATCTTCTAACACAAGTTTATAATACGTTTTTAATTCTTTCTCCTGATCCTGATACATCAAGGGAACAAGCAGGGTATAATCATTGCAATTTAAATCACCTGATATGATTTTACAGTCAATATATTCCTGTAGGTATTTTTCATTTGCAACAATATAATTATTTTTATAGGATTCAAATAATTTTTCTTTACTCATTCCATAAAAGTCTTCTTCATCCATCCCTTCATCCAACGCAGTTAAAACACAATCTTGCATAACATATGCGTGATTCATATTTTCCTGATACATATGCTTAACTTGTTTTGCCTGCTGTAGATATAGAGCATTATTATTGCATAATTTATCGTATTCGTCTGAATTAAAACCATAAGAAGAATAAAAGTCATTTAATTCCTTGTAATTTTCCATATCTTTTTCTACTTCTGATATCTTAGCATGATAATGAACCGATTCAGACACAGCTACAGACACAAGCAGAAATAATACAATCTTTCCAATCTGTATAGAATAATCCAATCCATGGGAATATCGTTGATTTTTTATTGCAGTATCAATATGAATCCTTCTTAATCCAATGCAAGTCAAAAAGACTAAGCCGACATTCACACATGATATTAATAACATGAATCCAAGTAAAAATATCACATAAAATAAACTGAGTTTCCCAATTACACCATAGTGAATGATATTTCCTATAATAACCAGAAGTACAGAAACTAATTCGATTAAAAAAGTTTCTTTTATTCGACTCAATACAATTTTATGTTTAGAAAAACCTAACAGAGCTTTAACTGCATTTTCTTTATTTCTTGAAATAACATAAATCAGCATCACAATAAAAGATATGAACAGTAAAATCAATACATCCATTCCATTTGCATATAGAATTGTTTTAATGGATGTGTATGAATTTGATGCATAATCATCTATTTTTATTGAAAATACATCTGCCATTTCCTGAACTTCTTTCTCTCCCAAATTTGTATAAAACACACCAGTTCCATCTGTAAAATCATCTTTTGATAACATAAAATAACTATACTGTGTATCCGAAAGTCCCTGAAAATGAAAAATGGACGAAACATTTGTGTGATAAATTTCATAGTTAATAACACCTGTCTCTTCCTGCGAAAGTGGCATTTTTATAATTTGTATATTTGCATCCTGTTTCATGAGGTAATCGTACACATTTCCCAACATTTCAGAAGATGCTTTATCTATTTTATACCCAGCAAGTTTTGTATCTCCAATATGGCTCAATCCATATACCTCATATAAAGACTGGCTAAATATTATTGAAAACAGGATAAGCTCCCCAAATAAAAAGAACGAATATAACTTTTTCATGTAACATTTTCCTCTTCTACTATTAATTTATATTGTAAAATTGCACAGAATATTGTAATAACCACTTCGACACTCCAAACAATTATAGTTTTTTCTATAGTGAATGCAGTTACGAAGATTATATTATCACATTTCAACACCTCATTTAGACTATATGTATAAATCTATATAAACTTTTGTCAAAATTTAAAGTTTTCCATCAAAAAAGGCAAGTTACCTTGCCATAAATTCTTCATATATTACAATCGTTATTCCTTTCCTACAAATATAATAAAATATCTACAACAAACAAGTTTTCTTCCATAGAAAATTCCATTAATCCATTATATTTCTGTACAATTGATTCTGTGCTTTGCAAACCAATTCCATGCATGGTTTTATCTTTTTTCCATGTCACAAATCTATTTTCTTGAACATATAGCTTGTTATCATAACTGTTCTTTATACAAATCCACAAACTACCCATTTCAAAGTCAATATCCATGTAAATATATTTTTTTACATCAGTTTCAATACGATTCACCGCTTCTATCGCATTATCCAAAAGATTCCCTAATATAACAATCATATCATCTTCATCAAGAGATATGTCTTCTGGAATGACGACATTCGATTCAACCAAAATATTACTTTTTGCTGCCCTTGTTAATTTATAATTGATTACACTATCTAATGCTACATTCCCTGTATTACTGTATGTTAAAGTTTGACTTAATTTATCTGCAATCTCTCCTGTATATTCTAAAACTTTGTCATATTGGTTTTCTTTGATCATCTGTTGCATAACAACCATGCGGTTTTTCATATCATGACGATATTGACGTAGTTCCTCATATTTTTCTTTTAACAAGACAGACTGCTGATGGTAATACTCTTTTTCACTCAAAGTAACTGCTGCTTCTGTTCTTTCTCTAAACATTGCCGATAGCGAATCATATAAATAAATCAATATAAAAAGAGAAGCCGTCAAACAAACCAATGAAATTCTTGCCATCATATTGTTTAGAATTTTCTGCGAAAAAATAATGATTTCCAAACAAATTAGCGAAGATGGAATAACTACGATAGCTATTAGAAACGGTTTTGGAATTGGCAAATTCCCCCTTAAGTTTTTAAATTTATGAACAATCAAAGAAATCAACCAAAAAATAAACTCAATGATAAGATTCAAAAAAACAGAGCCCTGTTCAACCTTTCCAAAAGCATCAAAACTACTTAATCCAACTGCCATAGCTACAATTACCTCCGCAGTGAATGAACACATATAAATTAAGACAGAAATAATAAGACGTTTTGGCAAGGAGCCTGAATAACATAATGAAATCAGAAAAATACTGCTTAAAGCTATTGCAGCACTAACTAATGAATATAGTTCTATATAACTGATACCAACTGAAAGAAAGAAACGTGCCGCATATGCGATATACATAAGCCTTGTGTCTATACATCGGTTTTCGAAAAAGATGGTCATATAGCGATAAATAATATATAATTCAAAAGCATTAATAAAAAAAGTTGTCAAGTAATTCAAAAATAATTCCATTATCTTCTCTCTTTTCGTATTTTCATGCACATCTTTTTAATTGCTGAGCGTCTGGATTGACTTATCGGAAGAGCTATTCCATCAACCATAATTATCTGTTCATAGGAAATTTTTTTGATTTGCCTATAATTTACAATAATTGATTTATGAATATATAAAAATTGGTGATTCTTAACAATTGAATATACATCTTCCATTGAACCATAAAATTCATCTTCCCCCTGAAGCATTGTAATGTGTATTTTTCTGTTCCTGCTTTCGAAGTACAAAATATCTGACATGGGTATTTTAAAAAAATCTGTTCTCTTTTTATATTCAAAAAATTGATTGTTCTGCATGGTAATTGTAAAAAACTTATCTATAACCTTAACCACTTTTGAATACTCTAACGGTTTTACCAAAAAATTAATTGGACGAAATTCAAAAAGATCCATAGCATATCCTGTTTTTGCAGATATGTATGCTATCTGAACACTTTCATTACCTAACTCATTCCGTATATAGTTGCTTACATCAAGTCCACTTTTCTTTTTTAATTCAATATCTAAAAAAATCAAATCAAAAATCTGTCGTTGTATTTCCACGCATAAATTCTCTCCTGAATAAAACGGTTCTATTTCGTAATACACACCTCTTGTTTCAAGAATATCAATCAGCATATTTTCTAACACAGCACAAATTTTAGGCTCATCATCACATATTGCTATTCGGATATCCATATTTCACCTCACTGATAAATGCACTATTCTATCAACCACCATATTGATTTTAAATATTTTAACATATAGTTACATACATTTCTATTATTTTTTGCATAGAATTATTTACTTATTGACAAATAAAAACACCAGAACCGGCATTTACCCGGAACTGGCGTTTCTTTAATCGACTTATTTCAAAGCCCTTTTCTTTCTTATTTTTTTACAATTACCCAGCACCATTTTGTTCTTTTTCCACTTTTTACAGTAATGCGTGCTCTGCCTGCTTTCTTCGCTTTAATAACACCATTTTTAGACACCGTTGCGACCTTTTTATCGGATGACGTAAACGTAATCTTGTCTACGCTTCCGACATTTACCGTTACTTTTAAGTGGTAAGTTTTACCTTTCTTTAACGTCACTCTTATCTTGTTCAGCGTCATTTTTGTGGTGTGAACGGTTTCATCTTTGTTATCGTTTTTGTTATCGTTTTGATTGTCACCGCTGTTAGAAGACTGACTGTTTTCTTTAATTTTAAAGACTACTGTTCTTTGTCCGCTAAAATTGCCTTTTCCCTGAACCTTAACCACGCCATTTCCAGGCTCAATATTACTGCTGTATACAGCCACATAATCAACATTATCTGTTAACGTTTTTCCATTATAAGTCAGATTCAGTTTCGGTGTAAGTTCCTTCCCTGTATATTCCTGAGCATCAATTTTTTCAACACTGACCTCTTTGAGCGGACGGGATACAATCCGAAATGTCTTACGGGCAGTTCCATCATAAGAACCAATTCCGGTAACAGTAACGGTTGCAATTCCTACATTGATATTATTGGCATAAGAAACCTTGTAGTCCACATCCTTTGTTAACTTTTTCGTTCCCTCCTTCACGGAAACTTCCGGTGTAATCTCCACTCCCGTAAAGGTCTGGTTAGAAATCGCACTAACTTTAATCTTAGAAGTACCTTTTACAATTTTAAAGCTTACCGCGGTTGTTCCCATAAAATTACCGATTCCTGTAATAGTCGCTGTCGCAGTTCCTACATCGATATTGTTGTCATAGGAAACAGTATAATCCGTTCCTCTTTTCAAACTCTTATTCTTATAGGTAAGTTTGATATATGGTTCAATTTTCTTTCCGCTGTATGTCTTATCTGCAATTTCTCTTATAGTAACCTGACTGATTGCACATGGAACAATCTTAAAAGTCGTTGTATAAGAGCCTTTATAATTTCCTCTTCCTGTTATTTTTGCAGTGGCAGTTCCTACATTTGTATTGTCTCTATAATAAACATAATAATCCACACTTTTTTTAAGTACCTTTGTGCCGGCTTTTACAACAACCTCCGGCTTCAATGCAAAACCGGTGTACGTCTGGTCTGCGATTTCATCTACCGAAATATCTGACGGCTCTGTAATCTTAAATGTTATCTCTTTGTTTCCCTCAAAGTTTCCTTTTCCGGTAATGATAACGGTTGCCGTTCCGATATTGACATTATTCTTAAAAGATACTGTATAATCCGTTCCTTTTACCAATGTTTTATTATTATAAGTAACTGTAAAGGATGGCTGAATTGCATTCCCGGTATAAGTCTGGTCTGCAATTCTGCTGCAGGCTGCCTGTCCTATCGCACACGAAACGATTTTAAAGTTCGTCGTATAAGAACCCTCATATTTGCCCACATCCGGATTCGTTGTATTATCATCTTTTGATTCTGTTCCCTCTTCGACTGTGATCGTACGGTAAAAATCATCTCCGAATGGGTTGGATACCCAGATTTTAGTCGTACCACTCTTTAATCCGGCAATCACCCCGTCATCCGACAGACTTGCAATGGTTTCATCTTCAATTTTTGCAGTACAGGTATTTTCTATTACACAGTCCTTCTGATATCCCCATTGATTCTTCACATTTATTGCAAGTGAAAAATCTTCTGTCGTTACTTTCTCTCCGACTTTCAGGCTGACATCATCCAGATTTGTTTTTACTGCCGTGATATAAGACGATGAAACATCTACATCCTCAATCTGTGTACTGTCATTCGCTGCTGAAGCCGTCCCATCCATGACCTTATCACCAAACTCCTGCACCCAGTAATGGCATCCCTGATATACGACATGCCCGATTCCAACAGCCTTAAAATTAGAACTGAGCATATTTCTTCTGTGTCCCTGTCCGCCATAAGATTCATTTTCTTCCTTCCATCCGTTAAATACCTTTGCTGCACTCATATAACCGGCAGCAATATTTTCTCCCTCTGCCATATATCCGGACGGATATGCCGTAAAACATTTCGTGCCATTTGGTCTGGTATGATCGTAGGAAAGCGCAATCTCTACTGCCCTTTTCATTGCAACACGCTCTAACGCATAATCATACTGTAACTCTGTAGTACGCCACGACTCCCTTACACTATCGGTCTTATCCCAGCACCACGCCTCTGTATCCGACGTTCGGAATTCATTGATATCGGCAAACATCGTTCGTGCTTCTGTCTGCCCATATGTCACCTTGATCTTTACAGGCGGTGTCGCAGCTGAAACCTTCATCCCACCCCAATATAGTGAAGTAAAGATCATCGTCACAGCCATAAACATACTGCATATTTGTTTCCATTTGTTTCTTTTACTCATAACTGTACCTCCTTGCCTGATATTCATAACAACATTCATCCATCGTACTGCTTATTCAGCTTTTATATTTCCTTTATTGATGTTTTCCTGTATCAATTTATCCGTGACCTCATACAACCTCTCTGAGCCAAGCTTCGTCTTGCTCTGTCTGCCATAAACCTGCCTAGCTGTCACACCATGCTCTCTCCAGTCACCTCCGCCGTTACTGTTATTTAATATTAACGGTTGAAGATTATCCATTACATGAGCAAATTTTGACTCCGCTGTCTCATAGGCTTCAAACTCATCAAAAAGTTTTATGAGCTCTTCTTTTTGTTCCTCCGGCAATATAGAAAAAATCCTCTCTTTTGCAGCATCTTCCCTCGCCTTCTGTGTCTTAAGATTTTCTGCATCATACGCGTATGTATCACCTGCATCTATCTCTACTATATCATGTATCAGGCACATAAGCATAACCTTTCCTATATCTACAGGTTCATTTGAGTATTCCTTCAACAGATATGCCATAATAGCCATATGCCATGCATGCTCCGCATCGTTTTCGTTTCTGCCATGACCTGACAAATGCGTTTGTCTGAATATATTTTTTTCCTTATCTATTTCCAGTGCAAAATCAAGCTGTTTTTTTAACCTTTCATCCATCTGTTTATCCCTCCTGAAACTCTCTTTATTATAACATTGCTTACGTGCATTTTCTACTCTGCATCTAAAGACAAAAAACAGAGGCTTAAAAGTTTCCGGTCACATCATAGTGTGAACTGTAGTCTTTTTAAGTCTCTGTCTTTTTATTATAAAAATATTAAATTATTTTTTATTAGCTTTCAACTTTAATATAAAAATATACCAAAATACAAATATGTGAATATTAAACTGTTTTTTATTTCCAAACTTCGTCAGCAATCTCTTTTACAAGTGCAAGTTTTGCCCACTGCTGTTCTTCTGTAATTTTATTACCAATCTCGCAAGAAGCAAATCCGCATTGTGGACTTAAACATAAACGATCGAGCGGAATATATTTTGCTGCCTGATTTATTCTTGCCTTTACTGTTTCCTTATCTTCAAGTTCAGGTTTCTTAGTTGTGATAAGTCCAAGTACAACTTTCTTATCAGGTGAAACTTTTGCAAGAGGTGCAAAGCCGCCTGACCTCTCATCATCATATTCCAAAAGAAGTGCATCCACATTTTCCTGTGCAAATACATAATCTGCCACTGAATCATATGGTCCGCTTGTAAAGAATGTTGAATGATAGTTTCCTCTGCAGATATGTGATGTAATTGTCATATCATCCGGCTTTTTCTCAAGTGCAATATTATTTACTTTCAAAAGCTGTGCCTTTACATCCTCAATGTCAAGCCCGAGAGATTTATATCTCTGTTTTGCAGCATCCCCAACAATAGCACCCCATGTACAATCGTCAAACTGAAGATTGCGGCATCCCGTTTCATAAAACTGTCCGATAACTTCCTGATATGCTGTTCCTATATCCTGAATAAGTTCATCATCAGTCTCATAAAACTTTCTTGTTCTTTCTATATTCTGAGGAACTATCATCTGCTGATACATCTGTGCAGGTGCAGGAATGGTATATTTTGCTACAGTATTATCATCTTCAAACTGTTTAAGGAATTTAAAATACTCCACAAATGGATGTGCTTTTGCCTTAACCTTACCTACAAGATAAGTCGCTTCAAGGTCTGCCATTTCTCCATTAAACTGTACTCCGCCACCTTTTTTCTCATGTGCAACGCCATCAAATCCCCACATAAAATCAAGATGCCAGAATTTTCTACGGAATTCTCCATCTGTAATTGCATGAAATCCCGCTGCTTTCTGTTTTGCAACTATATCACGAACGCAATCATCGGTTATTTTATCAAGCTCTTCCTGTGTTATCTTTCCTGCCGCAAAATCAGCTTTTGCATCCTTTAATTTCTGCGGTCTTAAAAAGCTTCCAACAAAATCATATCTAAATGGTGTTTTTGACGTACTCATTTGTATAACCTCCTGTTTATTTTTTCGTTTTCTCTGAGGTTATACTATCATCCCAATGCTTTATTTGTATAATATCTTTATATACAGGTTTGTCATAGTTTAAAACTATAGCCATGTATTCATATACTGTATATATGTAGGAGATGAAAGGCTAAACCGTTAAGTATATATCACTGATTTTTTCTTTTTTTAACTCATACCTAAAAAGTACATCAGTCTCCAAACTGATGTACTCTCTATATTTTCATCTTTTATTAGCCTTCAGCAAACATACTGATATTATAAGAACAATCGGAAATACACATCCCGCAAGCATACCTGCTTTAAGATTATTTCCTGCATTTTGCGTTACAAATCCGACTATTGCCGGTCCTATAGAACCACCCATGTCTCCTGCCATTGCAAGAAGTGCAAAAAGTGCTGTTCCCCCTGATGTTATCTTTGCTGATGTTATGCTTATTGTTCCGGGCCACATAATTCCTACTGAAAATCCACATACAACACATCCGACAAGTCCTAAAACCGGACTGCCGCTAAGTGCTGCAAGCAGATAACACACTAGACACAGTGCCCCTGAGCCTATCATAAATTTCATTAAATCTATTTTTTCTCCGTACTTTCCGTAAAACAGCCTGCTTATTCCCATAGCAACAGCAAACAGACACGGTCCCATAATGTCTCCGACATTTTTTTGAAAACCAAGTGCTGACTCTACATAAGCAGATGCCCACTGCGCCATTGAAATTTCACTTGCACCTGCACAAATCATCAGAACTATTGCAATCCAGAATATTGGAAGCCTGCACAGATTTCTTATTCCAAGCCCCTCTCCTTCGTCTGTCAGTCTCTCTATCGGACAGCTTATAAAATTAAACACATTATAAAGAGGAACAAGTGCCCAGATACATGCAAGTATACGCCAATTTTCTATTCCGAATACTGCAAAAAATACCGTTGATAAAAGTATAACTCCAACTGACCCCCAGCAATAAAATGAATGAAGCAGACTCATAACACTGCTTTTATTTTCAAATGGACACGCTTCTACTATCGGACTTACAAGTACCTCTATAAGTCCGCTTCCCATCGCATAAACAACAACACTTATTATAATTCCTGCATACGCATTTGGCAGAATTTCCGGCAATACTGCAAGACCTATAAGCCCGGCTGCCGAAAATATCTCCGATGCAACAACACTTTTTCTATAACCGATTTTGTCAACAAACTTTGCACAAAACAAATCTATCAAAAGCTGTGTAAAAAAGAATGTCGTTGATATAAATGCAATTTCACTTATAGGTATTCCATATGTTCTTTTAAAAGTCAAAAACAACAGTGGTGCAAAATTAGCTGCTATCGCCTGTGTAATAAATCCAAGATAACATGCAATTAGAGTTTTTCCATACTTGTCTTTCATCCCTGATACCTCCATTTTCTCCTATGCTTACTTTTCGTTTTTTGTATTATATTACACTTTACCGGATAATAATTTAATTATGTCGCCATTTTTTAACATTATTTCGTCATTTACATCATATTACTATCAGTTCATTACATCAGCCTATATAAAACGAATACTCAATATCTTTTTCCGCATTGATGCGGCAGTCTTCCTGCACGTCACTTCCCCAGCTGTCAATTCCTCCTACACCTCTTACAGCTCCGTATACACATAAAACAGTTCTTCTCGCCGGTGGAAGTTCTTCATGATGCGTTGCGTTTTCAAAACAAATACGTATTCTCTTTCCAAGCATATCAAGCCATTTCATACTAATATCCATATTTTCCCCACTTTCTGTTTTTTAAACCAATAATAGTCTGCCACAAAATACTATATACTTTCTTCAAGTTTCTCAAATACTTTGTCCGCATACAACTGTTTAATATCATGTCTGCTCATGCCCTTAACATCAGCATCAAATTCAAAAGAATTTATTTTCTGCCCCACAATAATACAAAAATAAACTTTCCCCTGAACACTGTCAGCATTATTAGGGTCAATGTTTCCTGTTGTCCCTGTAATCCCTATTGCTATATCAGTGTTCAATTTATTTTTAACTGTTTGTGCCATTGCTTTGGCACACTCGTTTGAATACACTCCGTATTTTTTTATTATATTCTCATCCACACCGACAAATATCTTTGTCTCATTAAGGTACGTCACATACCCTCCCGGAAATATTGCAGATGCACCTTCAGTGTCAGTTATCATTGATGCAATAAGTCCTGATGTGCAGCTTTCCATAGTTGAAATCGTAGTTCCGCTTTTTATCAATTTCTTTATTATACAGTCAGTCTGAACCCGCTTCATATTAACCCCCATTTCTGACACGATTATTTTTTAATTTGATTATATTGTTTTCTTGTTTTTTTTGTCAATAACTGATAACTTTTAATCTGTACAATATTAGAAGTTCAGCCTGCATATATTTGATATTGATATACAGTCTCGTTGACTCGGTTATCGTAGGACAACACTTCCATGACGTTAATAATATTAAAAATCATTCTCCAAACCCCTGCAATATCTTATGCAATGCCGAAACAAAGTATTATGTTACTCTATTCTTCCTCCGGATATTTAAAATTCCTTGCATCTGTCATAGTCCCCATAACGTCCCATGTATAATCAAGATGCATACATTCCGGCTCACCGCCTATTGCCCTCTCCATATCTTCAAGTTCATATACAAGAGCATCTTCATTCTTTCCTGCAGTTATCTTCTCGGTCTTGTCAGACTCAACATAATATATATCAGCCTCCCATGCTCTCGGATATTCCATTATCTCAATGTAACCCTTCTCGCACGAAATCATTCCTCTTTTTGGCTGTTTTGAATGAAGTGACAACATTACAGATGCCATCTGCCCTTCGTCATTCTTAAGCAGCATTCCTACCTGCTCATCAACACCCGTCGGTGCATTTTTTGTCTGAGTCATCATTGTTTGAGGCATCGACTCCATAAACCAGCGTATAAATGAAAGTGCATACACACCAATATCAAGCAACGCTCCGCCTGCTAAATCTCTATTGAAAAAGCGATTATTCATATCATACTCTTTATAACTTCCAAAGTTCATTGTGATAATGTTTACTTTTCCAAGTACTCCCGTATCCAGCATTTCTTTAAGCTTTTTATAGATAGGCATGTGATATATTGTCATGGCTTCTGCAACAACTACCCCTTTTTGCTCTGCCAAATCAATTATACTTTCTAATTCGCTGCTATTTAATGTTATAGATTTTTCTGCAAGTACATGTTTTCCATTATTTACAGCCTTTTTCATAAATTCAAAATGCGTGTTGTGCGGAGTTGTAATATAAATTACATCCACATCAGGATCCGTAAAAACATCATCCATATTCTCATAAACCTTATCAATATTATATTTTTTTGCAAAATCAACCGCCTTTTGATAAGTTCTGTTCGCAACCGAATATATACGTCTGCCATTTTTCGCCAAGGTCTGTGCCATCTCATTTGCAATTACTCCTGTACCTAATACAGCCCATTTGATATTTTCCATAAATAATGACCTCCTTAATTGTATATTAAAGAAATTTTACGATGCAAGGTTCAAAATACTTTTGAACCCAACATCATTTTATTGTTACATTTAATTTAATTCATGCTATACTTAATTTCAATAAAAATATTAAATAATATTCTATTATGAAATCGAGGCCTAATTATGAAACGCATTAATTTTGAAAACGGAACTGTAACAGGAAATATTTTAAATGCAGCTCTCCCAATGCTTGTTGCACAAATTTTAAGTCTGCTCTACAACATTGTTGACCGTATTTATATTGGTCGTATTCCCAATATAGGAACTGCTGCACTTGGTGCTGTCGGTCTGTGTTTTCCTCTTATAATGATAATTACTGCATGCAGCAATCTTTTTGGAAGCGGCGGTGCCCCGCTTTTTTCCATCAATCGTGGGATGGATGATAACCATAAAGCCAATACTATTTTAAACACATCTTTTTCAATGGTTTGTGCAAGTTCAATACTCCTGATGTTAGTCGGTCTCATTTTTTCAAAACCGCTTCTTATTCTTTTTGGAGCATCAAAAAATGCACTTATTTATGCCAGACCTTATATGATGATATATCTGCTTGGCACTCTCCCTGCAATGATTTCAACGGGTATGAATCCATTTATCAATGCACAGGGTTATTCTACAACAGGTATGTTCTCCGTGGTCATCGGTGCAGTTGCAAATATTATACTTGACCCGCTCTTTATTTTTATGTTAGGGCTCGGAGTAAACGGTGCCGCTATTGCAACCGTAATATCTCAGATATTATCCGCAGCATTTGTTTTTTATTTTCTGAGACGAAAAGCAGAGCTGAAAGTCCGTCTGCTCAGAAAAACTGAACTTCATTCCTGCCTTTCCATTGCCAAAAATATCATAACCCTTGGCACGTCAGGTTTTATTATGCAGCTTACGAACAGTCTCGTTTCAATTTGCTGCAATAATGTACTCTATGTCACCGGTGGTGACGTGTATGTCTCCGTTATGACTATCGTTTCAAGTGTCCGCCAAATGGTTGAAACTCCGATTTATGCCATAACCGAAGGTTCATCACCTATTATCAGCTATAATTATGGTGCAAGACGCCCTGAGCGGGTAAAAAAAGCCGGTATAGTCATGGCTGTTATGGCACTTATCTATACCGGAATTATGTGGAGTGTAATCATACTCGCCCCAAAATATTTAATTAAAATCTTTAGTTCAGATGCAACACTTATAAAAGATGTTGTACCTGCATTAAAACTTTATTTTACTGCATTTATCTTCATGGATTTGCAATATATCGGACAGACCGTTTTCAAATCACTTAACAAACGAACGCAGGCAATTTTCTTTTCACTTTTACGAAAAGTGTTTATTGTTGTACCGCTTACATACATCCTGCCGCACACTTTCAAAATGGGAACAAACGGTGTATTTATGGCAGAACCGGTGTCTAATGTAATTGGCGGAAGTATGTGTTTTATTACTATGCTGATCACTGTGCTGCCTGAACTTAACAGGATGAAAGATACTCCCCTTTTTCCCAGTCAAGACACATTGCATATGCAATTCCCGTCAACGCCATCAACAACTGTTTCAAAAAAAGAGAAAGAATCATCTTTTTTTAATTACAATCAGGAAACAAAATAACACCCCTTTCAGACCTTTACATAACGCTGATTTCTGCTTCTAGGCTTATCAGGAATAGTCATTTGCACCAGATTTAACTCCATTGCTGGATGAAGATAATTCCTACGGAAACCATCTTTTGATTTTAGTCCAAGTTTTTCCATCAGTTTATTGCTTGTATATGGAATATCATAATCCATTATTTCAAGCAGTTTTTTTACATTTCCTGAAATCTGCACGCTATTATCATCAATCTGTATTGAAAGTTCATCTAATATCTTATCAATCTGAGATAACATAAATTCAATAAAAAAAGTAGACTCGCCATCGACATGGCACTTTGCAATCGCATTATAATAATCGTCCTGAAATTTTTCAATCTGACTTTCAATAGGAATATATTCAAATATTGCTTTCCATTTTGATAGTATAGCAGTATGCCACAATCTTGCCATTCTGCCATTGCCGTCTGAAAATGGATGAATAAATACAAACTCATAGTGGAATATACTGCTCAATATCAATGGATGGATTTCTCCCTGAACCCTTTTCATCCAATCAAAAAGCTGAATCATCAACTGTGGAACAAGTTGAGCCGGTGGAGCCATAAATATACACTTCTCACCGTTAAATACTCCTTCTTCCCCATGACGAAATCCACCTGATTCATCTACAATATATTTTGTCATAATTCCATGAAATCTTTTTAAATCTGCAATACTATATGGATTTATTTCTGAAATTCTTTCATATGCGTCATAAGCATTTTTTACTTCCTGTATCTCCTTTAATTCTCCAAGTACAAGTTTTCCGTTTATAACATCCCTGACCTGTTCAACAGAAAGAGAATTTGCCTCGATTTTCAAGGAGGAATGTATTGACCTAATCCTATTATTTTTTCTAAGATGTGGTTTTGTTTCCATGTCACTTATAATTGTAATGCGTCCAATCTTCTCAGAAATAGCCGCTACATAAGATAACATACTGTTTGTAATTGTAAATGGCGGATTATAATCACCCATACTGCACCTCCAGCTTGTGTACTAACTTACATATTAACTTGCACACTTTCTTGCACACTAACATACATATTAACTTG
>FR887287.1:6840-29146 GCA_000436755.1 Clostridium sp. CAG:253 | reverse complement strand
TTTCAATTATACACAAATTCTGAAAATATTAAAACCCGCATCCCAGAACTCAAATTCAATCCTACGATTGAACACCCGTCTCTTTTTTATTCATATAAATAAAAAATATAACATTCAAAACAATTCCGACAACCGTTGATGTAGGTGCTGCAAGTCCGATATTTGTAAGGCTTGCGTTAGGCTGGATACTCATAATATACGCCATCGGCAGACGTACCAAAAGCGTCTGTGTAAGCCCTTGAATCATTACCCACAATGTCTTATTGTTTCCATTAAAATAACCTATCATACTGAACAATACGGCGGTCACTATCGTTTCCGGTGCAAATCCTTTCAAATAGTCAAATCCCTTCTGTATAACTGCGGCGTCATTTGAAAAGAATCCCGCAAGAACATCACCTTTAAACATTACAATCAAAAATACTACACAACCAAATGCCACACCGACACCAATTCCTGTAAACATGGCATGCTTTGCTCTCTTTTTGTTGCCAGCACCGACATTCTGTGATACAAAAGAAGCCATCGACTGCATAAGTGAGCTTGGAATAAGCATTGCAAAGTTTACAATCTTGCATGCAACACCATATCCCGAAGATGCTTCAAGACCAAGTCTGTTTACAAATGCACAGAGTGCCAGAAACGAGAGCTGTGTCAAGAACTCCTGCAATGCAAGCGGCAGACCGATTTCAAGAAATTTACGACACTGTTTGTTTAATCTAAAATCTGATTTTGATATTGAAAATGGAAGTTTTTTCTTGACTAGCATCACAATCGCACATACAACGCTTACAGCCTGAGCAAGAACGGTTGCGAGTGCCGCACCTGCCGCATCCATATGAAGTCCTGCTACCAGAACCATATCACCAACAATGTTTACAATACAGGCAACAAGTACAAATATCAACGGTGACCTGCTATCCCCAAGTCCTCTAAAAACAGCAGCAAGTACATTGTAGGCAACAATAAAGAATATTCCGCTGCCACAGATACGAACATAAACCGTTGTAAGACTGACTGCTTCCGTTGGTGCCTGCATCAGAACTGAAATAGGTTTTGCAAAACATACCATAAGAATAAACAAGCCTATTGATATTATCGTAAAGACAACAGCAGCCCCGCCAAGTACCTCGCCTATCTGCCCCGTTTTCTTCTCTCCAATATATCTTGCTATAAGAACCGTGATACCCATAGCAAACTGTGTGACAACAAAAGTCACAAGATTGAGTACCTGACTTCCTGTTGAAACTGCTGAAAGTCCTGCTGTCGAGCCAAATTTTCCTACAACAAGCAAATCTACTGCACCGTAAGCCGCCTGCAAAACAAGTGCTCCTAAAATCGGAAGCATAAACCAGAACAGCTTCTTTAAAATACTTCCCTGCGTGAAATCTGTCTTATCATTACTGCTCAATCGTAACACTCCTCTCTGACATAACTTTGTAAAGTTTTTCGATAGTCCTTATTGTACATTCCGCATCCTCATCTGAAATATCGTTTAACAGCGGCGCCAGACTGTTAAAATACTTTTCACTATATATCTGTAACAAATGCTTTCCTACATCTGTCGCAAATATATATGTAACACGTCCGTCACTCTCAGAAGTTTGTTTGTAAAGATAGCCTTTTGTCTCCATCTCCTTGACAGTGCGTGTCACACCCGGACGTGGAATGTCAAGTGCATCACTTATGTCCGATACTTTTACACTCACCCCCTGCTTTTCCAAAGACTCAATCACATCCAGATAATGGATATAAGACGGTGTAACACCATTTGGAAGCGGCGGAAGCAGATCCCTTGACCGCTTTGCAAGATAGCACGCATTAAACATTGCTTTTATCTTTTCGATAGTCATAATAAATTCCTCTTTCTAATACTGTTTTTGCAAACAAAAAAGTCTATATAGTTACCTTTGTTAATTACCCTGGATAACTATATAGACTTTTATTCTATTTGTCAACACCTGACTGTGACAATTTGTTTTTAATCTCCTTCAAGCCGCTATCACCTATACACCTTTCAGGCAATATAAACGCCTGCATCGAACCATAAAATATATAAAAATAATCTTTTTCATCATAAATATTAACTATATCACTATACTTTACAATAGTCTCACCCTGTTCACATGTCTCAACAATTCTGTCATCCAAAAACTCGACCGAAGCATTCTCATTATAAGGCAGTTTTCCGTCTTTTTTTATTTTTATAATATTCTTTTTAATATTCCAACGCATCATAGCAGGCACGATAAACCACCACAAAACCGTTGACAAAACTGCCACCGCAGCAACAGTAAGAACAAGTCCTCTCTCTATACCAATAATAAGCAATGCCAAAACAAATATGAACATGGCAAAAGGAAAAGAAATTCTTGTAGCTAAAAGAGAATACTTTCCGATTTTTGAATGTTTCAGATACGAATAATTAAATTCAATGTAATCGTTGTCATTTAAATCAATATTGTACTTCATAAAAACCTCCCTGTATTGTCTTTATATTATAATGTAAAGTTCAATAACCACTAACCATCCGCAGAGATAAAATTCCCACCAAATCACTGAATTTTTACCCCAATCCAAATCAGAGAACTTATGAGCAAAAAAAGCGGATAGAACATATAAGGAATAATATCAAATGCCGAGATATTTTTTCCCAGTTCCGTAACTGCCGAGATTGCAACAAGCATCTGTGCTCCATAAGGCAAAATCCCCTGTGTTATACATGAAAATGTGTCCAGCAATGATGCTGTTTTCTTCGGTGTAATTCCATATGTCTGTGCCATTTCTTTGGCAATTGGATTTGCCATAACGATAGCCACTGTGTTGTTGGCGGTTGCTATATCCATAGCACCGACAAGTATTCCCATGCCAAGCTGTCCGCCTCGCTTTCCCTTAAACACATGATGTATTCCGCCTAAGAGAGCATCAAACCCTCCGGATGAACGAATCAAAGCACATAGAGCTGCGACAAGTACTGCCACGATACAAGTTTCAAACATGCCTGATACTCCGTTCCCCATATTGGCAACCAAATCCACAAATGATGTTTTTCCCGTCAACAACATGATTACCGCTCCCGATATGATGCCCGTCAACAATACAAGAAACACATTCCATCCGATAATTCCACCTATCAGCACAAGCACATATGGTATTATCTGTATCAGATTATAGTTGTGGTGTACACTTCCTTCAATAACTGTATTCCATGATAAAAAGCTGACCACAACAACCGTCACCACAGCCGCAGGAAATGCAATCCAGAAATTCTGTCTAAATTTATCTTTCATTGCACATCCTTGTCCGTTACAAGCGGCAATAGTAGTGTCCGAGATAAAAGACAGATTATCTCCAAACATAGAGCCGCCCATTACCGTAGCCACGCAGAGCGGCACCGAAAAGCCTGAAGCCTCCGCTACTGCAACAGCAATCGGAGTAATCAATGTAATCGTTCCAACTGATGTGCCCATTGCTACAGACACAAAACATGCTACAATAAACAAAACTATAACCGCAAATCTTGCCGGAATCAGCTGCAGCATAAAATACGCTACACTCTCTGCACTGTCTCGTCCTACAACACCAACAAATACTCCGGCTGTCAAAAAAATCAACAGCATAGTTATTATATTCTTGTCCGCCATCCCCTGTGCCATAATTTCCAGTTTTTCATCAAAAGATACATTCCTGTTTTGCAGACACGCTGTCAAAATCGCCACCAAGAAAGCTACAATAATCGGAATATTATAAAATCCCATCGGAATTTTCATAATATATTCAAATACAATTCCAAGTCCCAAATATAATACCAAAAATACAAAAACAGGCAGCAACGCCACCGGATTTGCTTCTCTTTTCATGCTTTATCCTCATTTCCAAATGTATTGTGAAATACATACGAAGCCAAAACTTCGATACTTATTGTTCAAATATTTCCGTTTTTATATTTAACTATTTTTAGATTGCAATGTCAAGGACGTAATGATTTTCCTTCTCAACACAAAACAGAGTGCTCAGCCAACTACCGAACACTCTGTTTATTTTTACAGCTTTACAATTTTCAATTCAACCTTCACAGCGCTGTTGAAAAAACAAATACTGTTCTTTGTTTTTACAAACGCTTTTTCCAAAAAACTACTTAGACGGGATTCTGCTTGCAATTCTTCCTGCAAAATCATTAAAGTTCTGCGTCTGAAGTATAACTTTTCCCGGTCCTACAAGTCTTGTAAGGAAAAGTCCCTCTCCACCGAGGAATATGTTCTTAAGACCTTTTACTGTCTCAATCTCATATGTTACCGTCTTTTCAAAGCCGACTACATTACCTGTGTCAACTTTTATAACTTCTCCCGGTGCAAGTTCCTTTATAACTTTGTCACCGTCAATTTCAAGAAATACCATACCTTTACCTGTTATATCCTGAAGAATGAAACCTTCACCGCCAAAAAATCCGGATGAAAATCTCTTTGTAAAAGCAACCGACAGGTCTACTGTAGGTTCGGCACAAAGGAATGCTCCCTTCTGACAGATAAATCCACCTGTCTCACCGATATTTATCGGAAGAACCTCACCTGCAACAGTTGATGCAAATGCAATCCTGGCTCCGGCCTGTTCAGCAGTATAAGTTGCCATAAATAATGACTCACCTGCAAACATACGTCCAACACCTTTTAAAAGACCGCCCTTTGTATTGGTATCCATCTTAATTCCCTCTGTCATCCATGCCATACCACCTGACTGTGTATACATAGACTCTCCCGGTGCATCAAACATCACCTCAACCGCCGGCATTGTGTTTCCTACTAATTTGTATTGCATAACTCCCTCTCTTTCCACACTATAAGTGCAACATTTTTGTAACCAACTTCTTTAATATATTAACAGAAATTGGTATTTATGAAAAGAAATTTACAAAAAAACTGTTGCCGCCCAAAATTCAGCGACAACAGCAGAACCTATAATAAGAATTTTTAATTTACAATTTTTTATCTACTTTAAAAGCAAAAGCGGGTCAACGCTCTTTCCGTTTTCCGTAACTTCAAAATAAAGATTACTTCCCTCCAAAGTATAATATTTTGTCGGCTTTGCAATATGGCCGACTATCTCACCTTTAGCAATTTTTTGTCCGGTTTTAACATTTAAATTTTTAAGCTGTCCGTATTTAACTTCATAACCGCTTCCAATATCTACAGTGACGGTTGTTCCTGTTTCATCATCTGTCTTTACGCTTTTGACAACACCAGCTGCCGCAGCTTTCACTTTCTCATCCGTCTTAGCTGCTATGACAACTGCCGGATTTATTTTATATTGTGCCAATGTCTTAAAGTAAACCGTATTGCTGTCACTAAATTTAAGAATAATATCTTTTTCGCTGCTTCCTACAGGCCAAACCAGCCCCTTCTCCGCATCAAATTTAAGACTGTTATCATTTGACATTGTATTTACTGTTTTTCCCTGTTTTTTATTTTTATCTTTTTCTGCTTTGTTCGTCTTTTTGTTTTCGTTGTTTGAAGCAATATCCTTTTTGTTATTTTCCTCTTTTGCATCATTTATTTTTTCTCTCGCACTTTTAACAGAAGCTTTTTTTGAATTTTTCTTAATATTTTTTACATTTCCTGAACCTGCTGTCACCGTTTTATTTTCTGTATTTTTTTCTGTTTTCTTATCATTTGAACTGTCTGCCTTTTTATCTGCATCCGCTGACAATCTGCCTGCTGATGAATCAGAGAAAAGTTTTGTCCCATCATTCTGCGGTGCTTTGTTTGTCTTGTAGTACACTCCGCCTATCCCAAGTCCACAAACAAGTGCAGCACACAGCGAAATGCATAACCCCTTTTTCTTAAAGTTGTTCTCCTTATTATCATACATACGGCAATCCCTCCAATTACGCAATATATTATTTAGTTTCCTAATATAACAAAAAAATAAATCTGCTATTATTCTTAACAGATTTATTTTTTTTATTCAAAATTGTTATTTAAAAATAATTACCACTTTGATATTAGAAAATAATTGCCGTTTAACTAAATAACTTGTTTCCTACGCCACAACATCTTCAAACTGTGAATTATAAAGATTTGCATAAAAGCCGTTTGCTGCAAGAAGTTCATCATGATTTCCCTGCTCTATTATATCCCCGTCTTTCATAACAAGTATCAGGTCAGCATCACGGATTGTTGAAAGTCTGTGTGCTATTACAAAACTTGTGCGTCCTTTCATAAGATTATCCATTGCTTTCTGTATCTCTATCTCAGTTCTGGTGTCAACCGAAGATGTTGCTTCATCAAGAATAAGTATCTTATTGTCCGCAAGAATTGCCCTCGCTATCGTAATAAGCTGCTTTTGTCCCTGTGATACATTGCTTGCATCCTCATTAAGTTCCATCTGGTATCCACCCGGAAGTGTCTGTATAAAGTGGTGCGCCCGCGCCGCTTTTGCCGCTGCTATTACTTCCCCGTCTGTCGCATCAAGTCTTCCGTAACGTATATTTTCCATTATCGTGCCCTTAAAAAGCCATGTATCCTGAAGCACCATTCCAAATGCGTCGCGGAGTTCACGTCTGTTAAAATCTTTTATATTGCTGCCGTTTAATTTTATCGCACCGCTGTTTACATCATAGAAACGCATAAGCAGTTTTACCATAGTTGTTTTTCCGGCACCTGTAGGTCCCACTATCGCAATCTTTTGTCCCGGTTTTACCTTTGCACTGAAATCATTAATGATAATCTGCTCCGGATTGTAACCGAAATGAACATGTTCAAATGATACCTCGCCCGTTACCTTTGAAATATCTGCAGGATTTTCTACTATCTGTTCCTCCTCGTTTTCGTCAAGAAATTCAAAAACTCTCTCCGATGCCGCAGACATTGACTGAACCATGTTTATTACCTGTGCTATCTGCTGTATCGGCTGTGTAAAGTTCTTTACATACTGGATAAATGCCTGTATGTCACCTATCGTAATTACATTTTTTATTGCGAGCATACCGCCGGCAAGTGCTACCGATGCATAACCTAAGTTTCCGACAAACATAATTATAGGCTGCATCATTCCTGAAAGAAACTGCGATTTCCATGCTGAGTCATACAAAATTTTATTTGTTTTTTCAAATTCTTCAATAGTATCTTTCTCTCGATTAAACGCTTTTATTACAAGATGACCACCGTAAACTTCCTCGACCTGCCCGTTTATATGACCGAGATATTCCTGCTGTGCACGGAAAAATTTCTGTGACTTCTTTGTCACAAGGCTTATGAGCGCAAGTGATATAGGAAGTATTACAAGTGCAATAAGCGTCATAAGCGGTGAAATGCTAAGCATCATTATAAGCACACCTACAAGTGTTGCAACAGATGTAATTATTGTTGTGATACTCTGGTTAAGCCCCTGTCCAAGCGTATCCACATCGTTTGTAATGCGTGATAAAACCTCACCGTAAGTACGACTTTCAAAGTATTTCATCGGCATTCTGTTTATCTTCTCAGATATTTCCTGACGCAGTTTATAACACACCTTCTGCGTTATGCCTGTCATTATCCATCCCTGAATAAAACTAAACAATGCACTGCAAAGATAAAGTCCGAGTACAACAAGAAGTATTCTTCCTATTTTTCCAAAATCAATACTTCCTGTTCCGCTTATTTTTGCCATAAGACCTTCTGATAAAGCCGTTGTTGCTTTTCCCAAAATTTTAGGCCCTGCCACCGTAAATACAGTTGAACATGCCGCACAAAACATTACGACAAATATTCCCACCTTATATTTTGCGATATATTTTACAAGTGTTTTTAATGACTTTTTGAGGTTCTTAGGCTTTTCGCCCGGCTGCATACCTCTGCCCATAGGACCTCTCCTGCGTGGCTGTGGCTTTTTAAACTGTTCCTCATTACTCATTGTCTGACACCTCACTTTCATCCATGCCAAGCTCTTTGGCTGACAACTGGGATTTTGCGATTTCACGGTAAACTTCACAATCTTTGAGAAGCTGTTCATGCGTACCTTTTCCGACTACTTTTCCATCATCAAGAACAAGTATCTGCTCTGCGTGTAATATTGTGCTAATTCTCTGTGCAACGATAATAACCGTGCTGTCCTTTACATTTTCAGACAATGCTTTTCTAAGTGCCGCATCTGTCTTTAAATCAAGTGCTGAAAAGCTGTCATCAAATATAAATATCTTTGGTTTTTTGGCTATTGCCCTCGCTATCGCAAGACGCTGTTTCTGGCCTCCTGAGACATTGCTTCCGCCCTGCGATATTGAACTTTCGTATTTATCATCTTTTGCTTCGATAAACTCCGTTGCCTGTGCTATCTCTGCAGCCTTTTTTATTTCCTCATTGGTTGCATTATCATTTCCAAAACGGAGATTTGAAGCTATCGTTCCCGAGAAAAGAACTCCCTTCTGAGGTACAAAACCAATTTCCTCCCTGAGGTCTGACATTGAAATATTTCTTATATCTTTTCCGTCAAGCAATATCTTTCCATCCGTGACATCATATAATCTCGGAATAAGATTTACCAATGTTGATTTGCCGCATCCCGTACTGCCTATGATAGCTGTTGTCTCCCCCGGCTTTGCCACAAAATCAATATCGTGGAGTACATCTTCCTCTGCTCCCGGATATTTGAAATTTACATGTTCAAATGATATTACACCGTCATGGCTTGTAAGTTTCTCCGGTTTGTCAATATTTTTAATAGAAGATTCCGTGCGGACAACCTCATCGATACGCTCTGCTGCAACAGCCGCACGAGGAAGCATTATCGACATCATCGTAAGCATCAAAAATGACATGACAATCATCATTGCATATGTTATAAATGCAGTCATAGCACCGACCTGCATATTTCCGCCGTCAATCTTGTTAGCTCCAAACCACACAATACCGACCGTAAGAACATTCATTATCATCATCATACCCGGCATCATAAATGTCATAACCCTGTTTGTAAAAAGCATTGTCCTTGTGAGGTCTTTATTTGCTTCGTCAAATCTCTCTTCTTCCTTTTTCTCCCTGCCAAATGCACGGATAACCGAAAGCCCGGTAAGAATTTCTCTTGAAACAAGATTGATATTGTCGACCAGCTTCTGCATAAGTTTGAACTTAGGCATAGCAGCTGACATAAGTATCATGACATATCCGAGTATCACAACTACCGCAAGCACTATTATCCATCCCATGCCTGCTCCCGTCTGCATAACCTTTAATACACCGCCAATTCCAAGAATAGGAGCATAGGCAACCATTCTTAGAAGCATTACCGAAACCATCTGTATCTGCTGGATGTCATTTGTACTTCTCGTAATAAGTGATGCCGTTGAAAATTTATCCATCTCGGCATTTGAAAATCCGACAACATTTTTAAATACCTTTTCCCTGAGCGTCATACCTATTCCGGCTCCGACTCTCGATGCAAAGAAGCCGACAAGCACAGTCACAACACCCATAAGAAGTGCCATTCCAAGCATTTTTAATCCCGCAAACAAAAGATATGATTTCTGTACATAGTCTATGTCGATTCCTGCCGCCTTGTCACAGGAAACTGCATAAGCAGCACCCATCGATTTAACAAGTGAACTTCCCATCGCATCTATGGTATTACTCATTTTATCACGCATAGACAAAATGCTCTTTTTATCCATCTTTCCGCTTTCAAGCATTCCTGCAAAGAACGGTCTTGCGTCAACACATTCAACCTTAACTTTATTTCCGTCATTATCTTCCTTTTCCTGCTTGAAGCTCTTAAGTTTAACGCCAAGTGTCTCACCAAGCTGCTCTACGCTCATATTTTCAAGTTCAGACTCCTTCTTTCCCATCTGACTTGCAATAGTCTTTTTAAAACTGCTGACCTCCAATGTACTCATCTGATAATTCATGATAAGCGGCAGAGTAAGTTTTTCGTCAGCCTCATCAAGTTCCTTTTCAGACTTATCTTTTAGTTTATAAAACTCTCCGTCTGCCTCATACAGACCTTTCCACACATCTGTTTCATCATCCGTCATAATAAACTGTGCCGTCTCAAACTCACTCTTTGTAAGCTTTTCGGGAACAATATGTTCAACACCGCTGTTCTGAATACCCACATCGATAATATCTGATGTATAAGAAGGAAGCGACAGGTCACACCATGCCTGTACAAACAGCAGAGCAATAATGATAATAACCGCTTTCCAGTAAGGAATCATATTTTTAAATATTTTACCCATTTTTTCTGTCCTTTCTTAACTTTCTATTTCTTAACCTTTCTGACTTCAATCTCTTTCTTTGCAATATCATATATATTATTAAGATACGATATAAGCATTGAAAGTTCTTCCTCATCAAATTTTGACAGGACAGCCTCTCCGTAGTCTCTCATTATCTCTCTGACTTCCTGTGCAACTTCTCTTCCTCTGTCCGTTATCTCAACATAAGTATTTCGCCTGTCATTTTTATTTACCGTTCTCTCAACATAACCTTTTTCTTCAAGCCGTTTAAGTGTTCTGGATATTGCTGACGGAAGTACCCTTGTTTTCTTAGCAAGTTCAGAAATCGTTATCTTTCCATCCTCGCCCTTATCCATAATATTCCGCATAGTCCAAAAATCCGCACCGCTTATGTCCGGCATAATATCTCCAAGTCTTAATTTGTGGAACTGATGCATAGCCTTAAACAATTCTTCAAACTTATCATTAATAATAATCACCTTCTTTGAACATTATAATGTTGGGTCAAAAGGTATTTTGACTCCTGTAACATATTCTATATTGCATAACACATCAAACATTTAACAATGTTATGTATTGCGTATGTGAAATAATAACACTATCAAATAAAAATGTCAACAAATTTGTTTCATTGACTTTGCTCTATTTAATGTTACAATTAAATTAATACTTTTTGACCGGCACTAAACTTAAAGGAGATGAAGGAGAATAACCATATGAGCACTTACCCAGAGAAAAAATATATTTCTGCCGATGACACTACTTTTCAGGATATTTATGATTCAATAATCAATGAACTGATTAACTTAGAAAATCTGACACCTGATAAGAGCAGATTAGCTATTTTAGAATCCATCCTCAAACAACTTTGTAAATGTATTGGCAGTGACACTGCTTTTATATTTGAATTGCTTAACCAAAACATTTATGAACTCAAACTAAGCTATTCAGTAAATAATAATGATTCACTTAAAGCGCATCCCATTATGTTTCCGGCGGAAGAAATACCTGATTGGCACAATAAACTTTCTAACCGTGAAATAATCATAGAAGACAATATTGGAGAAATTGATGTCACACAATTAACAAATGAAAATAAAAAACTTCTCAGTTTTGGTGTAAATTCCGTTATTGCATTTCCAATTTCATATGCCGGAAAACAGCTCGGATATATAAGACTTGATTCCCCTTCTTTTCCTGTTATTCCTGCTCATTTAAGGTTAATGAAAACAATAGGTATTCACCTTGGAAGTATATGGCAGAATATTGACAAAGATTTTCTCCTTATGCAGAATAAGAGCCTTATAAATAAAAATAAATTTGAGCTTGAAAAAGAACAGCAGTTCCTCGATGTGCTTTGCCGTGACTATACTTCAGTATATTATGTAGACCTCGAAAAAAACACACTTGAACCCTTTAAACTGGACAGGGTTGCCAATGCGGCTAACTTTATCTCTGCTGAAAATCCGGGACCATTCAATTATACGGAAATGATAGAAACTTATTCCAGAAAATATGTTGCTCCTGAAAGTGTTACATTTTTTCAAAATACAATGAGTATTGTTAATCTGAAAAACGAGTTAAAATACAAAGAACGCATCGTGTTCAGATATCGTAGTGTTCCTAATCTTTTAAGACAACAATACTTTGAAACCATTGTCGTAAGAATTTCAACAACATCCTTAAATTACCAATTATTATTAGGCTTCAGACACATTGACAACATAGTTGCACTTGAACAAAAAAGACAGTTTGAACTTGAACAGGCACTTACAGAAGCTACCTTGAAAAATGAAGTCATATCTGCTTTAAGCCAAATATACAATGCAATATTTCTGATTAACCTGGAAAAAGACAGCTTCAAAGAAATCTCCGGCAAAGGCAGTACACACCGTCTTGCCGGCAAAAGCGGATGTGCATCTTTAGAAATGAATAGATTATGTGATGAATTTATTGTTTCTGAATATAAAGATAAATTACGCCAGTTTTTTGACATTTCAACATTACAGAAGCGTTTAAAAAATGAAGAGACAATTGCTACTGAATATCTGACAAATGATAACAACTGGCATACGGCGAGATTTATAGTAAGACGCCGAAATGAGTCAAATACAATTACAGATGTCTTATATGTAACACAGATAATAAGTGCAAGCAAACGCCGTGAACAAAGCTGGATAGCAATTGCCGAGGAAGCTAACAAAGCAAATGTTGCCAAGACAGAATTTATATCGCAAATAGCACATGATATACGAACTCCTATGAACGCAATAATGGGATTTACCGATATAGTTTCACAGCATATAGATGAGCCTGACAAAATAAAATACGGACTCGAAAAAATAAAGCTGTCAGGCAACTTTTTGCTAGAGCTTGTCAATGAAGTTCTCGACATTTCAAAAATAGAAAATGGTCAGATGAAAATCAATCCTAAGGAAATAAATATATGTGAACTTTTTGACGAATTTCCGCCATCTCTCGAACAAATACAACTCGGCAAAAACTTAGATATCAACTGTATAAAACATGATATTATATATCCTGAAATATTTGCTGACCCACTGCGTATAAGACAAATATATACAAATATTTTATCCAATGCCATAAAATATACACCCGACGGCGGAAGTGTCACATTTGAAATGTACCAGCAGAAAATTCCTAGCAGCAAAAATATATTTCTTATTGCCAAAATCAGTGATACAGGCATAGGAATGTCCGAAGAATACATAGAAAATATGTACTCAAAATTTACAAGAGAAACTGATTCGAGGATAAATAAAGTTCCGGGTTACGGACTTGGTTTGTCCATTGTCAAATATCTTACCGATATAATGAATGGCCATATTGATGTTGACAGTAAACTTGGCAAAGGCACAACCTTTACCATCACTTTAGAAATTCCATACCTGAAAAAACGCTCAAGAACCTCTCCTGGGACATTGACACTTGACGATTATTCCAAAATATGCTCGGGAATGCATCTTCTTGTCGCTGAAGATAATGAATTAAATTATGAAATAATATCAGAACTTTTAAAAATGCATAACATAACATGTGAACATGCCGCTGACGGTTCTATATGTGTTGAAATGTTAAAATCTTCCAAACAGCATAATTATGACGCAATACTTATGGACATGCAGATGCCTGTTATGAACGGACTTTACGCAACAACCGCTATCAGAAATCTTGAAATTCCTGAAGCACACAGCATTCCAATAATTGCAATGACCGCAAACGCTTTTAAGGAGGATATAGAAAAATGTCTCAATGCCGGCATGAATAAATATCTTTCAAAGCCCGTAGATATATTCAGCCTTTTAAAAGTTTTATCTGAATATAGAAATAATAACTAATTTATTATTTATTCGAGTATAGATATAATAACTATTTTATTATTTTATCTCAATATAAATATAATAATAAAAAACACTTTCCTATATCTTCATATCATATATCAATATAGGGAAGTGTTTATTATTTTTGTTTTAATAAAGGCTTTTATTTATCTCTGTATTTTCATTTTCACTGTCAGTTTTTTCAAAATATCCGTCAGGCATATGATTTAACTGTTCAGTTCCTGTTTGAGATTTTGTTGCATCATATGAACTCGGTTGCATATTTGATGCATTATATGAATTTGGCTGTGTTTTCTCTGCATTGTAAGGATTTGACTGTGCTTCTGCTGAATTATACGGATTTTGATGTTGTGTTGAAATATTCTGACTTTCACTGCCAACCATATTTTTATAGTGAACATCCGCATGTGTATAAACTTTTTTCTCATGATAATATACAACATTTGTATCACTTAATATATCGTGCAATCCTCTTTTTTGCTTGTCAACAGCTATCATTATATATCCTATTGAAAGAATAAGTGCAGATAAAAATCTTCCCACAGTCTCTCTAAATGCCACTTCAAAAAATGTCATTTTTCTTTCCTCTGTGCTCACCACTCTTATTTGAAAAATCTTCTTTCCGAGTGTTGAACCAGTGAAATATGTCAATAAAATAAAATACGCCGCCTGCATCAGATAAAATAATATATCTTTTATAGAATATTGAAAAATAAAATCTCTTACAAAAAAATTGTTCGGACTTGTAACTGTCGTAACCCAAACAGGTATCCTGATTACAAGCATTGCACACCAAACTATTATAATATCTGTTAAATATGCCGCAAGACGAACGAAGAATCCTGCATATATGCGGTTATCCGATCTATTTTGCATAATATTTAAGCACCCCATTTCCATTGTTTTGAACAATATCCTCTGCAAGATCTATGTCTGACTTGGGAACAATGTCTTTTACTGCACCAAACAAACTGCTGAATATTCCTGATAATGAATCATTTTCAGGGGTATAGTATGTTATATCACTTGAAAATCCTGCTTCTTTTGCAAAAGCTTTCTTCTCATCTTCCAAAGAACCTACTTCATCAATAAGATTTATTTCTTTTGCCTGTTTTGCTGAGTAAATACGTCCATCAGCAATCTTTTTAACTTCACTTGTGTCCATCTTTCTGCCTTCGGCTACAATGTCTACGAACTGGTCATATGCCTCATCCACAAGTGACTGTAAAATATCCTGCTGTTCTTTAGTAAGGTCAAGACCAGCTGAACCCATAGCCTTATTCTTACCACTTGTTATGTCTATTTCCTTTATACCAAGTTTGTCATAAAGTTTCTTGCAGTTTGTAAGTGAAACTATTACACCAATAGAACCCGTCCAGCAATTTCTGTTTGCATAAATCTTATCAGCAGCCATTGAAATATAATATCCTCCCGAACATGCCTGAGATGCAAAATATGCCCATATTGGTCTCTTTGTCTTTTCCTTATATTCCATTAGTTTAAGATATAACTCATCGCTTTCATAAACAGCCCCTCCCGGACTGTCAACAAAAAGAAGTATACCTTTATTCTTGTCAGACTCTTCCATTTTTTCAATATACTTTAAATATAAATCATGATTGTAGGTATTATCTGATGTAAGACTACTTGAAGAAGAGGCTCCGATTTGTCCCTCAATATTTATTACCCCAACAAAGTCCTTTTCAGGCAAATCAATATTTGAACCTGTTTCCGAAGAAAGTATTTCTTTTACTATACTACTTGTGTCCGCTTTATTTTTCTGTATAAGTTTTGAACTTATCACATTTGACGCAACACCTGTGATTCCAACTGCTATTATAACACCCCCTGTAACCACTATGCTGATAATCTGTTTTGTTTTCATAGAATTTTCCTTTCCCTACTATATTATTACTTGCAACATGGTTAATTTTACCACAATAAAACTTTTCGGTCAAAAAATCCCCCGTTTGCTGCTCTCGCAGCTAAAACGGGGGAATAAATGAGAAATAATTCTAATTAGTCTGCATCTGTAACTTCAACCTTAACTTTATTAAGATGCCAAATTTCCTTTGCATACTCCTCAATAGTTCTGTCAGATGAGAATTTACCGCTCTTTGCTGTATTTAACATAGCTGAGCGAGCCCATTTCTTTTCATCTTTATATGCAGCTTCAACCTTTTCCTGAGCTTCAGCATACATTCTGAAATCTTTGAGTATAAAATACATATCAGGTCTGCCGCCCTGTCCGTCAAGGAGAGAATTATAAATGTCTCTAAACTCCTCAAAATTGCCCTGAGAATATGTTCCGTCTACAAGCTGTGTAAGTACGGCACGTATATCTGCATCTGAATTATAAATATCTCTTGGGTTATACTGACCATTATGCTCATATGCAATTACTTCGTCTGATGAAAGGCCAAAGATAAATGCATTTTCTTTTCCAACTTCATCAACTATCTCAACATTTGCACCATCCATAGTCCCAAGTGTAAGTGCACCGTTCAACATAAACTTCATGTTTCCTGTTCCTGATGCCTCTTTACTTGCTGTTGAAATCTGCTCTGAAACATCTGCTGCCGCAAAAATTATCTCAGCATTTGAAACTCTGTAGTTCTCAATAAATACAACCTTAATCTTTCCATTGATAGATGCATCATTATTGATAACATCGCCAACACTGTTGATAAGTTTGATAATTGATTTTGCTCTCTGATATCCGGCAGATGCCTTTGCACCGAATATAAATGTTCTTGGATAAAAATCCATGCCCGGATTCTGCCTTAATTTATTGTAAAGATACATTACATGAAGAATATTTAAGAGCTGACGCTTATACTCATGTAATCGCTTTACCTGTACATCAAAGATAGAACGAGGGTCTACTTCAATTCCATTGTGCTCTTTGATATATTTGGCAAGACGCACCTTATTCTTATACTTAATGTTCATAAATTCTTTCTGACTGCGCTCATCATCAACATAAACAGAAAGTTCATCAAGATGTTTAAGGTTTGTAATCCAGTCATCACCTATTTTATCTGTAATCCACTGTGCAAGCAATGGATTTCCGTGAAGTAAAAATCTTCTCTGTGTGATACCGTTTGTCTTATTGTTAAACTTCTCAGGCATCATCTCATAAAAATCTTTAAGTTCCTGATGCTTCAAAATTTCTGTGTGAAGTTTTGCAACACCATTTACCGAAAAGCTTGCTGCTATGGCAAGATGTGCCATCTTAACCTGACCATCATAAATGATAGCCATCTTTTCTACCTTGCTGTTATCGTCAGGATATGCAGCCTGAATCTGAAGCACAAATCTTCTGTTAATTTCCTCAATAATCTGATAAATTCTAGGCAGAAGTCTTGAGAAAAGCTCTAAAGGCCATTTTTCAAGTGCCTCTGACATAATTGTATGATTTGTATAAGCACATGATTTTGTAGTAATATCCCATGCCTCATCCCATGAAAGATTGTACTCATCCATAAGAATACGCATAAGTTCTGCAACTGTAACTGTAGGATGTGTATCGTTTAACTGGAATACAACTTTCTCATGAATTTTATGAATATCATCATGTTTTTCCATGTATTTTTTAACTGCACGCTGAATACTTGCAGATACAAAGAAATACTGCTGTTTTAATCTGAGCTCTTTACCTGCCATATGATTATCATTTGGATAAAGCACCTCACAGATAGTTCTTGCAAGATTCTCCTGCTCTACTGCTTTCTGATAATCACCCTTGTCAAATGAATCAAGGTTAAATGTATCAATAGGTTCTGCATCCCAAATTCTGAGAGTATTTACCACGTTGTTGTTGTAACCTACAATCGGAAGGTCATAAGGTACTGCTCTTACCGACTGATAATTTTCCTGAACAAACTTATCTCGTCCACACTCATCTTTTCGTATAGTAACATAACCGCCAAACTTAACCTCAACGGCATATTCAGGTCTCTTGATTTCAAACGGATTTCCATATTTGAGCCAGTCATCAGGTCTCTCAATCTGATAACCGTTTTCAATAACCTGTTTAAACATTCCGTATTTATAACGAATACCGCATCCGTATGCCGGATATCCTAATGTTGACAATGAATCAAGGAAACATGCTGCAAGTCTTCCAAGTCCTCCATTTCCGAGTGCTGCATCCGGTTCCTGATCCTCTATAACATCAAGATTCATTCCTAATTCTTCAATAGCTTCTTTGATTGCCTGATTTCCTTTTAAGTTAATGATAATATTTCCAAGTGCTCTTCCCGTAAGGAACTCCATAGACAGATAGTAAACTGTCTTTACATCCTGTTCCTCGTAAGTTCTATGTGTAGCCATCCACTGATCCACAATAAAATCTTTAACGGCATATGCCACTGCCTGAAATTTCTGCTGCTCGTCAGCCTCACTGATAGACTTTCTGAATAAAACTTTTAAATAATCCTCAACTTCTTTTTTAAACTCTACCTTGTTCAATTCCTTCATACTTTTTATTATCCTCCTGATATTACAACCGACTCTGTCTTACATTTACCATTATAAACCACAAACCCTCAAAAATCAACGAAACTCCTTGCTACGCACCTTTTTTATTTACTCCATATTTTATTAAAATATTCATTTTTTTATCATGGCTTCTCTTCAAAAAAATTGCCGAAACACCTTAAAACTATGCATATATCCAATATTTTATTCATAATTATTTATTGATAAATAAAGGTGAGGTAATCTTATGTTTAATCGAAAAAAAACCTCATTTCACCGAATTCAAATATTAATCTGCACCCTTATAATAATGCTGTTTTCTTTATTTTGCTTAAATGGCTGTGCTGCAGATAACGATTACCCCAAAACCAAAGATATTGATTATACTGTGGTAACAGGAAATGAAATTCCAAAAGAACTGCGGAAAATGATAAAAGAACGCAAAGACTCTGCTTTTGAACTAAGTTTTTCCTGTGAAGGTGAATTATATATAGTTAAAGGCTATGGAAAACAGCTCTCTCCAGAGTTTAGCATAACAGTCAATGAACTTTATCTCTCTGACAACTATATAGTATTTGACACAGAATTATATGGTCCAAAAAATGAAACAAAATCAAAAACCAAAAGTTATCCATATATTGTTGTAAAAACAGAATACATCAATAAATCAATTGTTTTTAAATAGCTTTACTGTTTTAATTTTTTAGCTTTAAAATATTGCAAATTTAAATGTTCTTTTAATTTTAAATACCTTTTTAATTTTGAATATCTTTTTAATTTTGATTTACTTTTCGGATTTAACAATTTTTCAATTTCAAACAACAACGAAACATATATCCGCAAATGTAATTTCATCCTGAACCCTGCATCTTGTTTTTACATTTGCGGCAATTCTTTCTCCATTAACTAAAGTCCCATTGCATGACCCTTTGTCCGTAACATATAAAAAATTCTCATCCGCTTCAAGTACGGCATGCTTTCTGCTTATATAATTTTGTGGAAACACAATATCATTATCACGACTGCGCCCGATATGAACTATACTTCCCATGTCTCCGCTAAAAGATAGATTCTTTTTTATATTTATTATTTCCGGCACAAACTCTTTAAAAAAATTATTTTTTTTATTTTCTCTCACCAGTAAAAAACATTCACTCTTGTCATAATCACCCGCATTATCCTTTTCTTTACTCTTGGAAAAGACATTAACACCGTCATTTTCATCCGCAAAAATATTAGATTTCTTTCTTTGTGATGTCTTATCCGAAAATTGTGATACTTCATCCGAATACCATGATGCCTCATCCGGATACCGTGATGTATCATTCTGATACCGTGACATCTCATCTGAATACCGTGATGTATCATTCTGATACCATGACGTCTCATCTGAATATTGTGAAACATCATCCGGATATTGTCTTTCCTTCAAAAATTCCTCAATATCAACCATATTAAAGTTGTCTGTTGAGACAATATCATATATACCATACATAAATTCTACACACTTTTTATCACAATGGTCTGTTATTTTCATAAAGTCTTCGGTCAATTCCTTAATCTGTTTTCTAAACGAACAATTTAACCCGGGTAAAACGCAAAATTTAAGATTTTTATATTTACGATTTCCAAATATCAAATCCTTATTTAGCAAAACCGAATCCGCAGATATAAGATACTTCTGACAGCTTTTCAATATTTCCGCAATAGCTGTATATATTTCTTTCAAAATATCATATGTCATCTTCCCCTCTTTCATTATATCTGAAACTGCCATTTTATCAGTTGTATCATAATAAATATATGTTCTGTTGTCCTCATACCTGAAATCACACGCAAGCAATCCACAAATATTATTGTTTTGAAGCATCTTTGCTTCAACCGACTCCTCACTGGCACAATCAATTTCAAATACAATATAAACTCCCGAAATTCCATCTTTTTTCTTATATTCCATTTAGCCCCCCTTTTTTGCTTATATCTTTTGTGCATTATACATTTTTTCTATATCTCACCATTGTCTCAGGCTTAACCATCAAATATTTTGTTTTGATACAAATTTTCTTTGTCTTTCTCATAAAATAACCTATAACTGGAATATCCATTTTAGAAACTGCTTTAACTTCCGTTTTTATATATGTTTTTCCAACATTGCATTTTAATTTTGTCACCCTAAATATTCTTAAATTTCTTGAAACAGACTCTTTAGTCATGATTTTTTCACTTAAAAATTTTTTTGAATTATTTTTACTCAAATTTTTATCATTTGATATTTTTTTATCCGATGCTTTTTTATCCATTGCTTTTTCATGTGACGTTTTTTCATATGATGTTTTTTCGTTCGATATCTTTTTATAATTTCCATCGTTCTCATCTATACATATCACGTTGTACCTTATATTTTCATGTAATATAACCTTATCATGCAATACAAACAACATATATATCATTGAAAAAATCATTCCAAGTACTATCGGAACAACAAATGCTGCTTCAACTGTATAATTTGCAGAAATCTCGTATCTTTTATGCATTCCAAAACCCCTTTTTTATTTTCAAGTTTACTTTAAATTCAAGCTATATTTTCAAACAAACTAAATAAATACGCAGCCAGCACAAACGGAACAAGAGGCATCTCATAGTCCTTCTTTTTTCTCTTAACAATAACAAGAAATAACGCCGCAAAAAAAGCAAATGCAATGGATAAGAAAATCACAAAAATCCCTTTTTGAACACCAATAAAACATATTATAATTGAATAAAGACATACATCTCCCATTCCTACAGCTCCCCTACTTAAAATCGAAATGCCTGCCATCAGAATGCTAATACCGATGCCTGCCACAAAACTTTCAATATTATAATTTTTTTCAAAATAGCAGCAAACTGCAAGAATTAACGAAAACGCCAATAGTACCCTTATATCAACTGTTTTTCTTAAAATATCAGTTATTGTACATATCCCGATGCATAAAAATAATATAATACTTACAAACATATAACCTTATCACCCCCTCCCTTTACATTTGCTGCATTCAGGCATACCGCCTATTTCCGATATTTTTACTTTTCTTACATATCTTTTTATTCCATGACATTTTTTAGTACAATGATACCTGTCTCCATAAGTTGTTATATAAACGTAAGTATTTAAACCATCCTCTGTTCTGTAACAAAATTCGCATTTTTTATACTTTCCTCCGGATGAATTTCTTTTTTTATCAATAATTTTTACTGAAACTCTCTGAATGCTTGGGTTCAAATATGTGCAGTCAAAATAGTCATGATAAACACTTCCGCTTTCTGTAATATAAACGGTTCTCTCTGACTCTTCTGCATCAGAACACATACTTTTTCCCTTATAATCACTCAAAACAATTCTTTGATAAATCCTATGGTTAGTAAGCCTGCCTGACAAAACAGGATTTTTCATCTTGTATCTCATGAAACATATTTTATATCCTTCATTTTCAGACCACATTATAATGTGACTGTTACCAAATATACTTTTCAATGTATCTGTTTTTGTCCCATATACAGAATAATCCGCTGCGGCATCTGCAAGTTGAATATGATTTTTATTCACTTCAAACAAGACATTAAATTCATAAAAAAATGAGAATACCATAATAAAAAATAACGGTACACATAACGAAGCTTCAACTGTAACAGATGCTTTTAAATCCCACTTTTTCTGCTTGTTATATCCGGTCTTATCTCTCATATCCGTAACTTGTAATCACCCGCCTTTCAAACTTTGTGAATTTCAAATTTTTTCCGTAAATTTTCCACATATAAGGAAATATAAACTTCATTTCATATGCTATTTCAAAATCTGCTGCCACAATACAATCATAAATACGAAAACTTTCGTTATATCTTTTTCTCAAATCAAACTGGATAATATCAAACATTCTTGTTCTAATCTTTTGTGTTGACACCAATGCTGCAAAACAAAATAAGTATTCTTTGTAGTCAATATACTTTGATGCAAGCTTTCCATCGCTTTTTTCATATTGTTTTGCTTTACTTTGTAATAATTCTCCTGTAGCTAGACATATTTCCTCATATGTTATCTTTATATCAGTCATTTTTTTCAAAACGGGAATCTGCCTGCCGTCAAGGAGTGCCGCAACATCTATACATGACTCTTCAAATGCCATTATTGCAAGTATTACATACTGAACACCTTTTATAAGCGGTTCAATTCCTGTAACTCCGGCTATTGCAGTCGCTGTCGCCAGTGCCTTAGCACTGG